>JAXJPE010000079.1:0-51473 GCA_036426035.1 Collinsella sp.
CGTGCTGGCAGATCTCGCCGCTACGCATCAGGTGATTGTCGTAACCCACTTGGCGCAGGTCGCCGTCATGGCTGACAAGCATTATGTCGTCAGCAAGGAACCGGGCGATGTTCCCCAGACGCATTTGGACGAGGTAACCGGCGAAGCGCGTACCGCCGAGATCGCCCGCATGTTGAGCGGCGATCAGTCCGAAGCAAGCCTGGCGCACGCCAAGCAGATGCTCGAAGAAGCTCGAGGTTAGAACGAGCCGGCGGTGTTGGGATCAAAATATCAGTAATTGTTGCCCCGCCACTTGCTTGTTTGGCACGACCGTCAAAAAACTATGCCGGTTTACTACTATGAATCGGCATAGCTCGAGCACAGCTAAAATTGTAAAAAGAAAACCGCAGGTAGAACGCCTGCGGTTTTCTTTTAAAACACGATGTGGTCGCATATTCCGATTTCATCGTAGTAAACCGGCATAGTTTTATCGGAACGGTACATAACGTCCCCTGATAAAACCTACTCCACGACCTTATCCGGCTGGATGAGCTCCTCGTAGTAGCTGATGTGCTCTCGGGCGTCTTCAATCTCGGGCAGCAGGAAGTTGTAGATAACCTCAATGATCATCGTGGCGCTCATCTTGGAGAATGCAAAGTCGCCCGTGGTGAGCAGCGCCTCGTGGTTCACGGTATTAAAGGTGTAGTCTGCCAGGCGAGCAAGCGGAGACTTGCTGTCGCTGCTGATGACGACTACGGTGGCACCGCAACCGCGAGCCGCTTTCGCCATGCGATTCAGTCGACGCGACTTGCCGGAGTTCGAGATCAGCACTATACAATCGCCGGGTCGCAGCGTAAGCGCAAACCCAATCGAGGTCTCGCTGATGGTGCTTGCCATGCAGCGAAGGCCCAGCTGCGAAAACTTAAATGTCGCGTCGAGCGCGACGGCGTTGGTGTTGCCTACGGCTGCAAATTCGATAGCCCCTGCGTTCTTAAACGCGTGCACGACGGCTGTCAGCGTGTCGTGATCAATGCCATCGATGGTCGCATTGAGCTCGCTGACCTTGGCGGCGAGGATATTCTTGAGGCTCTGCTCCATATTGTCGAGCGATACCTCGTCGGTAAGGCCTTCATTGCGCTGGCTCTCCAGATCACGCGCCAGCGAAAACTGAAAACTGCGAAAGCTGCCAAAACCCAGTTTGCGGCAGAAGCGCGAGACGGTGGCCTCGGAGGTTGCGGCAGCGCGCGAGAGCTGGGCGGCTGTCAGACGCGGTGCCTCGGACTGATGCTCTAGGATATAGTCGACAATGCGCTGCTCGGACTCGCTGTACCCCCTGTGCATACTAATAAGGGAGAGTGCGCTCTTGCTGCTATCGGACATGGGATGGCTCCTGGCTGGCATGAAAATCGGACTTGTTTTGTAATGTCGTAGTATAGGGGCATTTTCAATTACAAGATACACCTTGCCGTTTCAATAGTTGATGGTAAACTTTCATCGACCGTTTACGGTAATGAAAGAACCTTTCACCGGAGAAATGAGCTGTATTACTTCTCGTACAAGCGGTGGCTTGGTATCTTTCAGATGTGGAAAAGCGCGCAAGGACGCGCGTGTAGGGGAGCGCCTGCGGGCGCAAAACTTAAAAAGGAGGGACATATGGCTAAGTTTGACATCATCGCCGCCACCGGTTGTCCGACCGGCATCGCGCACACCTTCATGGCAAAGGAGGCGCTGGAGAAGGCAGCTGCCGAGCGCGGTCTGACCATTAAGGTCGAGACCCATGGCCAGGTCGGTGTCGAGAACGAGCTCACCAAGAGCGAGATCGCTGGTGCCAAGGCCGTCGTCGTCGCAGCCGACAAGGATGTCCAGGCGGAGCGTTTCGCCGGTAAGCCCATGGTTTCCGTTGGTGTTTCCAAGGCCCTGTCCGTCGAGGCTGCCGGCAAGCTGATCGACCGCGCACTCGCCGCCAAGGGCGACGACACGGTTGCGGCTGCTGCCGATGTCGAGGATGAGGTCGAGGAGAAGGAGTCCATCGGCCACATCATCTATAAGCACCTCATGAATGGCGTCAGCCACATGCTGGTCTTCGTCGTCGCCGGTGGCGTCCTGACCGCCGTTTCGTTCCTGTGGGGCATCACGTCCTTCGATTCGACGGCGGCCGACTACAACAGCTTCGCCGCTATGCTCAAGATTATCGGCGGCATCGCCATGAACCTCATGGTTCCCGTGCTTTCCGCCTACATCGCCGAGTCCATCGGCAAGCGCCCGGCACTCGTCCCCGGCTTCGTCGCCGGTATGATCGCCATCCAGGGTCTGCCTGTCGTCGAGGGACCCGACGGTACCATGCTCATTGACGCCGGCGGCACCGGTGTGGGCTTCGGCTTCCTGGGCGGCATCGTCGGCGGCTTCCTCGCTGGCTATGTCATCTTGCTGCTCGAGAAGGTCTTTGCCGGTCTGCCCAAGAACCTGGACGGTCTCAAGGCTATCTTCCTGTACCCGCTGTTCTCCACGCTGATTGTCGGTCTCGTGATGCTCGGCATCTCCGGCCCCATGGCTGCCATCAACACCGCCATGATGGACTTCCTCAAGGGTCTGTCTGCCTCCGGCGCTGTTGTCCTGGGTCTTGCTATCGGCTGCATGTGCGCCTTTGACATGGGCGGCCCGGTTAACAAGGCTGCTTACGTCACCGGTACCGCCATGCTCACCGAGGCCCTGGCAGCTGGTGTTGGCACCGACACCTACAACTTCGGCACCAACTTCATGGCTGCCGTCTCCGCCGCTTGCATCGTTCCGCCGCTGATCACCACCTTCGCCGTCATCGTCGGCAAGAAGTACTTCAGCCAGGAGGATCATGACGCCGGTGTCGTCAACCTCATCCTTGGTTGCACCCACATCACCGAGGGCGCCATTCCGTTCATGACCAAGAACATCTGGCCCGTCATGCCCATCATGATGCTCGGTTCCTCCATCGCCTCGATCCTGACCATTATGTTCAACGTCCACGATCCGGCGCCCCACGGTGGCTTCCTGGTCCTGCCCGTTGTCGAGAACGGTCCGCTGTGGGTCCTCGCGATCCTCATCGGCGCCGTGGTCGGTGGCATCCTGTTCGTCGCCTTCAAGAAGTATGACTTCGAGAAGAACCAGAAGTCCGCTCCTGCCGCTCCCGCCAAGTCGGTTGAGGCCCCCAAGGCCGCTGCCGTCGAGGCCCCCAAGGCCGAGGCTGCCGACTTCGTGAAGGTCGAGAACGTCTTTGTCGCCGAGGACTTCGCTTCTCGTGACGAGGCTCTGAGCTTTGTCTCCAACCAGGCCGTCAAGGCCGGTATCGCCGGCGACGCCGACGCCGTGATGAACGCCTTCCTGGCCCGCGAGGCCGAGGGTACTACGGGCATGATGGAGGGCTTTGCCATCCCGCATGCCAAGTCCGATGCCATTTCCGAGGCCGCCGTCATCGTCGTCAAGGACGAGTCCGGCGTAACCGGTTGGGATACCATGGATGGCGCTCCCGTCAACGTGGCTATCGCCTTGCTCATCCCCGGTGCCCAGGCCGGCACCACGCACCTCAAGATCCTGTCCAAGGTCGCCGAGGCGCTCATGGACGAGGATTTCCGTGCCACCGTCAAGGGTTCTACCGACGCCGCCGAGATCGTCAAGACGATCAACGCCCGCCTGGTCTAATCCCGCAGCTCGCGAATAACATCGCCCCTTGTATATAAGGCGGAGACCCTCTCCAGGGCCTTCGCCTTTTTCTACCCCTCCCATAAGTTGCGGTGAAATAGGAACTGTTTAAACGACCCCCAAATTCAGTCCCTATTTCACCGCAAGTTAGAAGAAGGGGATAGCGCGGCCTGTCTATCGGATCGTCCGTGCGGACAAATATTCAGCCAGAATTCCGTTCGTACGATATTACTCTGGACCAACCGAGTTTCCGCAGCTTGTTCGCCCACAGAGGGCCGGGCGCGGCCTTTGAGATTTATCGCGAGTTCCGCACGAGCCGAAGAGCACTTAATGTGCTCTTCGTGCGAGCAGGACTGTAGAGCAGGAAATCTCACAGGCCGCGCCCGGCCCTCTGTGGGCGAACAAGCGGCCAGCAACGACATCCGTCCAATAATTCGTGCGAAACACAATGAAAAACAGTTTGATGTGAGTTAAGATAAACAACGTCGTGAATATGGCTCCTGTCGCATGGCTGACAGGGGTTAAACACAAAAAAGGAGTCAATTATGGTTTCTGAGAAGGCTACCCTCGTTAATCCTCAGGGTCTTCACATGCGTCCGGCTGGCCTCTTCGCCTCCACCATGGGCAAGTACGCCTGCGACGTGACAGTCGTTACCCCCGAGAAGGAGGTCAACGGCAAGTCCCCGATGGCCCTCATGGCTGCTGGTATCCCCTGCGGTACCGAGGTCGAGGTCAAGTGCGACGGCGCTGACGAGGCCGAGGCTCTGGCTGCTGCCATCGAGCTCATCAAGAGCGGTCTTGGCGAGTAGAACTCCAACGGGTCGCATGTTGAACAATTAAGTTCATATTTGGGGGCGCAGTGACCTGTTTTTAAGGTAGCTGCGCTCTTTTGTCATGGATATGGCAAAACGCTTTATCACATGACACGGAGAGAGGAATGGGAATGTATCAGGGAGTCAACGCTTCCGAGGGCATCGGTATCGGCACCGTTATGGTCGCCGTCGATCCCGACTTGACGTTTGAGCCGCACGAGGTTGCTGATTCGGCAGCAGAGAAGGAGCGCTATCAGACCGCTCTTTCGGTCTTCTGCGAGAAGACCCAGGCTCAGGCCGACCACATGAAGGAGACGGTGGGCGAGGCCGAGGCCGAGATCATGAGCGGACACATTGTCCTGGCTCAGGACCCGGGCATGACCGACGCCATCAACGCCGCCATTGACGGCGGCACCTGCGCCGAGCAGGCGCTCATGGACACCTCGACCATGTTCGAGAACATGTTCCTGTCCATGGACGACGAGATGTTCCGTCTGCGCGCGGCCGACATCGCCGACATCCGCACCGGCATTCTGGCCGAGCTGCTGGGCAAGGAGGTTGTCGACCTCTCCGTCCTGCCCGAGAACACTGTCGTTGTCGTGCACGACCTCACGCCGTCCATGACCGCCACGATCGATAAGGCCCACGTTGCCGGTATCGTCACCGAGACCGGTGGCCGCACGTCGCACTCCGCGATCATCGCGCGCGCCCTCGAGATCCCGGCTGTCCTTTCGGTTTCCAACAGCTGCACCGCGCTGCGCAACGGCATGACCGTTGTCGTCGACGGCGGCAAGGGTATCGTCGAGGCCGATCCCGACGAGGAGACGCTCGCTGCCTACACCGCCAAGGCCGAGGCCTTCGCTGCCGAGAAGGCAGCCCTCGAGGCCTTCCGTGGCAAGCCGTCCGTGACTGCCGATGGCATCAAGAAGATCATCGCCTGCAATATCGGTAACCCCGATGACGTGCCCAACGCGCTCGATCACGACGCCGAGGCCATCGGTCTGTTCCGCTCCGAGTTCCTGTTCATGGACTCTGCTGAGCTTCCTTCCGAGGAGGAGCAGTTCAACGCCTACCGTAAGGTTGCCAGCGCGCTCAAGGGCGCTCCGGTCATCATCCGCACGCTCGATGTGGGTGGCGACAAGGAGATTCCGTATCTGCATATGGTCAAGGAAGACAACCCCTTCATGGGCTTCCGCGCCGTGCGTTACTGCCTGGCCAATCCCGACCAGTACAAGGTCCAGCTCCGCGCTCTGCTGCGCGCTAGCGCCTTCGGTGACGTCAAGATCATGATCCCGCTCGTCACCTGCGTCGAGGAGGTCTTGGCTGTCAAGGAGCTCGTCGAGCAGTGCAAGGCCGAGCTGACCGAAGAGGGTCGCAAGTTCAACGAGAACATCGAGGTCGGCATCATGGTCGAGACGCCCGCCGCTTCGCTGCTCGCAGACCGTCTGGCCGAGGTCGCTGACTTCTTCTCCATCGGCACCAACGACCTGATCGGCTACACCATGTGCGCCGACCGTGGTAACGACACCATCTCCAACCTGTACCAGGTGTACTATCCCGCCGTGCTCCGCTCGCTCAAGAACATCATCGAGAGCGGCGTTAAGGCCGGTATCATGGTCGGTATGTGTGGCGAGGCCGCTGCCGATCCGCTGCTCGAGCCGCTGCTGATCAGCTGGGGCCTGGAGGAGTTCTCGATGAGCGCTCCGTCGATCCTGCGCGCCCGCAAGACCATCAGCCAGTGGACCAAGGCCGAGTGCGACGAGCTCGCCGAGAAGGCACTCGCCTGCAACACCGCCGCCGAGGTCAAGGCACTGCTCGAGTCCGCAGCTCGCTAATTTGGTATCAGAGGTAACCGCGTGGTTGGAATGGGCCGGCCACGCGGCCCTCACATATACAGGGGGTACTGTAAATGTTCTACACGCTAACCGCTAACCCGGCTGTCGACATGACGGTTTCGAGCTCTCCGCTCGAGCCCGATGAGAACGTCCGCACCGGCTCGGCCAGCTACACGGCTAACGGCAAGGGCCTCGACGTGTCCTTCGCCTTTAAGAAGATGGGCGTCGACACCGTCGCGCTCGGCTTCTTCGCTGGCTTCACGGGCAAGTTTATCGTCGAGGAGGTCATGAACCTGGGCTGCCTGTGCCGCCCGGTCTGGACCGACGGCATCACGCGTATCAACACCTACGTCAACGATGGCCAGCACGAGTACGGCATCCTTAACCCCGGTGCTCCTATTACGCCGCAGCACCAGGAGGAGCTCTACAACATCCTGGACACCGCGGGCGATCTTGAGTGCCTGATTGTCTCCGGCTCCGTGCCTCCCAAAGCTACGCCCGACTTCCTGGCTAAGGTCATGGAGCACGCTCAGGCTCGTGGCGCCGACGTCGTCCTGGACCTGTCCTCCGACAAGCTCAAGGAGCTCGCTCACAAGAAGCCGCTGCTCATCAAGCCGAACCATCACGAGATGAAGGCCATCTTCGGCGTGCCGGTCGACACCGACGACGAGGTCCGCGTTGCCATGAAGCTGGCTCACGAGGCCGGCGTCCAGAACGTGTTGCTCACCCGCGGTAGCCGCGGCGACGCTTATTTCTCCAACGGCGAGGACATCTGGTATGCCAAGCGTGAGTTCAACATCAAGCTGGTCTCTTCTGTCTGCGCCGGCGACTGCACCCTCGCCGCGTTCCTGCACAAGTGGTACAGGGATCGCGACAACGTCGAGGAGGCCATGAAGCTCGCTATGGCCACCGGCGCCAACGTTGCCGAGTCCGTCGGCATCGGCGACTTCGGTCACGTCGATGAGTACAGCAAGCGCGTTGCTGTCCGCAAGCTCGACCGCAAGTAAGCGAAACACGACATATTCGTGGTTCTATGGCGCCCCGGTTTTGGCTGGGGCGTCATTTTTGTATATTGTGGGCGAGCGACAGGACAAGGACCCTGTTTCTATTTGCCCGTCATCCCGCCGCCCTGCACGCGTTCTACACCGTTTGCCGAGTTGCTATGGTCTTTTCCCGAAGCGTGGAATATACTTTCATTAACACGTTACCTTGTGAAAGGAACATTCATGATTTACACGCTCACTGCAAATCCGGCCATTGACTACAACATTGCCTGCGACGGTCTTTCCGCCAACACTGTCACCCGCACGCGCAACGCGGTCTACACGCCCAACGGCAAGGGCCTCAACGTCTCGTTCACGCTGGATCACTACGGCGTCGACACCACGATCCTGGGCTTTTTTGCCGGCTTCTCGGGCGAGTTTATCGTCAAGGGCGCTGAGGCCCTGGGCGTGCCCGTTAAGCCCGTGTGGACCGACGGCATCACGCGCGTCAACGTCTTCCTCAACGCCGGTCCCGATACCGAGTACAACATGGTCAACGCTGGCGCTGCCATCAATGCGGCCAACGAGCAGGAGATGTTTGAGCTCATTGATTCGCTCGACGACATGACCTGCCTGGTCATTAGTGGCTCGCTGCCCCCCAACACCTCCGAGGGTTTCCTGGCCGAGGTACTTCGTCGTGTTAAGGCAAAGGGTGCCGAGTTCGTGCTTGATATCTCGAGCCATCAGCTGGCCGACCTCATTGCCATGGAGCCGCTGCTCATTAAGCCTAACGACGACGAGCTACTCGACATCTTTGGCATTAAGGTGAGCGGTGGAGATGACGAGTCTGTCAAGGGCGCGATGGCCGAGCTGCACGCCAAGGGCGCTAAGAACGTGCTGCTGACCCTTGGTGGCGACGGCGCGTACTTCTCCAACGGCGAGCACATCTGGTTTGCCAACCGCACCTTTGAGGTCAAGCTGCTGTCGACGGTCTGCGCCGGCGATTCCTCGCTCGCTGCCTTCCTGTCCGTGTGGCACGATGCCCCCGAGCGTGTTGAGGACGCCCTGCGCCTCTCGATGGCCACCGGCGCCAACGTGGTCGAGTGCCCGGGTTTGGGCGATTTTGCCAAGGTCGATGAGTACCAGAAGGGTATCGCCATCCGTCAGGTCTGCTAGTTCCGACAACTTGCCTGAATAGTTCGATTATTTCGCATCCGTCTTAGACCAAGACGGATGCGTTTTTGTTTATCGGACTTGCGTGTGCAGCGGAGGCTGTTTCTTGTTAGACTTCTTGAGAACCATCGATTAACGCTTGCATGCGTAGGAGGCCATAGGTATGTGCAATGTTTCGCTCAACGGTACGCAGCCCTCAGACGCCTCCCTGCGTGTGCTACATGCGCTTGAGGCAGCCGGTCTTGAGGCCTGGTTCGTGGGCGGTTGGGTACGTGACGCCCTGATGGAACGCCCCAGCCACGATGTTGACATGTGCTGCAGCGGTCTGTGGCAGGAGTCCAAAGCGGCACTCGAGGCGGCTGATATTGCTGTAGTTGAGTCGGGCATTAAATTTGGCGGCATCACCGCCATTTGCGATGGCGAGCGTATTGAGGTCACGACGTATCGCTTGGACGGCTTTTACACCGATGGCCGCCATCCCCAGAGTGTGGAGCGTGCGGCGTCGCTTGAGGACGATCTGGCGCGTCGTGACTTTACCGTTAATGCCATGGCTTGGCATCCCCAGCGCGGTCTTGTCGACCTCTATGATGGCCAGGGCGACCTGGAGCGTAAGCTGATCCGTGCCGTTGGAGATCCCAAGCGTCGCTTTAACGAGGATGCGCTTCGCATGCTGCGCGCCGTGCGTTTTGCTTGCCGCCTGGATTTTATGATCGAGCCTAAGACCAAACTGGCGCTTGCCGCATGCTCGCCGCTGCTCGATGCCGTGGCACGCGAGCGTGTGGGCATTGAGCTCGAAGGCATTCTTTCGACCGGTCATGGGGGAGACGCGATGCTGCGCTACCCCGAGCTCATTTGTGCCGCCGTGCCCGAGCTTGCGCCGGCTCGTGGGTTTGACCAGTGCAGCGTCTACCATGCCTTTAATGTCTATGAGCATATTGCTCGTGTGTTGACGGTGGCGGGGGAGTTAGCGCTGTGTGACGGCGTGGAGCCTTCGCCGAGCTTAATGTGGGCAGCGTTTTTGCACGACGTCTCCAAGCCCGATTGCTTTACGGTCGACCATGCGGGCAGCGGCCACTTTTACGGCCATCCCGAGCTTGGCGCCAAGAAGGCGCGCACCATTATGGATCGCCTGGCGCTTTCGCACGATTTGGTTCGCGACGTTTGCCTGCTTATCAAGTATCACGATAAGCCGTTGCGCCCTGAGCGTTCCTGTTTGCTCAATATGATGCGCTTGCTTTCGGGCGAGGGCGCCGACACGCCGCGCCTGATTGACGAGCTTATGGACCTTAAACGTGCCGATACGCTCGGTAAGGCGCCGTCGTGCTTCTATTACGTCGAGACGATCGCGGAGATGCGCTCACTCGCCCACGGACTGCTTGAGGCAGGGGAGCCCTATACGCTCAAGATGCTTGCCATCAACGGCGGCGACTTGATCCGCGCTGGCGTCAAGCCCGGGCCGGAGTTGGGGCAGCTGCTCAACGCCGCCCTCGACGCTGTGATCGAGGACAATGTTCCAAACGAGCGCGAAGCCATCCTGGCCCACCTCAACCTAGGATGATTTTTCTGGGGCGGTGCTTAAAAAATCATAGGCTGTGGCTTTTAACTGCGCTTTCCATAACCTCCCGACAAAATTTGGGCAATTTGGAATTTCTTCTTGCGCTCGCGTTTTTTGTCCCGTAATATATATCCTCGCAGCACGGCAGTGCAGATGTCATGAGGCCCGTTCGTCTAGCGGTTTAGGACGCCGCCCTCTCAAGGCGGAGATCACCAGTTCGAATCTGGTACGGGCTACCACTTCTTTTCTGTTGAGGCTTATGGCCCGTTCGTCTAGCGGTTTAGGACGCCGCCCTCTCAAGGCGGAGATCACCAGTTCGAATCTGGTACGGGCTACCATGTTTTAGATACCCGGTCTTTCGTATGAAGGCCGGGTTTTTTATTGCAAGTGGTCTGGTCTGTTAATCCCATTTGCCCCATTGCTTTACGTTTTGCTCATCTCCCATACGGGTACAATAGGCCAGATACTTTGACGGTCAGAAGGAGCCTCATGACGGAGTCCTCTCAGCATAGCCCAAAGCCTCAGGTCGAGGTTTCTGGCGGCGATGACAACAAGAGCGCGCGTCGCGGCGCCATCTTCATCGGCGTTGTGCTGATCGGCTACATCGTCTATCTGGTCGTGACCGGGCAGATGGGGCAGTTTTGGGCCGCTATGTCCAGCGTTCAGATGCCCTGGCTCTTTGCTGCATGCTTTTGCATGTTTTTGTATCTCGTTTTTGGCATCGTGGCGTACGCGATCGCCGTTTGGCTCGACCCCGAATCGCCCGTCGGTATCCGCGACCTCATTTCGGTCGAGGCGAGCGGCATCTTCTTTGGCAACCTGACGCCCATGATGATGGGCTCTACGCCTGCCCAGATTTACCGTCTGACCAAAGCTGGCCAAAACGTGGGCGAAGCGGGTGCCACGCAGTTCACGCGCTTTATCGTGTACCAGTTTGGCCTGGTGGCATGGGGCGCCATTCTGCTGCTTGCCCGCATGCCGTTTTTCGCCGAGCGCTATGGCGACATGACGCTGCTGTGCGTCTTTAGCTTTGGCGGTCACTGCTGCATTCTGCTTGGCATTTTTGCCGTCGCGCTCATGCCCAAGACCGTCACTCGCGTCGCGCACTGCATCATCAATTGGCTCGAGCGAATGGGCGTCTCGGCTACAAAGATCGAGGGCTGGCGCACCTTTGTCGATGGCGAGATCTACTCATTCTCCGAGAAATTCAAACTCTCTGCCGGTCATTTTTCGTCCATGCTGCTCACGGTCGTCATCACTATGCTGCAGCTTGCGTTTTTCTACCTGGTTCCGTACTTTTTGATGCTCTCCTTTGGCCACCACGAAGTTGACTTTTTCTCGGTCATGGCCGCGAGCGCCTTTGTCCAGCTGCTGAGCTCCGCCGTTCCGCTGCCCGGCGGCACTGGTGGCGCCGAGGGTGGCTTCGCACTTTTCTTGGGTCACTTTTTTGGCACGGCATCGACTGCCGGCTATCTGCTGTGGCGCCTGATCACCTTTATCGCGCCGACCATTTTGGCCGCCCCGCTGCTGGGCCTTAAGAGTGCCCATAACGAGAGCATTCATGCGCGCTGGGACCGTGTGATGCGAAAGTTCGGACGCACGCCTCAGGCGCCCTCTGCGCCCGTTAAGGCACATCCTGCGTCCCAGGTTACCGTGGACCCCAATCAGCGTGCTCAAAAGGCTGCTGTGGCCTCTAAGCCGGCTCGCAAGACCTACGTTCGTCAGACTGGCGACGGCATTCGCGTTTCCCCGGCGGCGCTCAATAAAAAGAAGCGGCCCTAGGACTCAGTGGGCGAGTCGTGCGTTCTTGATGACGCTCGTCATTGCGATGTGAGTTGTAGGATAATCCTCTTACGTTGATTATCTCCCACATGTAGAGGACTTACAGGTGGGCTGTTGGCATGAAGGGGACACGTCTATGGCTACCACCAAACCGCGCCTTGACCGTCGTATCGTCCGTAGTCGCAATGCGATTCTTTCGGCGTTTGAGCGACTGCTCATGGAAAAGCCCCTGGCCGATATTACGGTGAGCGCTATCGCGCGCGAGGCAAATGTCGACCGTAAGACCTTCTACGTGCACTTTGGCACGGTCGACGGCTTGCTCGACGCCATTGCCGTCGATGTGGTCGAGATGATCGTCGATTCAGTCGAGAAGACGCTTTCCTCCATGGGCGGCGACACCAATGAGCGCGCACTTGGCGCTGCGGCATCCTTTTTCAAGACCGTTAACGAGGCGCTGTGCAACAACCTGGTGCTTAATCGCCAGTTGATCGAAAACATTCCGCTTGACGACTTTATGGCTCGTCTGCGTGTGCCGCTCGAGCACGAGATCGCTGAGCGCGATCTGCTGCCCGAGGGTCTAAAGGACGAGATGTTCGATTACTACCTGGCGTTTTTGCTGTCCGGTATTATCGGCATCTATCGGACGTGGGCGTTGTCGGACGGCTCGGTTCCCATTGAGCGCATCTCGGCGGTCGCTAACAATCTGACGTTGAACGGCCTATCGAGCCTGGAATCTCGTTTCGAATAGCACGAGCGCTTTATCCCCCCCTGAGTTGCGGTGAAATAGGGACTGAATAGGCCTTTTAGCAGCTTAAACACTCCCTATTTCACCGCAACTTAAGAGGTTTTGGAAGATATAGAAGGCGCTGGGCCTCGAGGACTATCTCGTGGCACAGCGCCTTCTTTGGCAACTGCGTTATCGGGCACTAGCAGTTGCTCTTGAGCTTGCGACCCTGTTGTTCAAACTTATGCATGTCGCTGTCGGCCATGCCCTGCGTCTCGTCCTCATGGCGTTTGGTATAGAGCGGATCGTCGGGATCGTTCCAAATGCGTTCTGCCACGGGTGCCCAGGCCTCGGCTGCGGCGCGCGTTTTTTCGCGTAGTTGCTCGGGCGTTTCCTTCTCGACCAGGTCGGTGCTCGTGGCGCCCGTCTCGGCTACCATCTTGGGCAGCACGTCGGGGTTCTCGAGCATGGGGCAGGGCTTGAGGTAGTTGTCGTTAAAGGGCTGGCCCTCGTAATACTTCATAAAGAGGGGAGAGCGCAGCGCGTCAAGCAAGCTCACGTCGTGGATGTTGGCGTTGGAATAGTGGATGAAAACACACGGTTCCACGTCGCCCGCAGCATTGATGTGCAGGTAGCGGCGCCCGCCTGCAATGCAGCCGCCAACAAACTCACCGTCATTTTGGAAATCGAGTGTAAAGAGCGGCTTTTTCTCGCGCATCTCGCGGATAAAGCGATACATGCGCTCTCGCTGCTTGGGCGTGGGCATGAGCTCCGAGGTGGCGTTGCGCCCGACCGGCATAAAGTGGAAATACCAGCAGAAGAGCGCTCCCTCCTCGATCATCCAGTCCATGTTTTCCTCGGTGGCGACGGTATCGGCGTTGGCGCTGGTCCAGCAGGTCGAGATGCCAAACGGCAGGTTGCGCTCGCGCAGGAGCTTCATCGCATGTTCGATCTTGGCATAGGTGCCCTCGCCGCGGCGTGCATCGGTGGTGTGCTCGTTACCCTCGGCGCTGATAGCGGGGACAAAGTTTGCCACGCGGATCATGTCATCGCAGAATGCCTCATCGATAAGCGTGGAGTTGGTGAAGCAAAGGAACACACAATCTTGGTGCTTTTCACAGATCTTGATGAGGTCGTGCTTACGGACGAGCGGCTCGCCGCCCGTATATATGTAGATATGCGTACCGAGCGCTTTGCCCTGCGTGATGATAGAGTCGATGTCTTCAAACGAGAGATTCTGCTTATAGCCGTACTCGGCTGCCCAGCAGCCCGTGCAATGCAGGTTACAGGCGCTCGTGGGGTCGAGCAGGATGGCCCACGGAATATTGCACTGGTACATCTCACGGTTCTTTTCCTGCTGCGGCCAAGCGAGCAGGTTGCCGTCGACAATTAGTGCCTTGAGCAACTTGGTGCGCATATCGGGATTGAGGGTGAAGACGCGCATGATCAGGTCATACCAGTTGCCGCGGCTCTTGATGACGTTGGTGAACGCCTCGCGCTGCGCGGGAAACACGCGGTCGGGGACCAGCTTGTTCACGAGGTCCATGATTTTATCGATGTTTTCCTGCGGGTTGTCGTCGAGATAATCGATGAGTTTGTTGAGTGCTGCGCGCTCCGCTGACTGTGTAAGCGACATGGGCATATCCTTTCACGTGTACTTCGCGTGAGATAATACCCATATGTGGAATTAAATGCGTCTAAAGAATCCATAATGTGTCTATTCAACGAATCAATTTGATTTGGGGCGAAGTGTCATGCCCCAACACCTTCTAAGTTACGGTGAAATAGTGTCAAATATGCGCTTTTAGACGCTTAAACAGTCACTATTTCACCGCAACGTATTGGTAGTGGCTTACTGGTAGCGCAGACACTCGACTGGATCGAGCTTTGCGGCGCGGCGGGCGGGGTAGAAGCCAAAGATCACACCGATGCCGACGGACACGGCAAAGGCGAGCAGCACGGTCGTAACAGAGAAGCTTGGCGTAATGGCTCCGCTGGCTCCAAACTTGCTCATGATGCCCGAGTTGGCGGCAAAAAACGCGAGCCCCCATGCCAGCAGATAGCCGATCACAACACCGAGAATGCCGCCGGTGATGCACAGCGCCGAGGATTCGGCTAAAAACTGAGAGGTGATATCACGTCGGCTTGCACCAAGCGCGCGGCGAATACCGATCTCGCGGATGCGCTCGGTCACGTTGGTGAGCATCATATTCATAATGCCAATACCGCCCACGAGCAGCGAAATGCCGGCAACCGCTCCCATGATGAGCGAGAAGGCGCCCATAAAGGAATTGAGGGAGTCGATAGCGCTTTTCATGGAGCTTACCGATATGCTATCGTACTCGTCGTCCTTCGAGATGCCCTTTATGCTACGCACCTTGGACTCGATGGTCTTGCAGAGCTTATCCATATCCGTGCCTTCGGCGGCGAGCGCCGTCACGCTCGGAAACGACGGATTGTCATCGCCGTAGAGCTCGGCGATCGCGGCCCGTGGCATGTACAGGTTCAGCGAACCCATGGATTCGCTGCCACCATCGATAACGCCGACAATTTGCACTTCTCCGCTCGACACCTTGATGGTCTTGCCGAGTGCGTCCTGTTCGTTACCGTACAGCTGCTCGGCACCGCCGCGGCCGATGAGCGCCACGCGCGCACCGGATTTTGACTCGATACCGTTGTAGGTGCGCCCTGCAACGATCTTGCTGGCGCCCACGGCATCGAGCATGTCGCTATCGACGCCGTGTGCCATGACGGTATAGCTTTTATCCCCGACCTTGTACTCGGAATAGGCGCTATCGACGATGCCGATCTGCTCAATCTGCGGCACCAGTTTGCGAAGCTTTTCCACATCCGAATCGGTGAGTTCTTGGGACGAATAGATCTCTACCATGCGGGCTGCATTGAGGCCCAGGCTGTTGACTAGGCTGTTTTGGATGCCGCCGATGAGCGAAGTCATGGCGATGACCGAGGCGATGCCAATGACGATGCCAAGGATGGTGAGCAGGCTGCGTCCCTTGTTGGCCTCGAGCGAGTGAAGGGCTTCTTGGACAAGATCGCGGGTGCTCATGCCTTCGCTCCTTTCGGCTGATTGGTGGTTGCAGAAATCGCGGGCAGGTTGTTGACGGCCCCTCGTAACGTATTCGGTGTATGCGCGACATATGCGCCGTCATGGATTCGCCCGTCACGGATGGTTACGGCTCGATCGGCCTCGGCGGCGATGCCGGGGTCATGCGTGATGAGTACGATGGTCTTGCCGCGTTTCTGGAGCTTGTGGAAGGTTTCCATGACGAGCGCCCCGGTTGTCGAGTCTAGATTTCCCGTTGGCTCGTCGGCCAAAATGATGGGCGGGTCGTTGACGAGGGCGCGCGCGATGGCGACGCGCTGCATCTGTCCGCCCGAGAGTTCCGATATTCGGTGGTCCCAATGGTCGACCGGCAGTGTGACGGCTTGCAGCGCGTGCACGGCGCGCATCTCGCGCTGGCTACGCGGCACATTGGTGTAGGACAGCGGCAGCATGACGTTTTCGATCACCGTCAGACGCGGCAGCAAGTTAAAACTCTGAAAGACAAAGCCGATGCTCAGCGCGCGCACCTCGGTGAGCTCATCATCGTCGAGCTCGGCGACGTTGAGCCCTTGCAGGAAATAATCACCCGCCGTCGGCTTGTCCAGGCAGCCCAGGATGTTCATGAGCGTCGACTTGCCCGAGCCCGAGGGGCCGGTGATGGCGACGAACTCACCGGGGTTCACCGCCAGGCTCACGTTGTGCAGGATGTGGGCGCAACCGGCCTCGCTCTCAAAGATGCGGTGCACGTTGCGGATGTCGATGACGGGACGCATTACTTGCCCTCGTCGGCAGACATATTGTCGCCGCCGTCTGCCGTCATGCCTGTGCCGGTATCCGTCACGATGGTGTCGCCGTCGCGTAACTTGGTAACCGGGACGTCTGGGTTGATCTCGTTGCCCTGGTCGTCGCGCTTGACCTGCGTCTTACCGACTACAGCCTCGTTGTCGTTTTGCGTCACGACGGTCACCTTCACGCGGCGCGTCTTCTTGCCTTCCGAATCGGTGGCCAGATTGACGTAATAGTGCTCGCCGTCTTCGGTCATGAGCGCCATCGTCGGCACCATCACCACGTCGTCGAGCTGCTCTGTCACCACCGATACCTCGGCCGTCATGCCCGGCTTCAGGCGCGCGTCGGGCGCCTCGATGAGAATGTCGACGTTAAAGGTTACGCTGCCGCCGCCACCGTTGGCGGCGTCGGAGTTTGCCACCGAGGCGATAGCCGTGACGGTGCCCTGACTCACGATATCGGGAAACGCGGGATAGGTCACGTTGGCGCTTTGGCCCACGGCAATTTTGGCGATATCCTTTTCGCCCACCTGAACCGTCACCTTCATCTTGGACAGGTCGGCGATTTGCATGCACTGCTTGCCGCCGCTCGTGTCGCCTTCGCCCATGATCGTGCCTCCGGTCACCGTGGCACCGACTTTGGCGTTGAGCTCGACGATGTTGCCCGAGCTGGGGGCCTTTACGGTGCGCTCGGCCGCCTTTGCAGTTGCCTGCTCCAGCGTTGCCTGGGCCGAGGCGAGGTTGCGCTGGGCGGTCGAGACGGCATTTGCGTTGGTGCTTGCGTCCGATGGGCCGGTCGATCCGTCACCGTCCGTTGCCGGTGCGGCCTGTGCGGCCGCGAGCGTCGCCTTTGCATTGTTCAGGTCTTCCTGGGCGGCCGCGACCGCGCGCTGCGCCTCGGAAACAGCGTTATCGAGCGCGTCGTTCTTAATAGTCATGAGCACGTCGCCCTCGTTGACGCTCTGTCCGGCCTGCACGTTGATCTGCGCCACCGTACCATCGACGGAAGGGGAGACGACCGAGGCTGAAATAGGCTTGAGCTGTCCCTTGGCTTCGACGGTCGTGGTAAAGGTGCCTTCCATGACCATATCGGTCACAGGGCCGCCTGTAGATTGCGGTTGGGAATTGAGGACAACGCTCACGATGATGGCTATCAGGATAACGCCGCCCACGATGCCGGCCGCGATACCGCGGCGGACAAGCTTTTTATGTCGGCGCTCGGCACGCTTGGCCTTGAGTTTTGCGTATGCCTCGTCATCGGAAATCCCGGCGCTGGCTTGCTCGCGATCGTTTTGCTGTGCGGTATGAACGCTCGTGATAAGTGGTAGGGTTTCGGTGGCACCTTCCGGCGTGCGCTCGGAATCGTCCGGGCCCGGGGTGATGGTGGGGACATTTGACATAGCGTCTCCTTTATAAAACGTTTCCCGATTAGTATATGCGCCCACCGGTTGAGGCGGGCGCATAGGCACGTTTCTTTCAGCAATGAAAGGTAGGCGGCGCTGGACTTTGTTGTGACGCGTGAGATGTGCTAGGAGTGCACGACCACGCACAGGCCGACTTTGATGCAATCGTGTAGCGCCTTGGCGTCGGCCAGGCGAAGGTTGATGCATCCGTGGCTGCCGCACCACTTGTAGGAGTTGGGGTCGTCGAAACTCTTGTCGTTTTGCCACGTTGCATCGTGGAAGCCAACTATGTTGCCTTCAAACGGCATCCAGTAGCTGACCGGGCTCTCGTACTTGGGTTTGCCGGTCTTGGGGTCCTTGGCGCCGATAAGCTTGGTGGCGCCGTCATTGCTGTTGATCTGCCACACGCCCTCGGGGGTGGCGTCTTCGCCCGGTTTGCCGGAAATAAAGTTGGCCTCCCACACGATATTCCCGTTCTCGTCATAGTAGCGCGCGTGCTGCTCGGACAGGTCGACGTCGATATACGCCTTCCAATCGGGCTCGCCCTTGGCGGTAAAGGTGTCGGCCTTCTGGGAGTAATTGATCTCAATCTCGCCGGTCTGCTTGTTGTTGATAGCGTCCTCGACCTGCTTGGCAAGCGTGCTGCTATCGATAGACCAACCAAAGTCACCGCCTTCGACGGCACATTGCTTGCCATCGGCGCGCGTCCACCAACGGGTGGAGCCCACGGTGTTAAAGCCATTGGCAAGGTCTGCTGCCCAGCTGCTGATCTGGGAGGTGTCGAGCGTGGGGTTTGCAGGGTCGGCAAAGCTGATCCACTGCAGCACCGAGCTACCGTCGACCTTGCCGGCATCGTTGCCGTTGAGCCTAAGGGTCACGTTGACGCCCAGGAAGTTGTTGGCGGCATCGCAAGCGGCCTGGATCTGGTCGTCGGTGAGCGTGCCGTTGAGCGGCTCGTAGGCATCGTTGCCGATCTTGGTGATATCGACGGACTCCGCCAGTGATGCGAGCTCGAGCTCGGCATACTTGATCACGTGTTCGCGGTTGAGCTTTTCGTTGGAGCGGGCCTTTTCCACGGTAAACTTGCCCGCCTGTTCGTCGTAAGAGCTCGATGCCTCAAAGGTGCCCGAACGTCCCTCGTTGAATGCGTCGATGGCGGCCCCCAGATCCTCTTCGAACTGCTTTTGGTCAAAGGTGTCCGAGAGCATGGACAGGTCGACGTCCTGTTCCAGGTCGATGGTAGCGTTTTTGGTCGTGCTAACGTTCTTGCCGCCGAGCGAGGCAATCAGGCGCGAAGGCCACAGCAGCGGCTCGTTGCTGCCGATAATCTCGTGGGCAGCTGCCTCGCCGTTGACGATGGGCTCGTCGGATTCGGGCTGATAGGTCCAGCTAAAGTCTTCACCCGAAACGGTGAGCTTGTAGTGCTTCCAGGCCGAGTTGACCTTGGTAGCGGCGGATGAGGCGTTGGAAAACGAGATATCGACGCCGGCGATGGTGGTGTTGGGGTAGGCAATCTGCGAAAACGCCACGACGCCCACGATATAGACGATAGCGACAAGGCCGAGGACGACGAAAAACGCCGTCTTGCCGCCCGTCTTATTGCCCTTTGCGGAGCGGTTGTCGGCGGGGTCGCGGTTGTTAGAAACTCGAGTGTGCGAAGGGCCCTGGTTGTGACCGGCGCCATTTGCAGAACGCTGCTGATGCTGTTGATATTGCTGACGCTGCTGATGCTGGCCCTGATTGGGGCGCGGAGAGGTATTTGCCGCGCCGTGCTGTTGGCCATGGGCCGGCGCGATGGGACGGGGCGATTGGATGCCTCCGGGCTGCCTGTTGGGCTGTTGCGGGTCGGGAATCAGTTGGCTGCGGTCGATTTGCGACATCGTATATATTTCCTTCGAGTTTCGCCTTGCGGCTCATCGTGTTTTAACTGGGCTTGAATTATAGCGATTACGCAGTTGCTTGTGTTACGAAAACGGTGGCGATAAACGATAGGTGGGACATATGTCCCACCTATCGTTCGCTTTTGCTCGCTATCCGCATATTCCGCATTTCGCGCACGCCGAAAGCGCTGCCGGAGCCTGCGCGACGCCGCCCTTGGCCGTCTCGCGCAATGTGGCAGGCAGGGCGTGGCCCACCGAGAGCATGACGTGAGCCATCTGGTCAAACGGCACCAGGCTCTTGATGCCGGCGAGGGCGAGTTGCGCCGAGCTAAAGGCCGCGGCCACGCCGATGGCGTTGCGGTTTTGACAGGGCACCTCGACAAGGCCGCCGACGGGGTCGCAAACGAGGCCCAACAGGTTGCTCAGCGCGATGGAGCTGGCGTCGAGCGCTTGCTCGGGCGTGCCGCCCATCATTTGGACCAGCGCGGCGGCGGCCATGGCGGCAGCGCTTCCAACTTCGGCCTGGCATCCGCCCTCGGCGCCGGCGACGCAGGCGCTTGTGGTGAGGTTGAGGCCGATCGCGGCGGCGCAGTAGAGGGCGTCCATGACCTGCTCGTCGTCGAGCTGGAGGTGATCGGCGAGCGCCAGCACGCAGCCGGGCACGACACCCGCGGAGCCGGCTGTGGGGGCGGCGACGATCACGCCCATGGTGGCGGAGCGCTCGAGTACGGCCATCGCGCGGGCCACGGCTTCGGTCTGAACGGGGCCCATCAGGCTTGTGCTCAAATCGTTGCGGCCGGTGGCATCGACGAGCTTGGCCTCGCCGCCGATAAGCCCGCCGAGCGATCGCTGCGGATTGGCGATAGGGGCCGTGGTCTCCTCGCGCATGACGTCGAGCACGCGGCGCATGGCTGCGATAGCATGGGCCTCGCCGGTTAGACGCGCCTCGCGCACGGCCATGACGGCGCCGATATTCAAACCGAGCTCGGCACACGCATCGAGCAGCTGCTCGCCGTCATCGAAGATCTCCTTGGCCGAGACGCCGGGGGAGAGCGACGAGGCCGAGCCCGGGAGCTCGATAAACGTGGCGTAATCGACATTGTCGAGCTTGCGCAGCATGGGGACGACGGTGTCGTCGGGAGCGCCGTCGGTCTCAAAGACGGAATAAGCCTGGCCGCCCACCTCGGTGCGGTAGGTGCGGCAGAAGGCGATGTTCACGTGTGCGTATGCAAGCAGGTTCGTGAGCGCGGCGAGCACGCCGGGGACATCCTGGTGCGCCACAAACAGCGTGGAATACATGCCCGAGATGTCGACGCCCACGCCGTTGATGCGGCTGATGCGCATCTTGCCGCCGCCAAGGCTCTCGCCGCGGACCTGTGCCGTGGCGCCTGTGTCGTCGACCATGTCGATGTCGACGGTGTTGGGGTGGATGGAGGCGTCGTCGCCCTTAATTTCAAAGTGATAGTCGAGGCCCTGCTCGCGTGCGAGGTCAAAGGCCTGCTTGATGTTCTCGTCGTCGGTATCGAGGCCCAAGATACCCGCGACGAGCGCGCGGTCGGTGCCGTGGC
The DNA here is from genome assembly GCA_036426035.1 of Collinsella sp. Classification (GTDB taxonomy): domain Bacteria; phylum Actinomycetota; class Coriobacteriia; order Coriobacteriales; family Coriobacteriaceae; genus Collinsella. The sequence continues at coordinate 21,216 of JAXJPE010000079.1, forward strand.
CGCGGTAGGTGTGCGCGAAGGAGTTCCACAGGCCAAAGGTGACCTTGGTGATGCGGCCTTCCAGCAGGCTGGCGGCAACCTGGGCGCAGCGCAGGGCGCCGGCGGTATGTGACGAGCTGGGGCCGACCATGACGGGGCCCAAGATCTCGAATGCCGAGGTCGTAGCTAGTGTTTGCGGCTTGCCTGCCATGGTTGCTCCTTTACGTGGCTCGTCGTCCCGAGGGGCGGGGCATACTCTGTCCCGCCGTTCCGAGGGCTTTAGTATTTGGTCGCCTGCTCGGACAGTCCTGCTCGCACGGAGAGCACATTAAGTGCTCTCCGGCTCGTGCGGAACTCGCGATCGACCAAATACTAAAGCCCTCGGAACTTAGGATACATGGTAGAGGCACGCTTGCTGCAAAATACATCAGCTGGGGACCTATTCTGCGTCCCATGTCGACTCATCTTCGCCACCGGTTAATAAAAAAGAGGTACCGGTCGTTCCGGTACCTCTTTTTGATGCGTTTCTATGTGGCTGCAGCTTTTTTCGCTGGCTTACAGACCACAGGCTGCTTTGAGTTCTTCGACTCGGTCGGTGTTCTCCCAGGTAAAGTCGGCGTCTTCGCGGCCAAAGTGACCGTAGGCTGCCGTCTTCTCGTAGATCGGTCGACGCAGGTCCAGGTCGCGGATGATCGCGCCCGGGCGCAGGTCGAAGGTCTTCTCGACGGCCTCGACGATCTTGTCCTCGGCAACATGTGCGGTGCCAAAGGTGTCGACCATGATCGACAGCGGCTTGGACACACCGATGGCGTAGGCCAGCTCGACTTCGCAGCGGTCGGCAAGGCCGGCGGCGACCACGTTCTTGGCGACCCAGCGTGCGGCATACGCGGCGGAGCGGTCGACCTTGGTGCAGTCCTTGCCGCTAAAGGCACCGCCGCCGTGACGACCGTAGCCGCCGTAGGTGTCGACGATGATCTTGCGGCCGGTCAGGCCCGTGTCGCCCATGGGGCCGCCCACGACAAAGCGACCGGTGGGGTTCACATAGATGTCGGCGCCGTCCCAAGGCATGCTCTCAGCATCCATGACAGGCGCGATGACATGCTCGATGAGGTCGTCCTTGATCTTGCCCATGTCCTCAATTTCGGCTGCGTGCTGCGTGGAGATGACGATGGTCGTGACCTCGACGGGCTTGCCGTCCTCGTAGCGCACGGTGACCTGGGTCTTGCCGTCGGGGCGCAGGTAGGGCAGGGTGCCGTCGTGGCGTACGGCGGACAGGCGCTCGGCCAGGCGGCTTGCCAGGTAGTGCGGCATGGGCATGAGGGTCTTGGTCTCGTTGGAGGCGTAGCCGAACATCATGCCCTGGTCGCCGGCACCGATAAGATCGATCGGGTCGGTGGTGGCGCCGGTCTGGGTCTCAAACGACTCGTCGACGCCCTGGGCGATATCGGGGGACTGCTCGTGGATGAGGCTCATGACGCCGCAGGTATCGCAGTCAAAGCCAAACTTGGCGCGGTTGTAGCCGATGCGGCGGATGACGCCGCGGGCAATTTCCTGCACGTCAACGTATGCCTGGGTGCGGATCTCGCCGGCGACGATGACGGTGCCGGTGGTCACGAGGGTCTCGCAGGCGCAGCGGACGTTTTCCACGTTGGCGGGAACGCCGTTGGGCGCAATGTAGCCCTGCTCCTGCAGCTCTATTTCTTTGGCGAGGATTGCGTCGAGGACGGCGTCGCTGATCTGGTCGGCGATCTTATCGGGATGGCCTTCGGTCACCGACTCCGACGTAAATACAAAGGACCCGTGTTGGGGCGGGATGGAACGAAGTTCTTCTGACATGATTGTCCTTTCAAAAACGTGTCCCGGCGACCGTTACCATTCCGCCGGGCTCTGTATGCAAGGGCACATCATAGCGCGTAAATCCAACATTCACACCCTTTCCGCACCTATTCATTGGGGACAGACTTAAATGAGTAGCCTCAAACTAAGAATGTCCCCAGCGACTGGTCATTTAAGTCTGTCCCCAATGAGTGGGTCTTGGGTGGTCATTTAAGTCTGTCCCCAATGAGTGAGTCGGTGCCCTTTGTGCGGAGGTTGCATTGTTGCTTTATACTAATGCGGTTAGACATCCATCCTGCAATCGAGGAGATTTCCATGGCATCAGACGTTCGCGTCCGCTTTGCACCCTCACCGACGGGCAAGCTGCACATCGGCGGCGCCCGCACCGCTATCTATAACTGGGCTTTCGCCCGCGCAAACGGCGGCACGTTCATCCTGCGCATCGACGACACCGATCCCACCCGTTCTACCGACGAGAACACGCAGATAATCCTGCGCGCCATGCGCTGGCTGGGCCTGGACTGGGACGAGGGTCCCGAGGTGGGCGGCGACTTTGGCCCCTACGCCCAGACCGAGCGCCTGGACCTGTACAAGCAGGCCGCCCAGCAGCTCTGGGATGAGGGCAAGGCCTATCCCTGCTTCTGCACCAAGGAGCAGCTCGACGCCGATCGCAAGGCCGCCCAGGAGCGCAAGGACCCCTTCCAGGGCTATCAGCGCCGCTGCCGCGATCTTGATCCCGAGGAGGCCCGTCGCCGCATCGAGGCCGGCGAGCCCTACGTCCTGCGCATCAAGGTGCCCGAGGACCGCGGTGACGTCGTCATCCACGACGCCGTCCACGGCGAGGTGACCTTCGACGCCAAGGAGCTCGACGACTTTGTCATCTTCCGCTCCGACGGCACGCCCACGTACAACTTCGCTACCGTCGTCGACGATGCCATGATGAAGATCACCCACGTCATCCGCGGCGACGACCACCTGTCCAACACCCCGCGCCAGGTTATGGTCTACGAGGCCCTCGGCGCGCCCGTGCCCACGTTCGCCCACATCTCCATGATCCTGGGCGCCGACGGCAAGAAGCTCTCCAAGCGCCACGGTGCCACCTCGGTTGAGGAGTACCGCGACGCCGGCTACCTGTCCGACGCCTTCGTCAACTATCTGGCGCTGCTCGGCTGGTCGCTCGACGGCGAGACCACGATCATCCCGCGCGATGTCCTGGCCAGCAAGTTCTCGCTCGACCGCATCTCCAAGAACCCGGCGACCTTCGACCCCAAGAAGCTCGACTGGGTCAATGCCGAGTACATCAACGGTATGTCCGATGCTCAGTTTGCCGACGAGATCATGGTCCCCGAGCTGCACGAGGCGGGTCTCATCGAGGGTAATGTCGAGTACGGCGAGGATTGGATCGATGCGCTTGCTGCCATCGTCAAGCCGCGCACCAAGATGCCGGCCGACGCCGTGACCGTCGCCGCTCCCATCTTTGCCACGGCCGAGACGCTCGAGTATGACGAGAAGTCCGTCAACAAGGGCCTGGCCAAGGAGGGCATGGGTGCCATTCTGGATGCCGCCAAGGCCGCGCTCGAGGGCGTGGACGAGTGGACGGCTGCCAACATCGACGCCGCGCTTGAGCCGCTGCCCGAGCAGATGGACCTCAAGAAGCGCGTGGTGTTCCAGGCTGTGCGCGTCGCCGTCTGCGGCAACATGGTGAGCCCCCCGCTGGGCGAGACCATGGCGCTCGTCGGTCGCGACGACTGCCTAGCGCGCATCGACCGCGCCCGCACGATGGCGCTGTAGCAGCTGCGTAAACGCATGTATCCGAGCCCCGTTCACCCCGAGCGGGGCTCTTGTTTCTGTAGACGTATGGGATGGGAGGTGCAGAGACCATGGCCGAGCAACTGTCGCTGTTTGGTTCGTCGGAACCGGAGGAGACTCCGGCGGTGTCGGCATCCGCTGTCGCCCCTGCACAGCCCGCGCCCGAACCCGTCGCCGCCTATGCGAGCGTTGTCCTCGACATCCCGACCCGTGCGCTGTCCGAGCCGTTTGCTTACGGCATTCCGTCGTCACTCGCCAACGAGGCGCAGATTGGCTCCACCGTCCTAGTTCATTTTGGCAACCGTGCGGCCGCGGGCTATATCGTCGACATTGCGTCTGAGCTGGGCGACTCGCAAGGCAACACCGTCCTCGATTCCGCGCGCATTAAGCCCATCGAGGCTGTACTCAGCAAACCGCTCTTTAGTGCCGAGGCCGCCCGTATCGCACGCTGGATGAGCCGCGAGTACGTTGCAACGCTTTCCGAGTGCCTGCGTCTGTTTTTGCCTCCGGGTGGAAGCCCGCGTGTCGTTAAGGGCGATGACGGGGCGTGGGCGGTCGAGCGTCCTGCTGTCAAGCCTATCCAAAACCGATGGGTCATGCTCACGCCCGAGGGTTTCGACTACACGCCGCCCAAGACCGCGGTCCGTCAGCGTCAGCTCATCGAGGCGCTTCAATGCGGCCCGGTCACGACACGCGACCTCAACTTGCTCTACAACAGCATGTCGGCGACCATCAAGGCGCTCGAAAAGCGTGGTGTCGTGGTGGTGGAGGAGCGCCGCGTCTGGCGTGGCTGCAGCGAGCAGACTACGCTGTCCTCTGCGAACGGCAAAGCGCCGGTCGCGCTCACGAACGGCCAGCAGCAGGCGCTCGCGCAGATTGAGCATGCCCGTCTTGACGCCCACGGCGACGTGGTCCTTGTCGACGGCGTCACTGGATCCGGTAAAACCGAGGTCTACCTCTCGGCGATTGAGCGCGTGCTGGCGGCCGGCCGTTCGGCCTGCGTGCTCGTGCCCGAGATCTCGCTGACGGCCCAGACCGTCGGCCGCTTCCGCTCGCGTTTTGGCGAGACGGTCGCCGTGTTCCACTCGCGTCTTTCGGCCGGCGAGCGTCTGGACCAGTGGGATATGGTCGCCAGCGGTGCCGCGCGCGTGGTCGTGGGCGCCCGCTCGGCGCTCTTTTGCCCGCTCAGCGACTTGGGCCTCATCATCATCGACGAGGAGCACGAGACCAGCTACAAGCAGGGTTCCAGCCCGCGCTACCATGCGCGCGAGGTGGCTGCCGAGATGGCGCGCCGCTATCGGTGTCCGCTCGTGTTGGGCTCCGCCACGCCCTCGGCCGAGGCCCTCGACCGCTGCCGCCGCGGCACGTACAACGGCGCCACCTGGACGCGCGTCGAGATGCCCGAGCGCCCGGGACACGCCGTGTTGCCCACAGTCCGCATTGCCGACCTGCGCCGCGAGTTCGCGCACGGCAGTCGCTCCATGTTCTCAAAACCGCTGATGGAAGGCCTCGAGCGCGTAGTCGAGCGCCGCGAAAAGGCAGTGTTGCTGCACAACCGCCGCGGCTTTGCGCCGTTTCTTATGTGTCGTGAATGCGGCTGCGTGCCCACCTGCAACCACTGCTCCACTGCGCTCACGTACCACGAGCGCACGCACACGCTGCAGTGCCACACCTGCGGATCGTCCTGGCGCGTGCAGCCCTTTCCGGCGCCCACGAGTCGCTGTCCCAAGTGCGGCAGCCGCTACCTGGCAAAAATGGGCCTGGGCACGCAGCAGATCGAGGACGCACTGCACCAGATGCTGCCCGACGACGTCGCCATCATTCGCATGGACGCCGATTCCACGCGCGACAAGGACGCGCACAAAAAGCTGCTCGAGCAGTTCGATGCCGCCGATTGCGCGGTGCTGCTGGGTACCCAGATGATTGCCAAGGGCCTTGACTTTCCCGAGGTCACGCTCGTGGGCGTGGTCAATGCCGACTTCGCCCTCAAGCTGCCCGATTTTAGAGCAGGGGAGCGCGCCTACGATCTTCTGGAGCAGGTTGCGGGCCGCGCCGGTCGCGGCGATCGCCCCGGCGAGGTCATCATCCAGACCTACCTGCCCGAGGACCCGGTCATTCGCGCCGTCGCCGAGCACGACCGTTCGATCTTTACCGACTACGACCTGGACCAGCGTCGCGACGCTCTGTATCCGCCGTTCGTGCGCCTTGCCAACATCTTGGTATGGTCGACGAACGCGGATGACGCGCGGGACTACATCGGTCGTATCGCGAAGCTCCTCAAGCGTCGCTGGCATGCCGCCGCGCCCGACTATTTGCGGGCGGGGAGCGCCGTGCCCCAGGTGCTTGGTCCGGCTTCGTGTGTAATCGAGAGAGCCAAGGACCGTTACCGCTTCCATCTGCTTGTAAAGTCACCGGTAGGGTACCATGTCTCTGATGATATCGACGCCTGCCTCAAAGAGGTGGGCTCCGTGCGCGGCGTGAGCGTGAGCGTTGACGTCGATGCCTATGATTTGATGTAACAACCCGAAAGGATGGCCATGGAAGCCAACGGAATCGTACTGTCGCCCGACCCTCGTCTGCGCCAGGAGTGCGCCGTCATCGAGGAGATCACCCCGGCGATCGAGGCGCTTGCCGAGAAGATGAAGAAGTTGATGTTCGACAACGGCGGTTGCGGCCTGGCTGCCCCGCAGATCGGCGAGCTCATTCAGCTTGTCACCATCGACTGCGATTACAGCGACAAAAATGATTATGACCCGTACGTGCTCATCAACCCTGTCATTGTTGAGCAGAGCGACCATCTGGTGCCGTTTAGCGAGGGCTGCCTTTCCATCCCTGGCATTAGCTGCGAGATCGAGCGTCCCGATCACGTTGTCGTCGAGGCGTATGACCTGGATGCCAACCTGATCCGCTATGAGGCCACGGGCGATCTGTTCTGCGTGTGCCTGCAGCACGAGATCGATCACCTGCACGGCAATACCATGTTCGAGCGCCTTAAGCCGATGCAGAGGATCAAGGCAGTCAAGGAGTACCAGGACGCCCTGGCCCGCGGCGCTCGACCGGGCGAGACGGAGTAAGTCGTCCGTCCCCTTCCGCCGCAGGGCTTAGGTTTTGCTCCATGCTCAAACAGTCCTGCTCGCACGAAGAGCACATTAAGTGCTCTTCGGCTCGTGCGGAACTGCGCGTGGAGCAAAACCTAAGCCCTGCGGCGGAAGGGGACTGCGTTTCCGTGCTTCTTCTCGCCCGGGTGCCGTCGGGCCAGGGAGGGGCGTCTTCGCTGATAGGTGCTTTGTTGGGAGGGCTGCTTTTATGCGGCTCTTTCTTTGTTTTTGGGTATATTTGTTTCTGTTGAACTGTTCTTGCGGCTGGGTTCGTTTGCGACCTGGAACGCTTTTTTGTAGCCGTCTCGGCTCGTCATTGAGAGGAGACTAACTTTTATGCGTATTGTGTTTATGGGTACGCCCGATTTTGCAGTGCCTTCGCTTACTTCGCTTGTTGAGGCTGGGAACGAGATTGCGCTTGTTGTTACTCGTCCCGATGCTGTTCGTGGGCGTGGTAAAAAGTTGGAGCCGTCTCCTGTTAAGGCCAAGGCGCTTGAGCTGGGGTTGCCGGTCGTTGAGGCCAATCGTATGACGCCTGAGGTTGTTGAGGCGCTCCAGGCTGCGCGGGCTGATATTTTCTGTGTGGCCGCGTACGGTTGCATTTTGCCTGATGAGGTGCTGCATATGGCACCACTTGGTATTGTGAATGTTCATGCTTCGCTGCTGCCTCGTTGGCGTGGCGCTGCTCCCATTCAGCGTGCCATTCTTGCTGGTGATGAGGTTGCTGGCGTTTCCATTATGCGCATTGGGCATGGCGTGGATACGGGCGCATATTGCGCCCAGGCGTCTACGTCGGTTGCCGGTAAGCATGCCGAGGCGCTTACGATGGAGCTTGGTGAGCTTGGCGGTAAGTTGCTTGCCGATACGCTTCCCTCGCTTGCCGATGGCTCGGCTGTTTGGACCGAGCAGGATGAGTCCCTCGTCTCGCATGCTGCCAAGATTTCCAAGCAGGAGATGCGTCTGGATCCGAAGATGGCGGCGCTTGATTGCGTGCGTCATGTGCTTGCTTCGTCCGATACCGCGCCTGCCCGTTGCGTGATTGCCGGTAAGTCGGTTCGCGTGCTCGATGCTGCGCCGGCTGATGTGTCGCTTTGCGAGGGCGCTGTTGCCGTCAAGAGCAAGCGTGTTTACCTGGGCCTTTCCGATGGCGCGGTTGAACTGCTCGAGGTTAAGCCCGATGGCAAGCGTGCCATGGCTGCTTCTGCCTGGGCTGCCGGCCTGCAGGGTGCCGAACTTAGGTGGGGTGTACTGTCATGAGCAAGTTGTCTCCCGCGCGCAAGCTTGCGCTCGATGTGTTGATGGAGGCTGATCGCCGCGGTATGTACGCACGCGACGTGTTGTCTTCACGTGCTTCCGCCAAGGCCATTGACCAGCGCGATTCCGCTTTTGCCGCTCGTTTGGCGCTCGGTGTTGCCGCCACGCAGGGCATTTTGGATGAGTTGCTCGATCAGTTTTTGGATAAGCCAAAAAAGGTTGCGCCGCGCGTTCGCATGGCGCTTCGCATCTCGGCCTTCGAGATGCTCTACCTGCATACGCCGGGCCGCGTTGCCGTAAGTCAGGGTGTTGAGCTGGTGCGCAGCGGTGCTAAGTCTGCCGCGGGCCTGGCTAACGCGGTGCTGCACAAGGTTGCGGACAACGTTGAGGACTTTGCCACGGCATCCGACGTGGATGAGTCCGAGCGCCGTTTGGTTCGCCTTTCGCGTTTGATGGGTCTCCCTCGCTGGCTGTGCGCTCGTATCATGGCCTCGTTCGATACGCCTGAGGGTGCGCTCAACTTTGCCGGCAATCTGGCTCCTGCGCCGCTTGCTCTGCACGAGAATGCGTTTGCGACCAAGGCCGACCCGTATATCTCGCAGCTCGTTGCGCCTGTCTTTCCGGGCTGCCATGCTCCGGTCGATGCTCAGGTTACGGTTGCGTCCGGCGTGTTTGAGCGTGCTGCCGCGGTTGCCTCGGACCTTAACGCCCAGCTTATCGCTACTGCCGCGACACGTCCCGGTCGTTGCCTGGAGATTGGCGCCGGCCGCGGCACCAAAACCTATGTGATGATGTGCCAGGCCAAGCGTGCCGGGTACGAGCGTCAGCATACCGCGCTCGATCTGCACGATCGCAAGTGTGATCAGAATCTCGCGCGCCTGCATAAGGCGGGTATCTCGGGTGTTCGTACGGTGTCGGGCGACGCCTGCGAGCTCAATGAGGTGCTTACGTCGTTTGATGCGATGCTTGGCGAGCCCGCTCTGTTCGACACGGTGTTTATCGATGCGCCGTGCTCTGGCACCGGCACCATGCGCCGTCACCCCGAGATACCGTGGCGTCTGACTGAGAACGACGTTACGACTGAGCTGCCCCGCCTGCAGCTGACGATGCTCAAGGAGGCAGCCGCGCGCGTGGCTGCCGGCGGCGAGCTTATCTATGCCACCTGCTCGGTTTTTGATGAAGAGAACACGCAGGTCGTGGATGCTTTCCTGGCCTCTCCCGAGGGCGCCGGCTTTACCGTGGTGCCGCTCTCCGAAGCTCAGATTCTGCAGCTTCCCGAGTACGACCACGCCAAGAGCCTCGTCACCCTGCGCCAAAACGCTCGAGGCCTCTTCCAAAGCGTCCCCGTAAACGCCGACTCCTACGACGGCCACTTCTGCGCCCGCCTGATCCACAAGTAACTACTAAGTTGCGGTGAAATAGGGATTGAATAGCGGCATCTACCCGCCAAATAGTCCTTATTTCACCGCAACTCAGAAGGTCGTGCGAGTGGAGATCGCAATAGCGGTAAAGAATGGAAGGATAGCCCTGTCTCAAACTTGCTGTTATCAAAAGTAGGGCGGATTACGGGGCTAGATTGGTGATGCCCGACCACATCAAAAATGGTCTAAATAAAACCGCAGGTAGATGGCTTGTTGAAATTTGCAAATTACCGGAATGGATAGAGGTTGTCAATTCAGCCCCGTAATCCGGCAGAGTTTTGAAATGTTACAAACTCAGCATCACCCTGAAATCCGATCTAAAGAAACGTTGCGGTGAAATAGTTCCTGTTTGGCCGTTGGTTGGGCTGATTCAGGAACTATTTCACCGCAACTCATCAGGAAACCTGGGTGGCGGGACCGTTTGTCACTAGTGGTTATGCGGGCAGTTGGCGCAGCAGCCGCTGGTGGCGGTGGTGCTGGAACCACCGCTGCGCTGGTCGGTGTTGTAGAAACCGCTGCCCTCAAACTTGATGCCGCTGGCCGAGAACGTCTTGGATGCCGGAGCGCCGCAGCTCGGGCACACGACCTCGGGGGTCTCGGACATGGGATGCTCAACCTCAAACACGTTGCCGCAGCTCGAGCACTTGTAATCGTAGCGCGCCATAATACTTCCTTTTCAGCACAAAGCGGGCAGATCGCTCTGCCCGCATAAATTCAAACAGCTGTAACTGTACCCTATATCGGGGGTTTTATCACGCTTCGCCCCAGAATCTATGGGTGTTGCGCAGGAGCTGTGCAGTTTTGCCCTCGGCGGCCGCAACGTCGGCCTCATCGGCCTGCCAGGTCCAGTTGCCCGTTGCCACGCCCGGCACGTTCATGCGTGCATCGTCGCCTAGCCCCAGGATGTCCTGCAGCGGCATCATCACAAGCGGAGCATTGCTTGCGAGCGCGTCTCCCATCAGCTTGGCCGCTACCTCAACACCGCTTGGCTCGTCGCCGCCCGCAAAGGAGCGCGTGCACCAACCGGCGAGCGTCGACGTGTCGTGCGTCGAGGTGTACAGAATCTTGCCAGGCGTGGGATACACGCCGTTTCGGACGTCGTAATCGCTAAACTCCAGCACGTCCATACCGGGGAAGCCGCAGGTCGAAGCCATGGCGCGAACGCCGGGCGTCAGGTAGCCCAGGTCCTCGGCGATAAAGTTGAGCGGCCCCAGCTCGTCATAGGCAGTCTGGAACAGATCCTTGCCCGGACCTGCCAGCCAGCGGCCGTCGGCACAGGCCTTGCCTGCGGGAATGCTAAAGTAGCTGTGGAATCCCAGGAAGTGGTCCAGGCGCACGCGGTCGTAGAGTGAGAACGCGCGACGCAGACGGTCCATCCACCAGCGGTAGCCGTTCTCCTTCATGTGATCCCAACGGAAGGTGGGGTTGCCCCACACCTGGCCCTCGGGCGCAAAATTGTCGGGCGGCGCGCCGGAAATCTCAATCGCCTTACCGGTATCGGACAGCCAGAAGTTCTCGGGCTCGCTCCACGCATCGGCCGAATCGTCCGAAACGTACATAGGAATGTCGCCGATGACCTCGATGCCCTTCTTGTGCGCATAGTTCATGAGCTCGCACCAAGCAAGGTCAAAGCGGTACTGCATGTACGCCTGAAGCTCTGCCTCGTCGTGGAAGCGCTTGTCATCGATCAGATACTCGTTGTAGCGCGCGACATCTGCCGGCCAATCGTGGCGCGACTCGCCCTCAAAGTACTTCTTGACGGCCATGTAGACGCAGTACTTCTCGAGCCAATCGGCGTTGCGATGCTTAAACGCCGTGTACAGCGGGTCTGCATCCTCGCCGCCACGGGCCTTCCAAGTCTCAAAGTCGGCCGCCAGTTCCTCTTGACTCTCGGGCAGCAGGTCAATATTGCCCGCAAAGGCCGAAGGCCCAGCGTAAGGGGAGCGGAAGAAATCCGTCGGGTTGACGGGCAGAACCTGCCAGTAGCGCATGCCCATGGCGGCCAGATGGTCGATAAAGCGACGCGTGGGCGCACCAATCGTGCCGGGCTTGCCGTCGTCGGTGGGCACTGAGGTGATATGGCACACGACGCCCGCGCCGTGATCGAGCGGCTCCTGCAGGCGCTGCTCGGCATGGTGATAGATGATCGACGAGCCTAGCGGATACAGATCGAGCGTGACCGTACCGTTGTGGATCTCGCACTCGTGACCGCTGATCACGTCACTCGCGCATTCGCCGAGCGCCGGAATCGTCACGCGGTGCGAATTGCGCAGGCTTCGGTTGATGATAACCGTCGCGGACTCGCCATTCTTGCCCGTGCGGTTGTAGGCCAGCACCTCGTCGTTGAGCGCGAAGGCCTTAATCTCGCCGTCGATCATAAAGGGCAGTGCGCGGCGTACGGCGGAGGCGTTCTTGACAATAGCCAGCGTGTCGAAGTCGTGCAGTTGGTCCTTGGTCGGCAGTGTGCGGCGGTTGCCCGGATCGGTCAGGCCCTCCAGGCCGTATTCGTCGCCGTAGTAGATCGAAGGCACGCCGGGGAACGTCATCTGCATGAGCGTGGCGAGCCAAAAGCGGCTCTTGGCCAGGCCCATCGAGTTCTCGTCCAGGCGCCATTTGCTGCGCTCGCACTCGGGCAGCTGCGACTCGTCGGGGCCGCCGCCGAGCACCGAGATAATGCGCGGACGGTCGTGGCTCGAAAGCAGATTGAGCGCGCAAGACAGGGCCTCACGCGGATAGTTCTCGCGCAGGGTTTCGATATCCTCGGCTGCCTGGTAGGCGTTCTTGTAGCCCATCAAAAAGCCGATGACCATGTCGCGGAAGGGATAATCCATAGCAGAGTCTAGCTCGGAACCCTGCAGGTAGCGGCGCAGATGGCCGTAGCTAATCTTGTTGGAGGCGTCTTCCCAGACTTCGCCAAGCAACAGTGCATCGGGCTTTTCGGCAAGTACGGCCTTCTTGATCTGGGCCAGGAAGTCGTCGGAAAGCTCGTCAGCGACGTCCAGGCGCCAACCATGGGCACCGGCGCGCAGCCATTTGCGGATCACGCCGTCCTTGCCCAGGAGCCTCTCGCGCACCAGCTCGGACTTCTCGTTGATGGCCGGCATGTTGCCCACGCCCCACCAGCAGTCGTACGAGCCGTCCTCGTGGAAGGTAAACGCATCGCGCCACGGCGAATCCTCGCTTTGCCAGGCACCCACGCCAGGGTAGTTGCCGTAGCGGTTGAAATAGATCGAATCGTCGCCCGTGTGGTTGAAGACGCCGTCCAGGATGATGGAGATGCCCAGCTTCTCGGCTGCCTGGCACAGCTCGGTAAAGTCCTGCTCGGTGCCCAGGATCGGGTCGATCTTGGTGTAGTCGGCCGTGTCGTAGCGGTGGTTGCTTGCGGCTTCGAAAATGGGGTTGAGGTAGATGGCTGTAAAGCCTAACTCGGCGATGCGGGGCAGGTCTTCCTGGATGCCCTTGAGCGAGCCGCCGTAGAAGTCCCAGGTCTTGATGGAGCCGTCCTCGGCGCGCTCGTACACGGGCGGCTCGTTCCAGTCCTCGACCATCCGGCGCTGAATGCCCTTGCGCGGTTTTTCGAGTTCGGCCATTGTGCGCTCGCGCCAATGCTCGTCACGGGCGTATCGGTCGGGGAAGATTTGGTAGACCATGCCGCGCTCGTACCAAGTGGGGCGGTTCTCGCGGTGCTTATAGACGGTAATCTGGAAGGACGGCACCTCGGCGTAGTCGTAGGTTACGCCCTCGCCGCCGGTGCGGCCCTGGGGCGCGCCCAGGCGAACCTCGGGCTGGCCCTCGATATTGCAGATAAAGCTGTACCACACAAGACACGGTTCAGTGCATTTGAGCTCGCCGGTAAAAATACCATCGCCCTCGTGCTCCATCGTAATCAGGGTCTCGCCGACTTCATCGACCCAGGTACGCAGGGTGAGTGTTGCCTGGTTGGGATCGGCATCCTCCAAAATAACCGAGAGTGCAACGGTAGTTCCTGTGGTCACAGCGCCAAACGGAGTGCGAAACTGCGGTAGGCGGCTGTTGTGTATCAATCTCATAGTACGGTCCAGTTCAATAGAATCACGGCCTGCGGGCCATGGGCTTTACGCACAAAATATAAGTATATCTGTTGTACACAGGGTGTATAAACAACATCCGTTTACCATCGGCGAACGGTTGTCCTAGAAAATCGTTTTACCAACTATCTACAGAGAAGGGGCGCCCGGTTGGAGCGCCCCTTGTTTAGGGTTTTGATTAGGTTTTAGATCGTCTGCGGGCTAGCGGCGCTTGCGGGTGGCCGTTGCCTTGCGGACGGAGGTCTTCTTGGTCGGGGCCTTTTCCTCGGCCGGAGCGGCAGGGGAGACCGGGGCCTCCTTGGCGGGTTCGGGCTTGGCCTCTGCCTTAGGGGCGGCCTTGACCTCAGCGGCCTTCGGCGTCGGCTTGGCCTTTACCTCGGCCTTGGGCTCCTCTTTGGCAGCAGCGGGCTTAGTCTCTGCCTTGGGAGTTGCGGCCTTTGCCGTGGTCTTCTTGGCTGCCGTTGTGCGCTTTCGCGTGGTGGTCTTAGCGGCGGGCTTGGCCTCGACGGTTGCCTCCGCCTTGGACTCGGCAGGCGTCTCCTCGACCTTGGCGGCCGCCTTGGGGGCAGCCTTCTTTGCAGTGGCCTTGGCTGCCGTTGCCCTTTTGGTGGTCGTGCTCTTGGTCGCGGTCGTCTTCTTGGCTGCAGTCTTTGCCGGAGCCTTAGCCGCCGGCTTGGCCTCGACGGCGGCTTCAGCCTTTACCTCGGGAGTAGCCTCGACCTCGGTGGCCTTCTTGGCTGCGGCGGTCGTGCGCTTACGCGTGGTCGTTGCCTTGACAGCAGTCGTCTTTGCTGCGGCGGTTTTGGTGGCAGCGGCCTTCGTGGTCGTAGCCTTCTTGGCCGTTGTCTTGCGCGTCGTAGTCTTCTTGGCGGCAGGCTTCGCAGCCGGCTTAGCCTCAGCCTCGGGAGCTGCCTCAACCGGCTTCTCCTCAGCCTTGGGCTCCTCAACAGCAGCGGGCGCCTCAACAACCGGCTCGGCCTTGGGCTCGGGCTCAGCCACAACCACAGGCTCGTCGACAACCGCCGCCGGCCTCTCGATCTCCGGATGCATAAAGAAGTACAGGTCCAGATACTTGTCGGCCGAGCGCGTCCAGCTAAAGTCCTGGCTCATGGCCTGTGTGACCAGCTGGTTCCAGGCATCGCGGTTGTCCCAGAACAGGCGTGCCGCGCGGAACACCGCGTCGCCCATCTCGTCGCCGTTAAAGTTGGTAAACGAGAAGCCCGTGCCCTCGCCGGTAAACTCGTTGTACGGCTGCACGGTGTCCTTCAGGCCACCGGTCTCGCGCACGATGGGCAGGGTGCCGTAGCGCATGGCGATGATCTGCGACAGGCCGCAGGGCTCAAACTTCGAAGGCATCAGGAACATATCGGCGGCGGCATACATACGCTGCGACAGCGCAGGATCGAACTCGATGCGTGCGGCCATGGTGCCGGGGTATTTGTCCTGGAAGTAGCGCAGACCGTCCTCGTAGTCGCGATCGCCGGTGCCCAGCACCGCCACCTGCACGCCGCCGGCCAAAATGCGGTCGAGCGCGTACATGACCAAGTCCATGCCCTTCTGGCGCGTAAGGCGCGTGACCATCACCATGAGCGGACGGTCGTCGCGAACCTCGAGCCCCAGCTCTTCCTGCAGCTTGGCCTTGCACACGGCCTTGCCAGAACGGTCCTCGACCGTGTAGTTTGCGGCAATGCGCTTGTCGGTCGCCGGGTCAAAGCCCGCCACGTCAATGCCGTTCAAAATGCCCTGCAGCGCGTAAGAACGCTCACGCAGCACGCCGTCCAGGCCCTCGCCAAACTCGGGCGTCTGGATCTCGTTGGCATAGGTGGGGCTCACCGTGGTGATGGCGTCGGCATAGCGCAGCGCGCCCAGCATGTAGTTGATGCTGCAGGCGTCGCAACGCAGCTGCGAGGCGGCCGCCGGAATGTGCGCCACACCCAGGATGTCCTCCATCACGGTGTCGCTAAACTGGCCCTGGAACGCCACGTTGTGGATCGAGAACACGGTCTTGACGCGGTCGTACAGCGGCAGGCCTTGGTAGAACTCACGCAAGAACACGGGCGCCAGTGCCGTTTGCCAGTCATTGCAGTGCAGGATATCGCACTCAAAGCCGGCCGGCAGGTGCTGTAGGCTCTCGGTGATGGCCTTGGAGAAGAACGCAAAGCGCTCGCCGTCGTCAAAGAAGCCGTACGGATAGTCGCGCGCAAAGTAGCGCTCGTTGTCGATGAACATATACGTGACACCGTCGTGCTCGAGCTTCTCAAGCCCGCAGTACTCGTTGCGCCAGCCCAGGCTCACGTAAAAGTCAGAGAAGTGCTCCATCTGCGCCTTGTACTCGTCCTTGATGGTGGCGTACTTGGGCACCATCACGATGACTTCGGCGCCGGCGCGCACAAGCGCCGCAGGCAGCGAGCCCGCCACGTCGCCCAGGCCACCGGTCTTTACAAACGGTGCGCACTCGGCCGAGGCAAACACGATCTGCATCTTTTTGCTGGAATCTGCCATATTGTCTCCCATGTTGCAATTCGAGAATAGCCGCCTGGCGCAAACCGGGCGGCTATTCTACATGTTACGAGCGATGTTGCGGTGCCTACGTTAATGCACGATGGTGGTATCGGGAGTTAACGGGGCCTTGCCCAGCACCAGGATGTTCTCGGGTGTGCCGCGAAGCTCGGTGTTGGTGGGAACCACGTTGTTCTTGTCCAGGATGGCATTCTCAACGCGGGCGCCGCTCTTGATAATGCAGCTCTGGTTGATGATCGAGTTGGTCACCGAAGCGCCTTCCTCGACCACAACGCCGCGCGACAGGATCGAGTTGCGCACGGTGCCCTTGATGATGCAGCCGGCAGAGATGATCGAGTTGCACGCGTGGCTGCCGGTCGCATAGCGCGAAGGCGGCACGTCGTGGGCCTTGGTCAGGATCGGGCGCTCGGGATCGAAGAGCTGGTCGGCCACGGTCTGGTCGAGCAGGTCCATGCTGCGGCGATACAGCGACTTTTCGCTAAACACGCCCACGACCTCGCCCTTGTACTCGTAGCTGCACACGTCGATATTGCCAAAGTCGCCCTGGAGTGCCTCGAGCAGGTCCAGATAGTCGGCAGCCTGGTAGTGATCGATGATCTCGAGCAGCGTCTCGCGGTTGACGATGCAGCAGTCCATGGAGGCGTTGTCGCCGTATACGACGCCGGCGCTCACGCCCGTCAGGCGGCCGTTCTCGTTGATCTGCAGCTTGGTCTCGTCATCGACGTTGCGCGTGGCCTTGCAGTACACCACGGTCATCTGGGCGCCGGAGTTCTCGTGCGCGTCGATGATGGTGTTGAGGTCCATGTTAAAGATGATGTTGGTGCCCATCATCACGACATAGGGCTTGTCCGAGCGCTGGAACAGCGTCTTGTTGGAGATGATGTCGCGCAGCAAGAAGCGCATGCCGCCCTTGGTGGTGCCATACGCGTTGCCGGGCACCATGAACAGGCCGCCCTTCTTGCGATCCAGGCCCCAGTCCTTGCCCGAGCCCACGTGGTCGATCAGCGAGCGGTAGTTGCCCGGCATGACGACGCCGACGGTCTTAATGCCGGCATTCATCATGTTGGACAGCGGGAAGTCGATCAGGCGGTAGCGGCCCAAAAACGGAACGGATGCGATGGGACGGTCCTTGAGCAGCACGCTGCCGTAGGTCGAAGAGTAGTTAGCGGTGATATAACCGATGGCCTTGCGATTGATCATCGGATCATTCCCCCTTCCCGATAACGACGTCATTTCCAACGACGGCCGTATCCTTGGTGGTATCGACAGAGCCGAGCTTCACGCCCTCTTCGACCGTGGAGTTCTCGCCCAAAATAGCGCGGCAGATGTGCGCGCCGCTCTTAACGTGCGCACCTGGCAGCAGCACGGAGTCCTCGACCACGGCGCGCTCCTCGATAATGACATCGGTCGAAAGGATCGAGTGGCGAGCGGTGCCGTAGATCTTGCAGCCGTTTGAGACCAGGCAGTCGTCCAGGCGGCCGTCCGGGCCAATGTAGTGCGGCGGACGCGTGGTGATGTTGGACATGATGGGGAAGTGCTTGTCGAACAGATCGAACTCGGGGTTGTTGCCCAACAGGTCCATCGAGGTCTCGTGGAAGCTGGCGATGGTGCCAACATCCTTCCAAAAGCCGTGGAACTCATAGCTGTACAGGCGCTTGCCTTCGCCGAGCAGCTTGGGGATGATGTCCTTGCCAAAGTCGTGGCTCGAGCGCTGGTCCAGAGCGTCCTCCTCGAGCGCCTCGATCAGCACGTCGGCCGAGAAGATGTAGATGCCCATGGATGCGAGGTTCGAATCGGGCTTATCGGGCTTCTCGGTGAACTTGGTGATGCGGCCGTCCTCGGGGTCGGTGGTCAGGATGCCAAAGCGGCTGGCTTCCTCCCACGGCACGGGCATAACGCTCACCGTGAGGTCGGCGTTGTTCTCAATGTGCGTCTTGAGCATCTTGCGGTAATCCATGCGATACAGATGGTCACCCGAAAGAATCAGGACGTACTTGGGGTCGTTAGCCTTGATGTAGTCGAGGTTCTGCGTAATGGCGTCGGCCGTGCCCGCATACCAGGCGCCACCGGTCTGCGTCTCGTACGGCGGCAGGATCGACACGCCGCCGTCACGGCTGTCCAGATCCCACGCCTCGCCGGAGCCCACATAGGCATGCAGCAGGTAGGGACGGTACTGCGTCAGAACGCCCACCGTGTCGATGCCCGAGTTGGAGCAGTTGGACAGCGAAAAGTCGATAATGCGGAACTTGCCACCAAAGCTAACCGCCGGCTTAGCGATCTTTTGGGTGAGTGCCCCCAATCGGCTGCCCTGTCCACCTGCGAGGAGCATCGCGATGCATTCTTTCTTACTCATCGATTTCTCCTTCTGTCATCGATGTTCTTAAACCCATTAGCGACGGGCGCGGCGCTCGGTCACGCCCGTCGAGTAATGCCGTGCTGGCTAAGGGAGCTCGCGCGCCTTTACGCGTGCCAGATCTCGTCGCGGTACTCGCGAATGGTGCGGTCGCTCGAGAACCAGCCGGAGGAGGCGGTGTTGAGCAGCGCCTTGCGGTTCCAGGTCTCCTGGTCGCCGTAGCTGTTCGTGAGCGCCTCCCACGCATCCACGTAGCTGCGGAAGTCTGCCATGACCAGGTCGGGGTCGTTGTTGTTCATGAGCTCGTTGTAGATGCTCTCGAAGTTGCCCGAAAGACCCGCAAAGGTGTTGTCCTTGAGCTCGTCCATCACGCGGCCCAGACGCTCGCGATCGTTGTTGAGCGTATCCCACGCAAAGTAGCTGTTGGATGCCCAGAGCTGCTCGACCTCGGGAGCGGTCAGGCCAAAGATGGCCTCGTTCTCGCGGCCGGCCAGGTCGGCGATCTCGATGTTGGCGCCGTCGAGGGTGCCCAGCGTAATGGCGCCGTTCATCATGAGTTTCATGTTGGACGTGCCCGAGGCCTCCTTGCCGGCCGTGGAAATCTGCTCCGAGATCTCGGCGGCGGGGTAGATGAGCTGGGCGTTGCTTACGCGGAAGTTGGGGATAAAGCAGACCTTCATAACCTCGTTGACGCGCGGGTCGTTGTTGATGACGTCGGCCACCGAGTTGATCAGACGGATGGTCTCCTTGGCGAAGGTGTAGCTCGAGGCAGCCTTGCCGCTAAAGATGAAGGTCGTCGGCGTCACGTGGAAGTTGGGATCGGCGATGCGACGGTTGTAGATGTCCATCACCTTCATGATGTTCATGAGCTGGCGCTTGTAGGCATGGAAGCGCTTAACCTGAACATCGAAGACGGTGTTGGGGTCGATAACCAGACCGGTCTCGGCCTTAACGTAGGCGGCCAGGCGCTCCTTGTTGGCGCGCTTGGAGGCGCCCACGGCCTTCAGGAACTCGGTGTCGTCCTTAAAACCTTTAAGCTTCTCCAGCTCAAAGGCGTCCTTGAGCCAGCCGTCGCCAATGGCCTCGGTCACGAGCTTGGCATAGGTGGGGTTGGCCTCGGCAAAGAAGCGACGGTGCGAGATGCCGTTGGTCTTGTTGTTGAACTTCTCGGGCGTTAAGGCATAGAAGTCCTTGAGCACGATGTTCTTGATGATATCGGAATGGATCTTGGCCACGCCGTTAACGCTATGGCTGCAGATCACAGACAGGTTGGCCATGCGAATCTCGCCGTCCCACAGGATGGCGGTCTGGCGCAGACGCTCCTGCCAGCCTTCCTGCGTGGTGTCGAACGACTCGTGCCAACGACGGCTGATCTCGTCGATAATCTGGTACACGCGGGGGAGGAGCTTGGAGAACGTGCCGATGGGCCACTTCTCCAGAGCCTCGGGCAGGATGGTGTGGTTGGTGTAGCTCACGACCTGCGTCACGATGTTCCAGGCGTCGTCCCACTCGAGCTTCTTTTCGTCGATCAGGATGCGCATGAGCTCAGGGCCGCACATGGCGGGGTGGGTGTCGTTGGTATGGATGGCCACAAACTGCGGCAGCAGGTCCCAGTTCTCGCCGTGCTCCTTCTCAAAGGTGTCGAGCAGGCTGTAGATGCCGGCCGAAACAAACAGGTACTCCTGCTTCAGGCGCAGCAGACGGCCGTGCTCGCCGGCGTCATTGGGGTAGAGGATGGCGCTGATGGCCTCGGCCTCGGCGCGCTCGGCGTCGGCCAGGGCGTAGTCGCCGCGGTTGAAGGCCTCCAGGTCAAAGTGCTCCTCGACCGGCTCGGCGGCCCAGACGCGCAGCTTGTTGACGGTCTCGCCGGCATAGCCCACCACGGGGATGTCATAGGGGACGGCCAGGATGTCCTGCGTGCCCACCGTGCGGTAGAACGTGCGGCCGTTCTCCTCAAAGCCCTCAACGTGGCCACCAAACTTAATAGTCACGGCCTTGTCCTGACGACGGACCTCCCAGGGATACCCGTGGGTGAGCCATTCGTCGGTAGCCTCGACCTGGCTGCCGTTGACGATTTCCTGCTTAAACAGGCCATAGCGGTAGCGCATGCCGTTACCGTAGCCGGCAATGCCCTCGGCTGCCATGGAATCCAGGAAGCATGCGGCCAGACGGCCCAGGCCACCGTTGCCCAGGGCCGGATCGGGCTCCTGGTTCTCGATGACGGACAGGTCGAAGCCCATGTCGTCGAGCGCCTCGGCGACCATGTCGCGCACACCAAAGTTGAGCAGGTAGTTGTCGAGCAGGCGGCCGATCAAAAACTCGATCGAGAAGTAGTACACGCGCTTTTTGCCCTCGGCGGTGGCACGGGCGTCGCTCTTGGTGGCAACGGTGCGGGCCTTCTCGGCTACGAGCTTGGCCAGGGCGTTAAAGCGGTCGAGGTCGCTGGCGGCCTCGACGCTCTTGCCACTGATGCTCATGACGGCATCGCGATAGAGCTCGGTAAACTCCTGCTTGTTGTCGAAGATCTTATTCATACGTTCCTTCCTCCGGGGATGTTTCTCCCGGAACGGTTATGACTTGTATCCTACGCCTCGGCGAGGTGGGTAAATACAGCTGTAACGGCTTTGTTACGCATCCTTGGCAGACGACTTAACAGAAGCAGACTTGGCCTTGGTAGCGGCCTTTTTGGCAGCCGGCTTCTTGGTCGCGGTAGCCTTAGCAGCGGGCTTTGCGGCAGACTTTGTTGCCTTCGCCTTCGCCTTTGCCGGAGCCTTCTTAGCGGCCGCGGGCTTGGGCTTCACCGAGGACGAGCGCTTGCGCGTCGCCTTCTTGGGCTCCTCAACCACCGGCGGCTTGTAGCTGCTGGGACCGCGGCGCTTAAGCACCACGCCAGCCAGGCCGGGCACCTTAATCTCGATGGAGTCCATCTGCCCGTTCCAGGGATAGGGCTCGCTCGAGCAGGTGTAAGGCTCTTTGCCGGCATAGCCGCTGCCGCCAAACTCGGGACGGTCGGAATCGAAGATGACCTCCCAGTCGCCCTCGCGCGGCACGCCCACACGGAAGCTCTCGTAGCTCGCCGGGTCAAAGTTGATCAGGATCACCAGGTCGTCATCGACGTCCTCGCCCTGACGCACAAAGCTCACGATGGACTGCTTGGAGTTGTCCGCGTCGATCCAGGTAAAGCCGTCATCGGTGTAGCCGCGCTCGTACAGGGCGGGCTCGGCGGTGTACAAGTGGTTGAGCGCCTTGATAAACGCCTGATGGTGCGCATGGGTCTCGTACTGCTCGGTCAGGAACCACTGAATGGACTCGTAGTAGCGCCACTCAATAAACTGGCCGATCTCGTTGCCCATAAAGTTGAGCTTTGCACCGGGGTGCATCATCTGGTAGAAAGCCAGCGTGCGCAGGCCGGCAAACTGGCGCCACCAGTCGCCCGGCATGCGGCCGATCAGCGAGCACTTGCCGTGCACGACCTCGTCGTGGCTCAGCGGGCAAATGAAGTTCTCGGTAAAGGCGTACATGATGGAGAACGTGAGCAGGCCGTGGTTGCCGGGACGCCACGGAAAATCGGTCTGCATGTAGTGCAGGGTGTCGTTCATCCAGCCCATGTCCCACTTGTAGTGGAAGCCCAGGCCGCCGTCCTGCGGCGGATAGGTCACGAGCGGCCACGCGGTGGACTCCTCGGCCATCATCATCACGTCGGGGTAGTGCGCTTCAACGGCGCAGTTGACCTGGCGGATAAACGCGCTGGCGTCCAGATCCTCCTCGGTTCCGTACTTGTTGAACTTCTTTTGGCCGGGATCGTCGATGCCAAAGTTGAGGTACAGCATGCTGGACACGCCGTCCATGCGAATGCCGTCCACGTGGAAGTTCTCGAGCCAGTACAACACGTTGGAGACCAGGAAGGAGCGGACCTCGCCGCGGGCGAAGTCAAACTTGTGCGTGCCCCAGTTGGGGTGAATCTCGTGCTCAAACAGCATGTGGCCGTTAAAGGTGGCAAGGCCGTGGGAGTCAGCACAAAAACCGCCGGGTACCCAGTCCATGATCACGCCAATGCCGGCCTCGTGGCACGCATCGATAAAGTGCATAAGCTGCTGCGGGTTGCCGTAGCGCGACGTTGCGGCGTAATAGCCGGTCGTCTGGTAGCCCCAGGAGCCATCGAAAGGATGCTCCATAAGCGGCATGACCTCGATATGCGTGTATCCCATGTCGCGCACGTAGTCCACGAGCTCCACCGACAGATCGTCGTAGGTGTAGAACTCGCCGCGCTGCGCGGGGAAGGGATCCATGGGTCCGGGGTAGTTGCCGTACTCGTCCGGCTCGCCCTGCGGCGCGTCGCCGTGGCGCTTCCACGAGCCAATATGCACCTCGTAGATGTTAAGGGGCTGCGACATGTGGTTATGGCTGGCGCGGCGCTTGAGCCATGCAGCGTCGTTCCACTGGTAGCCATCGAGGGTCCACAGCACGCTCGCCGTTCCCGGAGGGCACTCGGCCTTAAAGGCGTACGGATCGGCCTTGTAGAGCTTTTCGCCCTCGTTGGTCTCGATAAGGTACTTATAGAGCTGGCCCTGCTCCGCGCCAGGAATAAAGCCTTCCCAAATAGCGCTCGTATGCACGGGCACCAGCGGATTGGCTTCCTCATCCCAGTCGTTAAATTCGCCAATGACATGGACGCTCTTTACGTCGGGCGCCCAAACGCAAAAACGCCAGCCGCGCGTACGGTTCTGCGTGTCGGGGTGCGCGCCCATCTTTTCCCAACTGCGCTCCCACGTACCGATGCCAAACAGATAGACATCGTCCTTGGTGAGCTCCGGTGCATGCGGGGCGGCTTTACGGGTAGCAGGCTTTTTGGTTGCTGGCTTTAGCTTTGTATCGCTCACGTTTGATCCCATCATGACGCGGCAGCGTGTTGCCTTGGTGACTAGATGCGAAAGGTCCAAGGCTGCACGAATCGAAGGGACGGCGATAGTTCTATGATTCGTTCCACCTCGCGTGCTCGGTGGAACTTTCGGCAAAAACTACGATAACACCTGTACGTTAGTTTTATGAACGAAAGCGGATTTGCGGGGGCGTTTAATCGGTAAGCGACATGTTTATACCACTGGCAGAATTGCCATGGTAAAACTCTTGACAGTTTTACCAATTAGGGTTTCTAGATAGTTAGGTTGACGTTTGGTAAAACGTTTTTAGCAGGTTGTTTACCCTTTGACATTGAAAGGCTCGTTTATGAACCACATCGCTGCCCCAAGTGTTGCCTTTATTTTCGATTGCGACGGCACGCTGGTTAATAGCACCCCCGTTTGGGCCTATGCCCAGCCCGAGTTATTGCACCGTCACGGAGTTGACGTGACGGTCGACGATTTTGCCAAGTTTGAGCACTTGTCGCTCGAGGATGAGTGCCAGGCCTACCACGACACCTGGGGCATCGGCGCAAATGGCGAGGAACTCTACCGCGAGCTGAGCGACATCCTGATCGATGGCTACTCAAAGGTGCCGCCGCGCGAGGGCCTGATTGCATTTTTGAAGCAGGCGAAGGCCGCCGGTATTGCCATGTGCGTGGCCACGTCCACGCCGGCCGAGTTGGTGCAGTCTGCGCTTGCTGGCGCCGGGCTCGATGCCTACATGGAGTTTGTGACCACCACGGGCGAGGCCGGGCGTTCCAAGCAGTTCCCCGATGTGTATGAGCTGGCGTTGCGTCGCCTGGAAGATCGCCACGGTCACAAGTTTGAGCGCGCGTGGGTGTTTGAGGACGCCGTCTTTGGCCTTAAGAGCTCTGGCGCCGCCGGCTTCAAGCGCGTGGGCATCTATGACCCGCACGGTCGCATGGTGCGCGACGAGGTTCGCGACAACTGTGACATCTTTATCGATAGCTATGAGGACCTGGATCTGGCCAGCGTGCTTTCGTTTGAGGGATAGGCGAGAGCTGTGTCTTGCAAGGTATTATTAGTCTGCGGCTCGCCCGTGGTGGCGAGCGCGGATCTGCTGCGTCAACTGGCGGGGGAGTGCGACCGCGTTGTCGCCGTGGACCGCGGGCTCGATGCGCTGCTGGACGCGGGACTGGGCTGCGATGTGTATGTAGGAGATGCCGACACGGTGAGCGACGACGGTCGCGCGCTGGTCGATGCTGCCACCGACTTTGAGGTTGAGCGTCACGACCCCTACAAGGACTATACCGATCTGGCGCTGGCGCTCGATTCCGTCCGCCGTCGCTGGCCGGGTGCCGAAGTGGTTGCGACCTGCGCCACCGGTGGCCGTCCCGACATGGCCCTGTCCGTGCTGGGACTGCTCGCAGGCTATGAGGATGCCCCCATCTGGATCGCCGAGGACAAGGTGGTTGCTCGCATCCTTCACGCAGGCGAATCGTGGACCATCGAAGGCGCCGAAGGCAAGACGTTCTCCATCATCGCTGTAGCTCCCAACACCGAGGTAAGCGAGCACGGCCTAGAGTGGGAGCTAGACCACAGCCCACTGGGCCTCTTGGCTGACACGGGCATTAGTAACGTCGTGCGTTCAATCGCAACGATCGCCGTCCACGCCGGCACCGCCATCGCTTACCTCTACAAGTAAAGGCCACCGTCCCAGGAAAACCCGTAAGGCGGAAGATCAACCAAAAAAGTCCTTGCATCCCAGCAAACATTCCCCTATAGTATCTCCTCGTCACGGGGGCGTAGCTCAGCTGGGAGAGCGCTTGACTGGCAGTCAAGAGGTCAGGGGTTCGATCCCCCTCGTCTCCACCACCGTGAATGCAAAGCCTCCGGGAACCGGAGGCTTTTTTCATATCTAGCCACCGCGCAAACCAAAGTGACGTCACACCAGCACCCACACCTAAAAAGTTGCGCAATTTATTTCCCACTTCTGTACTTAGTTTGTTAACCCAACATAATTCCTTTTTGCATTTCATACTGTCAGCGTTGTAGCTCGGGTAGCGCGCGCTAAGAGCCACACCCGCATAAACCTGCGTCAATGTGAACAAGTTTGCAAAATAACCCCCTTAAGCACTGCAAATGTACGATATGTTGCCGCGCACGGCCTAAATCGGTTTCTAGTCGCCTTGTGCTAGGATAACTATCGTTACATGGGTTCAACTGTGCCCACGGCTCCAGTAAGCCGCAAAGCGCAGGGTCGATCAGCATCCGGCCGTAACGGCGGTGCCGGAAAACCACGAGCTCCAATAGCGTCGTCATGCGTATCACGTCGAATGACTTTGTTCTTGTCTATGTGCAAGCCGTTCTTTCGAATTGATATCTCATGACAATTCGCAGCAGTCCTACAGCTGTTTGCGTGCGGTCCAGTTTTGTACCCGCTTGACTGGGCCGCACGCAGCTAGCTGGAGTCGCGGTCATTTTGCGATACACGTCCGCGACTCTAGCCACTGCGCTTATACATACCGTTCACGGTGGGGCAGAGCCACGTGCTTGTCTAACTGGGCTCAGGGTTTGAATATGGAGCGCCTTCGCGCACAAGCGCCCTGGCGAAGCCATACCCAAACCCCGTGAGCCACACGTAAGACAGCAAGGGGGTGGTGCTCGTGTGGTATGTGATCCAAGTCATTAACGGTCGCGAAGACGTAATGCGCGAGCGCATCGAGCGTATGGTGCCGGCTGGTGCCATGCAGGAGCTCTTTTATCCCCAATTTCAAACCGAGATTAAAGTACACGGCGAATGAGTCAATACGACCAAGCCGCTCTTTCCCGGTTATCTCATCTGCGATACAGCAGATCCCCGTACCGTGCAACAGTATCTGCTGCGTATGGACGACTTTGCCCGGGTGCTTGCCCAGGACGGTCAGTTTGTGCCGTTGGCAAAAGAAGAGGTCCAGCTTATTGGCGGCTTTACGCATAGGGGAGACCGCGTTGTGCCCATGAGCGAGGCTCTAAAAGACGGTGACCAGGTCGTGGTGACGGCAGGACCGCTGCTGGGCCACGAAGGCCTTATCAAATCCATTAATAGACGCAAGAGCACTGCTTATTTGGAGCTCGACCTGTGCGGCCGACGCGTAACCACCCGCGTTGGCCTCGCGGTGCTTTCAGCCGAGCAGCGCGCAATGCGAAACCTTAAAAAGGCGATTGCCTAATTACTGGCAACTGTTTAACGGGACAGGGAGGATCCCCGGGGGCGGGGACGTAGGTTTGAAGGAAATAGTGTCAGACAAAACTGAGTATTCAGCTGGAGCGCCGGCGGGAGCCGCGCTTGTTGCCCAGGCCATGAACGGCGGCGAGGCGGGCATGCGCTACAAGGCCATGCAGGCCGTGAAGGACTGGGACCGCACGCGCCTTGCCTACCGCAGCGTAAAGCGCGTCTTCGACATCGTGTTCAGCGGCTGCGTGCTGGCCGTCATCGCCGTGCCGAGCCTGGTGCTCGCCGCGGCCATCCGCCTGGAGAGCGAGGGCAACCCGTTCTACAGCCAGATACGCGTGGGCCAGACCCACCGCGACGGCAGCCTGTCCACCTTCCGCATGTGGAAGTTCCGCAGCATGTACAAGGACGCCGACGAGCGTCTCTCCGAGCTCAAGGGGCAGAACGAGATCGCCGGCGCCATGTTCAAGATGAAGGAAGACCCGCGCGTCACCAAGATCGGCAAGTTCATCCGTAAGCACTCCATCGACGAGTTCCCGCAGTTCGTGAACGTGTTCCTGGGCCAGATGTCCGTCGTGGGCCCGCGCCCGCCGCTGCCCAACGAGGTGGCCGAGTATACAGAATTCGACCTGCAGCGTCTGGCGGTTAAGCCCGGGATCACCGGCTGGTGGCAGGTCACGGACCGCAACGATACCGACTTCGACGGCATGGTTCGTCGCGATCTTGAATATATCGCCAAAAGGGGCTTGTTATTCGATTTGAAAATAGTTGTCCTGACTGTCTTTGAGGTGTTCTCGGGGGAGGGTGCCTCATGATTGATTTTGTCGAACCGCACTTTGATTACTTACAAATTCGTGCTGCTTTCCATTTGATGGGAAGGTGTTAGGCACATGTCAATTTCTCTCGTGATTCCAACTCTTGACGCTCAGGCTGAAATCGGCGATTTGCTGAAAATATTACTTTCGCAGACCTTGTGTCCTGACGAGATTATTGTAGTTGATTCCGCGTCATCTGATTCCACCGTGGAAATCGCTTCGGGTTTCGATGGCGTTCGGGTTATCGAGATTGAACGCTGCGATTTTAATCACGGACTTACTCGTGACATGGCGTTTAAAGAGTCTTTTGGAGACATTGTTTGCTTTATGACTCAGGATGCCGTTCCGGCTGACGAGCGATATATCGAGAACCTTGTCGAACCAATTCTTGCTGATAGCCGTGTTGCCATTTCATCGGGTCGCCAGCTCCCAAAAAAAGATGCTCGCGAATTTGAACGATTGGTTAGGGAATTTAACTACGGCCCCACGTCAAATATTCGGTTTAAAGATGACATTCCAGCAATGGGAATCAAGGCTTATTTTGCGACGGATGTCTGCTCTGCATACCGAAGGAGCTCCTATTTCGAGCTTGGAGGTTTCGGTAGAACCGATATGAGCGAGGACATGCTTATGGCCGCAAAGGCTTTAGGGGCGGGTTATTTGGTTGCGTATGCTGCCGATGCGTGTGTGTACCACTCGCATAACCTCACTCCGGTTGAACAATTCCGCCGCAATTTTGCCATTGGTCATTTTCTTGAAATCAATCGTGAGCTCATAGCTTGTCCATCTGAGATTGGCGAGGGAGGGCGTCTGGTAAAACGGGTCGCTAAACAACTGATTGAGGATCGTTCGTTTGTTGAGCTCGGGGCATTTGGCCTTGATTGCTTTGCTCGATTTATTGGAAATCGCTCTGGCCGTAGGGCCGCAAGAAAAGAAAGGTTATAGCCAATGAAAGGCATCATCCTCGCAGGCGGGTCAGGCACGCGCCTGTACCCGCTCACGCTCGTGACCTCCAAGCAGCTGCTGCCGGTCTACGACAAGCCCATGATCTACTACCCGCTCAGCACCCTCATGCTGGCGGGCATCCGGGACATCCTGGTCATCTCCACGCCGACCGACCTGCCCAACTTCGAGCGCCTGCTCGGGGACGGCTCGCGCTACGGCGTGAACCTGTCCTACGCCGAGCAGCCGAGCCCCGACGGCCTGGCGCAGGCCTTCACCATCGGCGAGGAGTTCATCGCCGGCGAGCCGTGCGCCCTGGTGCTGGGCGACAACATCTTCTACGGCAACGGCCTTTCCCGCCACCTGACGCACGCCGTCCAGAACGCCGAGTCGGGCCGCGCCACGGTCTTCGGCTACCACGTGGACGACCCCGAGCGCTTCGGCGTCGTGGAGTTCGACGCGCTGGGGAGGGCCGTGTCCATCGAGGAGAAGCCCGCCGAGCCCAAGAGCTCCTACGCCGTCACCGGCCTGTACTTCTACCCGGGCGACGTGGCCGCCAAGGCGCACGAGGTAAGGCCCTCGGCCCGCGGCGAGCTGGAGATCACCACGCTCAACCAGATGTACCTGGAGGAGGGGACGCTGTCCGTCGTCACCCTGGGCCGCGGCTACGCGTGGCTGGACACCGGCACCATGGAGAGCCTGCACGAGGCCGCGGAGTTCGTCCGCGCCGTCGAGCACTCCCAGGACCTGCCGGTCTCGGTCCCCGAGGAGATTGCCTGGGAGAACGGCTGGATCACGACAGCCGAGCTGGAGGAGGCCGCGAAGGCCTACGGCAAGTCTGTCTACGGCCAGCACCTCAAGAAGGTCGCCGCCGGCGAGATCGTCAACAGCCCGCGCGAGTACTAGGAGAAACCCCTCATGTCTGAGTTTTTCGAGCCCAGGAACATCATCGTCACGGGCGGCTGCGGCTTCATCGGCAGCAACTTTGTGCACTACGTCGTGAACAACCACCCGGGCGTCCACGTCACCGTCCTGGACAAGCTGACCTACGCCGGCAACCCCGAGAACATCGCCGGGCTTCCCGCCGACCGCGTGGAGCTCGTCGTGGGCGACATCTGCGACGCCGAGCTGCTCGATAGGATCGTGCCGGGCCACGACGCGATCGTGCACTACGCCGCGGAGTCCCACAACGACAACTCCATCGCCGACCCGGAGCCGTTCCTGCGCACCAACGTGGAGGGCACCTTCCGACTGCTGGAGGCCGTCCGCAAGTACGGCATCCGCTACCACCACGTATCCACCGACGAGGTCTACGGCGACCTGGCTCTCGACGACCCGGCCAAGTTCACCGAGGAGACGCCGTACCACCCGAGCTCCCCGTACAGCTCGACGAAGGCGTCCTCTGACATGCTCGTGCGCGCCTGGACCCGCACCTACGGCCTGCGCACCACGATCTCCAACTGCTCCAACAACTACGGCCCCTACCAGCACGTGGAGAAGTTCATCCCCAGGCAGATCACCAACATCATCGACGGCGTCCGCCCCAAGCTCTACGGCAAGGGCGAGAACGTCCGCGACTGGATCCACACCGAGGACCACTCCTCGGCCGTCTGGGACATCCTGACCAAGGGCCGCATGGGGGAGACCTACCTCATCGGAGCCGACGGCGAGAAGAACAACATCACGGTCCTGCGCATGATCCTCGAGGCCATGGGCCGAGACCCCGAGGACTTCGACTGGGTCGCCGACCGCCCCGGCCACGACCGCCGCTACGCCATCGACAGCACGAAGCTGCAGCGCGAGCTGGGCTGGAGGCCGGCCCACACCGACTTCGCCGAGGGGCTCAAGGCCACCATCGACTGGTACGTCGCCAACGAGTCCTGGTGGCGCCCGGCCAAGGAGGCCACCGAGGCCAGGTACAGGGCCCAGGGGCAGTAAGGAGGGGAGAGACATGGCAGACATCGCATTCGAGAAGGAAGTCGCCGTCACCGAGACTGGCATCGAGGGCCTGAAGGTCGTCGACCTCGCCGTCCACGGCGACTCGCGCGGCTGGTTCAAGGAGAACTGGCAGCGCGCCAAGATGACCGC
>JAXJPE010000080.1:0-3924 GCA_036426035.1 Collinsella sp.
CGATAGAAAGGTATACATGGAGAAAACTGCCGAGCAGCTGCGCCGCGAACACATTGCCCTAGAGGGCGACACCCACGGTAAGAATAAATGGGCGATTCTGTTCACCGTGCTCGTCATGACCTTTATGGCGTGTCTGGATGCGAGCATCGTGACGGTGGCGCTCCCAGTGATGCAAAAGGAGCTGGGGGTGGGTCTCGACCGCATTCAGCTCGTGAGCTCGGTGTATCTGCTCGCGACGTGCGTCGCCATGCTGCCGTTTGGCCGCTTGGGCGATGTGCGCGGCAAGGTGAATGTGTTCCAGCTTGGTGTAATCGTCTTTACGGGTGGCTCGTTGCTTTGCGGGCTTTCGGCTTCGCTCGAGGTGCTTATCTTGGCGCGTTTCGTGCGGGGCATTGGCTGTGCCGCCGCGATGGCCAACAATATGGGCATTATCACCGAGTCGTTTCCGGCGCGTGAGCGCGGCCGTGCCATGGGCATTCTGGCGACCTTTGTGGCTCTTGGCATGATGTGCGGCCCCGTGCTCGGCGGCGTGCTGGTGGCGAGCTTTCCCTGGGAGAGCATCTTCCTTATCAATCTGCCCATTGGCGTAATCTCGTTTATCGTGGGACTCTATACGCTGCCGCATGTGAAGCCGGAGGCTGGCGAACGCCCTATGCCGTTGACAGAGGCGGCGCGTCGCTGCTTTGCGAGCTCGGCTTTCACGATTAACCTGGCTTGCATGCTTATCGTGTTCGTGGGTATCGGTGCCTCCGAGTTTGTGCTGCCGTTCTACTTTCAGGATGCCCACGGCTTTAGCTCCGATATCTCCGGCCTGTTGTTTTTGGCGATGCCGGTCGTGAATGCCTTTGTGGGCCCGCTTTCGGGCTCGGTGTCCGACCGTGTTGGTTGTGAAGCGCCCACGGCCGTTGGCCTGGGCGTGTACGTGTGCGGTCTCTTTGCGGTGAGCACGCTTGACGAGCACTCTTCCATCTTGATGATTGTGTGCTGCGTCGCGTTTATGTCGTGCGGCACGTCGATCTTCCAGAGTCCCAATAATTCGCTGTATATGGGTTCGGCTCCGCGTGAGGCGCTTGGCTTTGCGGGCAGCTTGAGCAGCTTGGCGCGCTATGCGGGCATAGCGCTGGGTATTACGGCGGCGTCGCGCATCCTGTATGGACAGACGAGCGCGGCGATGGGCAAGACGGTCACGAGCTATGTGGCGGGTCGTCCGGACGTGTTCCTCTTTGGCTTCCGTTTGGTATTCTACGTGCTGATGGCCGTTGCTACCGTGGGCTTTGCGCTCACATTGGTACGTTTGGTGAGGACGCGCACCCGGCATTAGCGTGTTGGGAGGCTGTCTGCCACGAATCGGGCCTATCTACTGGTCTTGCAGCTTTATGGTGCGATGTGGCTTGTGGGGCGGGCGGGGGTCGGTCCGTGGTAGACTATCGAACAACGTTTATTAATCGCGCGGTATCGTTGCCGCGAGAAGGGGTTGCGCCATGCAGGAGCTTGAGGATCGTATTCGCCATGACGGCATCGTAAAGGCCGGTAACGTCCTTAAGGTTGACGCCTTCCTCAACCACCAGTGCGACGTTGAGCTGTTCGACCACATGGGTGCCGAGTGGGCCCGTCTGTTCGAGGGTGTCGAGATCAACAAGATCCTGACGATCGAGGCTTCGGGCATTGGCATGGCTTGCATCGCGGCTCAGCATTTTGGCGGCGTGCCGGTGGTCTTTGCCAAGAAGGCGCAGTCTATCAACCTTGACGGCGAGCAGTATGCCACGACCATCTACTCCTTTACCAAGCAGAAGGAGTACCCGGTCATCGTCGGCAAGCGCTTCCTGTCCGAGGGCGACAAGGTCCTGATTATCGACGACTTCCTGGCCAACGGCTGCGCGCTCGAGGGTCTCATCAAGATCTGCGAGGCTGCGGGTGCCGAGGTGTCCGGTATTGGCATTGCAGTGGAGAAGGGCTTCCAGGGCGGCGGCGATAAGCTCCGCGAGCGCGGCTTCCGCGTCGAGAGCTTGGCCCGCATCGCCGATATGGACTGCGAGACCGGCGAGATCACCTTCGCCTAAGCGCGCAACACAAGCGATTGGTATGCGATGTGACAAAGGGACCGTCCCTTTGTCACATTTTTTGTATGAGGGGAGGTGTTGATATGGATGAGAACAAGATGGGCTGGCGCGAGTATGCGCGCTATGCCGAGATGTCGGCCGAAGAGTTGGCGCGCGATTGCGAGGTGCAGGTGTTTCGCGCGACGGGTCCGGGTGGACAGGGCGTGAACACGACGGATTCAGCGGTGCGCATGAAACATATCCCTTCGGGGATTACCGTGACGGCGCGCGAGAGCCGCAGCCAGTTCCAAAATCGTAGCAGCTGCCTGCGTAAGCTGCGCGCCGAGCTGGGGCGTCGCGGGCGTCCACCGCGCCGACGCGTAAAGACCAAGGTGCCTCAGCGCTCTCGCCAGCGCAGGCTCAACGACAAACACTTCAACGCCATTAAAAAGGCCAACCGACGCAAACCGGGCAGGGAGGAATGATCTTCTCAATAAGTTGCGGTGAAATAGGGACTGTTTTGCGGCTTTAGCTGCATAAACAGTCCCTATTTCACCGCAACTTAGGTTGGGTTAGCGGGTGGGGCGCCAGACATGGAGGGCGCCGGCGAGGATGTCGACCTCGATGCGCGAGGCGACGATGGGCTCGCCGTCGGCCTGGATGGGGTAGTCGGGCTCCTCGAACGTGAGCTCGGCATGACGGCAACGACGCATGCGAACCGGCGGCAACTTGGTATGGTGGCCGTCCTTGGCCGAAAGAAACATAGGCAGGGCGACCGCACGGGGGGCGGGACCGCAGGCGTAGCAGACGTCGAGCATGCCGTCACAGGGATCGGCATCGGGACAGATGCGATAGCCCGAGCCATACGTGGGGCCCAGCTGAATCGCCATGATGATCGCCCTCACGCGCTCGGCGGGCGCCCCGTCAAAGCTGACTGCCATGGGGTAGTTGCGATAGCGCAGGCCAAACTGCTCAAGTCCCGAGAGGGTGTAGAGCGGAGCGCCGGCGAGGCCCGTCTTTTTGCGCAGCTCGGTGGTGCCAAGGCCGATGGCGGCATCGATGCCGACCGAAAGCGTCTGGTCGTAGTACTCAACGGCAGCCTCGCCGCTGCCGCACGCAGGGCTCCACGAGCGAATGCGCCCGATGTCCTGACGCTGCAGCTCGCAGGTGAGCAGCGCGCCAAAATCCTTGCCGGAGAAATCGTCGATGCCGAGGGTCTGGGCAAAATCATTGCCGGAGCCTACGGGCAGGACGGCAAGCGCTGGTCGATCCGCCTCTTCTTGCGCCATCAAGCCATTGACGACCTCGTGAATTACGCCGTCGCCGCCAAGGGCGATAACGGTGCGATAGCCCTCGACCTGTGCGGCAAGCACCTTGGCGTGCCCCGCGCGTTCGGTCAGCACCAAGTCAAACTGGGATGCGCACGCGGTCATGTCCAAAAAGCGCTGCAGGCGCTCAGCGACCTCGCGCGCCGCACCCGACTGGGCGGCGGGGTTGGCGATGATGAGCGTACGACCAAAATCAGTTGCGTGCATGGGGCGACTCCCGGCGTATGGCGTGACGGTGCGGTCGCGCTCAGGTCGAATTGCCCCCGATTGTGGCTGCACAGCGATTATTACATCTACTCTATCAGGTCGTTGTGGCGCTCGATAGCATCCGCTACCGTACCGCCCTCATCCACAATAAGCGAACGGCGTTTAGGCGAGACAATGCGCTGCGCGGGATATACGCCGCGGTGGCCGCCGACGAGATAGCTGATAAACGCCACGATCACGAAGAAGCCGGCTGCCGTGCCGTGGAACAGGTCGATGGCCATCATGCAGGTGGTGATGGGCACGTTGAGGCCGGCGCAGAACACGCCGAGCATGCCGAGAGCCGCCAGAAA
>JAXJPE010000081.1:0-35657 GCA_036426035.1 Collinsella sp.
GACAACTTTGCCGAGACTCTGGGCAAGGACTCCTACGGCGGCGACTACATCATCGACGAGGCTGCCGAGTTCTGGCGCACCGACGGCGATAAGTGGGTCAACGCCGATCCGCAGGAGCGCATGGAGAGCTTCCGCGAGCGCGGCTACGTAAAGATGGTCGACAACATGCGCGACCTTTGCCACGCCGTTAACTGCGACTTTGATCGTTGGTTCTCCGAGCGCTCTCTGTACGTGAAGGACACCGAGGGCGAGACCGCCGGCACCTCCGCCGTCGACCGCGCTTTTGAGAAGCTCGACAAGATGGGCTACCTCTACACCAAGGACGGTGCCCTGTGGTTCCGCTCCACCGACCTGGGCGACGACAAGGACCGCGTCCTGATCAAGTCCGATGGCGAGTACACCTACTTCGCCTCCGACGTTGCCTATCACTGGGATAAGTTCCAGCGCGTCGACCACGTCATCGACATCTGGGGCGCCGACCACCACGGCTACATCGAGCGCGTCCGCTGCGTCTGTGACGCTCTTGGCTATCCCGGCAAGTTTGAGGTTCTGCTGGGCCAGCTCGTCAACCTGCTGCGCAACGGCAAGCCCGTCCGTATGTCCAAGCGCAAGGGCACCATGGTGACCCTGCAGGAGCTCGTCGACGAGGTCGGCTCCGACGCTGCTCGCTACACGCTCATCTCCAAGAGCTCCAACCAGATGGTCGACTTCGATATCGAGGCCGTCAAGAAGCGCGACAACTCCAACCCGGTGTACTACGTGCAGTACGCTCACGCTCGCGTGTGCTCCATCCTGCGTCGTGCCGCAGACGTTACCGCCGAGCAGGCCGCCGAGATGGGCATGAAGGCCGTCGCCGAGAAGGCTATTGGCGAGAACGTCGATTACTCGCTGCTGACCGACCCGACCGAGCTTGCCCTTTCGCGTAAGCTCAACGAGCTCACCGACCTCATCGGTAGCTGTGCTCGCGATCGCGCCCCGTTCCGCCTGACGCACTTTGCCGAGGAGCTCGCTGGCGACTTCCACAGCTTCTACGCCGCCTGCCAGGTCCTTCCGAGCGAGGGCCGTCCCGTCGACCCTGAGCTCTCGCGCGCCCGTCTGGCCGCCTGCGACGCCGTCCGTGTGACGCTCGCCCTGGTGCTTACCCTCGTTGGCGTTTCTGCCCCCGAGCAGATGTAAGCGCTGGTCGTTTGACTGCGTTGGTTTGGTTTGACTGAGCCTCGAAAGCCCGATCTCCCATGCGGAGGTCGGGCTTTTTGCGTTTAGCGAGACAATTTGGCTTGCTGGAAAATGCTACCAAATCGCAACTATACCGGTTTACTACGATGAATCGAGGGATTCCAATCACACGGGCTTTTCACCGAAAAGTGCAAGCCATCTAGCTGGGGTTTTATTATTTCGGTTTTTGGCGTGGTCGTGGTTGAGCGATTCATCGTAGTAAACAGCCATAGTTTTGAAAATGACCCTAGGGGACGGAGGAAAACGGATCATTTTTGTCCCGTGGAGGAGCGGTGGGATACCTTCTGCCAAGAATCGGGGGCATCTACTACGTTTAAGTGCGTACCCCGAACCACGCCGAAAATCGCAATATTAAAACCGCAGGTAGCAGGTCTGCGACTTTCGAAAAATAGTGAGTATGGTCAGGGGTGCGGGGGCAAACGTAGTAGATGGGCGCGATTCGTGGCACATCGATCTTGGGGCCGATGCCCTTGTCCCTTAGCTGTTCCGTTTTCTCGATGCTTGAGGCTTGATCTGCCTTCTTCTTATGAGTTGCGGTGGAATGGTTCCTGCTTGAGGGGTGCCGGCCGGGATTGGGAACTATTTCACCGCAGCTTTTGATGTGGCGATGGTGTACGCCGGAACTTTGTAAAGAGCATCCCTTTTGACTAGTCGTTTAAGAACGTTCCCGATGACTAAGTTGCAGGTGGTTGCGGTTGTGTTACACTAACGCTGCGTATATAACGCAATCATCTCTATACAGATCAATGATGTCCGTCGGTATTTGACGGAGCTAGACTGTTTAGCCGCCCTGAAGGTTTATGCAGGGAGCATGTGATCACAGGGCTTGAAAAGAAAGTTGAGCAAACACTGTGTCTGATCAACAACAAGAAAACGAAATAACGACGACGCAAACGGCTCCCGCTGCACCGGTTACGTCGGACCAGGCCGTGCTTTCCGCGCCGGCGCAGGTCTCGGCTCCCGAGGCGCTTAAGGCCGCCGCGCCCACCACGCCCGTTGCTAGCGAGGAGGCTGCTCCCGCTAAGCCTAAGCGCACGCGTCGTTTGGCCAAGCCTGCTGCGGACGGCGAGGATGCCGAAAAGCCCAAGCGTCGTACGACGCGCACGAAGCGCCCCGTTGCCACCGATGCTTCGGCCCCCATTTCCGATGAGGTCGCGCAGGCCCGTGCACTGGCGCAGATTAGCGAGGCCCAGGTTGTGCGTGCCCGCCGTCGCGCTGCCGAGCGCGAGGCCGCGGCATTGACTGAGCTCGCTGCGCCGGTCACCCCCGAGGCTCCTGCTGCCGAACAGTCGGCCGAGAAGCCGGCGGCGCGCACGCGTCGCCGTACGGCAGCCAAGACGCAGCAGCCCGCCGAGCAGCCGACTCCTGAGGTCGCTGAAGCTCCGGCTCGTTCTGCGGCAGGGGAGGGCGCTTCCTCCGCTGAGCCCGTCGTGCCCGCTGGCTCCAACGAGGTTCCCGCCGTTGACCCGGCTCTGCGCCCGCATCGTCGCGGCCGCAAGCCCAAGGCGTATGTTGAGGCCGAGAAAGCCGCTGCCGCAGCAGCTGCTGCCCAGGGCGCAGCGGTGACGACCGAGCCTACGGCCACGGTCGATGCCCCGGTCCAGGACGCTCCGTCCACCGAGGTTCCCGCATCTGCCGATGCCGAGCCCGCCGATGCCCGCCCCGGCCGTAGCCGTCGCACCGTGGCAAAGCGCTCGACGAAGGCGAAGACCAAGCCCGACTCCGAGGCCAAGCCCGTCGACGACAAGTCCTCCGAGGCAACCGCCGATGCCGCTTCCGAGGCCGAGAACGCCAATCAGCTGGCAACTGAGAAGCCCAAGCGCACGCGCAAGAAGTCCGCTAGGGCCAGGGTTTCCGAGCAGCAGGGCGACGCCGAACCCAGCAACCATGCCAACGCCGACGCCAAGGCAGAGGGCGAGGCTCCGTCCGGCACCGATGCAACCGCAGCCGCGGCTGCCGAAGGCACCGAGACCGAAGAGGGCGCCCGCCCCAGCCGCCGTCAGCACAAGCGCAACGACGAGCGCAACGACCGCAAGGACGATCACAACAACGACCGCCGCAGCCGTCAGCGCGACCGCAAACAGCGCAACAAGGAGCGCAACGCCGCCCCCACCGAGCCCACGCTTTCGCGCGAGGAGCTTGCGGCCATGAAGGTAGCCGAGCTGCGCGAGAAGGCAAAAGAGTTCGAGATCGAGACGACCGGCAAGAAGAAGGCCGAGCTTGTCGAGGAGATCTACACGACCGCCGCGAAGGCCGAGGGCTTCCGCGATATTAAGGGCATCCTGCAGATTCGCCCGGACAGCTCCGGTATCATCCACGCCCACGGTTACATGAAGTCCCACGAGGACGCCTTTGTTCCCGCTTACCTCATCCGCTCCGCGCGTCTGCGCACGGGCGATGTCATCGAGGGCTCGCTGCGCCCCTCGCGCGGCGGCGACAAGCGCGCCGGCCTCGCCAAGATCACGACCGTTAACGGCATGGATCCCGAGCAGATCCGTAACCGCCCCAAGTTCGGCGACCTTACCCCGGTCTATCCCAACGAGCCGCTGCGTATGGAGCACGGCAAGGATTCCATTACCGGTCGCGCCATCGATATCGTGTCGCCGATCGGCAAGGGCCAGCGTGGCCTGATCGTGTCGCCGCCCAAGGCCGGCAAGACAACGATCCTTAAGAAGATCTGCCAGTCCATCTCGATCAACAACCCCGAGGTACACCTCATCTGCCTGCTCGTCGACGAGCGTCCTGAAGAGGTCACCGATATGCAGCGCTCCATTAAGGGCGAGGTCGTGGCCTCGACCTTCGATATGCCTGCCGACAACCACACCCGCGTGGCCGAGCTTGTCATCGAGCGCGCCAAGCGTATTGTGGAGCTGGGCGGCGATGTCGTGGTGGTGCTCGACTCCATCACGCGTCTTGCCCGCGCCTACAACCTGGCGGCACCCGCCTCGGGTCGTATCCTTTCGGGCGGCGTCGATTCGGCAGCTCTCTATCCGCCCAAGCGTTTCCTGGGTGCAGCCCGCAATATCGAAAACGGCGGCTCGCTCACCATCCTCGCCTCCGCCCTTATCGACACCGGCTCCAAGATGGATGAGGTCATCTTTGAGGAGTTCAAGGGCACCGGCAACATGGAGCTCAAGCTCGACCGCGATCTTGCCGATCGCCGCATCTTCCCGGCCATCGACCCCGTTGCCTCCGGTACGCGCAACGAGGACCTGCTGGTCGACGAGCAGATGCGCCCGTTTGTCTTCGGCCTGCGTCGCATTCTCGCCGGTATGAACAACACCGAGCGCGCGGCGGCGTCGTTTATTAAGGGTCTTAAGGGCACCAACACCAACCAGGAGTTCCTGGTGCGTTCGGCCAAAAAGCACAGCGACTACGAGCAGACGTTTTAGACCAAAAGCCGCACGCTATATCGCCATAAGAACGGGCAATCGGGCCGGGGTTTATGCCCCGGCCCTTTCTTTACGGCGCCACTCGGCAACATTTTTTGACCTTATGACCGACAAGCAGCAGTTTTCGAGCCATAATCCGGCCTCATCGCTTGCAATCGGAGGGTCGGTTTCGCATAATAACTTTTAAGCTTCGCGACGGAAAACGCAGATGAAACGAACTATATACCGTTGCTTTGGGACGCATGTCCTGCTTCATCTTCTCTCGCGCAGCCAACTAAATGATGCGATTTGGGTGCTGGAAGATGGGGAGAGCTCATGGCTTCTTCTGATGCAACACAACGAGCAGTCCTTGCCGGACTTTCCTGCGGGATCGGCCTTGCCGCCCCCGTGGTGATGTATGCCGCGACGTTGCCGTTCTCGTCGGTCAACGAGACGGTTGTCGCGGGCGCGGTTCCCTTCGCCGTTGGTGCGGTGGCGGGCGTGGGCATCTACGCAGCCTCGCTGGGCATCTCCGAGTATCGTGCCGAGCACGATGGCCGCCTGTTTGAGCCCGATGCCGTGGGCGGCGCCGCTCAGTTTGGCCGGACCCACAACGAGTTCAAGACCGCCTCGATTCCCGCACAGCAGCGGGGGGCGGCGCCTCAGCCTGCGGCTCCGGCTGATCAGGCCAATGCCGCACAGCCTTCTTCCGCATTTCTCTCCGGCCTGACCGGTGCGTTCCAGCGCCGTCACGCCGACGATGGCGTTCCCACCATCGCGCGCGCGGCTAACGCCATGGATGAGGCCGAGGCCTGGTCTATGATCGACAGCATGCTCGATGACGATTCCCCGGTCAGCTGCGATCCCGTGCGTTCGCGCGATGTCTACCAGGTCGCAATCGATGAGCTCACCAACGGTGGAAAGACCGGTTCTTACAATCGCGATGACATTGCCGCTGCCGCACGCGCCGTCTCGGGCTCTCACGCCGCCCCTGCGGGTAGTACCGCAGCCTTCGTGGCGCTTGTGGCCAACGCCGCCAACAATGCCGCCTATAGCGGCGCGTCGTCGGCTGCGTACGCCTCTGCCGCGTCGGCTGCTTCGGCCGGCCAACAGAGCGCAGCTCAGGCGGCTCCTGTCGCCGACCCCTTTGCCGATGAGCCCCTGGCTGTCGACGAGGAGACCATTGCCGCTCGCCGAGCTGCCGAAAGCTCGCTTTGGGGCGTTTCGGCCCAAATGCAGGCTGCGGAGGCAGTGCCGTACAACGCCAAGCTCGCCAGCATGCCCATCATTTCCGATGCCAAGGGTGTGGATCTCTCCGATCTGGACGAGCCTGCCGCCATCACTGCGTCTATCGATGCCCAGGATCGCGTGGATACCGACAGTCTCCCCGATGCCTCTCTTGAGGAAGATATCCCCATGGCCGATTATTCGGGCCACGAGGACATGTGGGCCGCCGCTATGGCGATCATGGCCGAGGCTGCCGAGCCCGCCCCCGTGGCGGTGCCCACGCCTGCAGCCTCACCTGTCTCGGTTGCTCCCGTCTATGTCGGCCGCCACAGCTCCGTGCTTCCCGAGGATACCGCGCGTATCTCGCGCGAGGGTATCGAGCGCGCCGAGGCTATCGCTGCCGGCGTTATGGAAAACCGCCGCCATGAGCGCGTCAATCAGATTCTCGAGGAAGAGATCAACCGTCTACAGTCTGCGGCCGTCAAGCGCACGGGCCGTGCCTATCTGAGCGTTATCGAGGGCGGTACCGCCAGCTTTACACCGCTGCGCGCGGAGGCATAATTGCCGCATGGTTAAGCTCGATCGAAAATGGGCGCTTGCCGCCTGCGCCATGGTGCTCGTCATTTGGGGCAATTCGCTGGTTCCCGGTACGGGCTCTGGTTCGTTGAGCCTGTCGATTATGGAATCCATTCGCGGCTTTTTGCAGACCCTGGGGCTTCCATACGAGTGGGTGACCAACTTCGTCGTGCGCAAGTGCGCTCATTTTACCGAGTACATGGTGCTTGGCATCTTGGCGACGCACGCCTTTGACCTCGAAGGCCGGCGTACGTTTGATGTGTTGCTGCCCACGGCGGTGTTCTTGCTGCTTGTCCCCTCTATCGACGAGACGATCCAGCTATTTGTGCCCGGTCGCGCCGGCATGATTACCGATGTGATGATCGACTGCTGCGGGGCGACGACAGGCGTCGTACTCCGATATCTCTTACGGTCGCTGATGTACACCAAAAAGGCCGCCTAGGACGTTTTGCTTGGTCCTAGGCGGCCTTGTGCGTTTGAGGGCCTCTGCGGGGCGTGACGGCGTTTTCCGGGCGTTTTGCGAGTTTGGCTACGCTGCGCCCCGCTGATGTGTCCTTTACTGGAGCGCCTGGGCGCCAAGGGCCAGACAACCCATGATGCCCTGCTTGCCCTCAAGGCTGTTATTGACAATGTAGGTTTCGATGTCGTTGACCTCGGGCGTGACGATATAGCCGTTGAGCATCTCGGCGCACTTTTTGCGTGCGAGCGGCACGATGGGGGTGTGGTCGGCCACGCCGCCGCCGATGATGATCTTTTGCGGCGCGTAGCACAGCGTGTAGGTCATGAGCGCCTGTGCCAGGTAGCCTGCGAGCAGGTCCATGGCCTCCGGATCTTCGGCCATGTCTCCGGCGCTCTTGCCATTCCAGCGCTTTTTAACGCCGGGGCCGGCGATGAGGCCCTCGAGGCAGTTGTCGTGGAAGGGGCAGGCGCTATGCTCGCCGATGGTGTCGCGCGGATCGCGCGTGACCAGGATATGGCCGGCTTCGGGATGCATCATACCGTGCACGAGCTGGCCGCCCGAGAGCACGCCGGCGCCCACGCCGGTGCCGATGGTCAGGTAGACCACGTCGGTGAGGCCCTGGGCGCAACCGAAGGTGACCTCGCCCAAGCAGGCGACGTTGACGTCGGTGTCGTAGCCACAGGGAATATTGAGCTCGTTTTGAATGGTGCCCAGCAGATCAAAGTAGCGCCATGCCGTTTTGGGCGTCTCCAGGATCTTGCCGTATTGGGGCGAGGCAGGGTTGACTGCCGTGGGGCCAAAGGCGCCAATGCCCAGCGCGGCGATGCCCTTGTCGGCAAACCATGCGTTGACGGCCTCAACGGTCTCCTGCGGGGTCGTGGTCGCAATCTGCTCGCGCTCCAGGACCGTACCGTCTGCATAGCCCGTGGCGCAGACCATCTTGGTGCCGCCAGCCTCGAGCGCTCCGATAAGCTGCTGCTCTGCCATAGTATTCCTCTCTCTGGGACGAGTTGCTCCGTGACTAAAGTATAGAGCTCTAAACCATTTAAGAAAGCGCTATAAAAAGAAGCCTCGCAACGCGGCGGGCAGTGCGAGGCTTCTTTGGTTGCTTTAGTTGCTGGGCCGTCCTTACCCGCGCGGCTTGATTTTATCACGCAGCGACTTGAGGTTCTCCAGCGCCGCGTTAAGTGTCTCGTCTCGCTTGGCAAAGTGGAAACGAATCAGATGGTTGACGGGCTCGCGGAAGAAGCTCGAGCCGGGTACGGCGCCCACGCCCACCTTAGACGCGAGGTCCTCGCAGAATTTGAGGTCGCTATCATATCCAAACTCAGAGATGTCCATCATGACGTAGTAGGCGCCCTGTGGCACGTTGTGCTCAAGACCGATGCTGTCGAGTCCCTGGCAGAACAGGTCGCGCTTGGCGGCGTAGAGGTCGAGGACCTCCTGGTAATAGCTGTCGTCGAATTTGAGGGCGGTGACGACGGCTTCCTGCAGGGGAGCGGCGGCACCCACGGTGAGAAAGTCGTGGACCTTCTTGATGCGCTCGGTGATCTGGGTCGGGGCAATGGTGTAGCCCAGACGCCAGCCGGTGATGGAGTACGTCTTAGACAGCGAGCTGCAGCTGATAGTGCGCTCGAACATGCCGGGCAGCGTGGCCATATAGACGTGCTCGTGGGGCGCGTAGACGATGTGCTCGTACACCTCGTCGGTGATGCAGTAGGCGTCGTACTTTTTGCAGAGGTCGGCGATAAAGGTGAGCTCCTCGCGCGTAAAGACCTTGCCGCAAGGGTTGGAAGGGTTGCACAGGACAATCGCCTTGGGATCGTTATCACGGAAGGCCGCCTCGAGGACCTCGCGATCGAATTCGAACGTGGGCGGGTTGAGCGGCACGTAGATGGGCTCGGCACCTGAGAGGATGGTATCGGCGCCGTAGTTCTCGTAGAACGGCGAGAAGATGACGACCTTGTCTCCGGGGTTCGTAACCGTCATCATGGCGGCCATCATGGCCTCGGTGGAGCCACAGGTGACCACGATGTTCTGGTTGGGGTCGACCGGCATGCCCATAAAGTGCTCCTGCTTGGCAGCGAGCGCCTCGCGCATGGCCTGGGAGCCCCAGGTGATGGAGTACTGGTGATAGAGCGGCTTGGGGTCGGCGGCGATGGTGCTCAGGCTGTTGAGCAGCTGCGCCGGGGGATCGAAGTCAGGGAAGCCCTGCGAGAGGTTGACGGCACCGTACTTATTGGAGATGCGCGTCATGCGGCGGATGACCGAATCGGTGAATGATGCCGTGCGATTGGAGAGTTCTTTCATGACGGTCCTTTCGAGGGTTTGCAGTGGGGCAAGTTTACTCCTATGAAAAGGGTGGGAATTGCTCGAAACGCACTCGAAAAACTCTTTTCAAAATTCTTGAAAATTGGGGCTTGCATCGCATGGCGTTCCTTGCAATAATAGTCGAGCGCGAAGCGCACAGGACACGGTGGGTGTAGCTCAGTTGGCTAGAGCGACGGGTTGTGGTCCCGTAGGTCGAGGGTTCGAGTCCCTTTACCCACCCCAGTTCTTGCTTCGTGTTGATATCGGGTCGTTAGCTCAGTTGGTAGAGCAGGGGACTCTTAATCCCAAGGTCCAGGGTTCGAACCCCTGACGGCCCACCACACGATATCTCCTCTAAAGTCCGCCATAACGGACTTTAGCTTTGGGTCGTTAGCTCAGTTGGTAGAGCAGGGGACTCTTAATCCCAAGGTCCAGGGTTCGACCCCCTGACGGCCCACCAAAGCATGTAAGACGGTCAACGAAAGTTGGCCGTCTTTTTTGTTGACCTCACATGGGGTCGAACCCGAAAGGGCGCGGAGCTTAGAAAACGCGTAAGCGTTTGCCAGCGCAGCGCGCAAGGCGCCTTGGCGCCGCAGCGGCCGCCTGCGCAACAAGCTGACCCCCTGACGGCCCACCAAAGTAACCCGGAATATTTACAAATCGAGTCTACCCTGTGGATCGGCAAAGCCGTCAGTACCCTCCTTGAGTTTCTTCTCGTCTGCCTTCACGCGACGCTCGAGCTTCTTTGTGTCCTCGGCAGGTGGTAGATTTTCGGGGACAATTCCGCGGTCGATGAGGCTGCCACGCACGCTTGTGTTGTTCTCGACGTGCTCTTGCTTGATCTGGTCCAGACCGTACAGGTCGTGTTCCTCTGCGTTGAAAGCAGTCATCGAGTTCGTAAGGTCCTTTGCTTTGATGAGGACATCGGCTAACCTGTCCGCCAATGCCGCGCTCTTGGGTACGCCGAGCTGCTGCTTCATTTCCGCCGTGCTT
This sequence comes from Collinsella sp., assembly GCA_036426035.1. Lineage (GTDB taxonomy): Bacteria > Actinomycetota > Coriobacteriia > Coriobacteriales > Coriobacteriaceae > Collinsella. The sequence continues at coordinate 10,174 of JAXJPE010000081.1, forward strand.
CTGCCGCCGAATAACGCTTCATCGCCCTTCGACTTGATGATCGCGAATCCTTTGGAGTCCACGCCGCGTTTGAACGCAATACCCGAGAGCTGTTTCTCTGAATCGGATAGCGAGTGGCGCGCCTGCAAGCGCTGAATCTCTGCGAAGCGCTGCTCTATGAGCTCTTGGCGGCGCGTCTGCACGGCAAAGTATGCCTGGGCGAGTGCGATCTCTGGCTTGTTTGAATCTCCGTTCTGGGCGATTAAATAGCATGCATAGCGCGTAAGTTTGTAGTCTTTAACCGCGCGAGCGGCGACACCGGCAGTTACCATTTTCGTGGTGTCACGAAAATGGGAATCAACTGGAGTTTTGTTTGTTTCGCACGAGACTTTTGCCCTCTTAACAACTTCGGCGAAGTTCTCCCATCGAGTGTATCCCATGGGTTCCATTAAATCGCGTGCGAGCCAATACTCAACCCCGTCTTCCACATTGGCGTAGCTATCAAGTTCGACACGCCACTTCTCGATATCTCTACTATCCATATCTCCTCCTCGCTGGCCTATTGTCCATGCGGGCTTTGCCCGCTCTGTATTCAGAATAAGGATACGCTGTCGTGCGGACACGAATGGGCCCCGTGTCACTTCGAGCTCACGGGACCCATGGATATCGATTAGTTGTGTTCTGCGTTAGATAGGCGTCCAGTTTAATTCGCTCGATAGTGCGAACCTAGGCTTTCGGTTCGTTTGCGCATGGCTTTGACCATCTCCGCAGCCAGCTGAATTTGCGACTGTAGGCGCGCGAGGGCAGCGATTTCGCTGTCGTTGGCACGCGGCTTATTTAGAGTCGTGGCTTCATCTTGCAGGCTTTCAAGCTCCTGCAGCGCCTTGGATAGACCCGCATCGGTCCTGTTGATCATGCAGTAGGCGCTCATTGTGTGCTTGAGGCAGCGGGTTAGGCGCTCGGCGACTGCTGTAGCGATGCCATGCTCGGGGAGGGCGACATCCACCGGTGCGTCAGCCTCGGGAGCGTCCAGTGCTGCTCGAGCCGCTGATGCGCCAGCGATACGCCCGAATACGATGCCATTGGCGCTCGACAGGCCTCCGATGCGGTCGGCGCCGTGCATGCCGCCTGTTGCCTCGCCACAGGCGTAGAGGCCCTCAATGCCCGTGTACGCGGTCTTGTCGATCTTGATACCGCCGTTGGCGGCGTGGGCATACATCGCCACGCGCATCTCGTCGCTCGGCGCGATACCATGCTCGTCTTGCAGCCAGGTGGCAAAGGTCTGCACGAACTCGGGAATATTCTCGCGAGGGAAGTCGTAGTGGAGCGCTAGGCCTTCGGCACCTGCTTGATCGATGGCAAGATCGATGGCGCGAGAAGCCAAGCGCGAAGTGAAGGGGCCATATCCTGAGCGTTGCTCAAGCAGATCGTCTAACTTTTCGTTGGCAATGTCGACCGGTTGGTCGAACGTGACGTAGCGCCAGGTCTTTTCGTTAAAGACCAGGTTGCGCTTAGGTTCAATGAAACCGGGCATCATCTGAATGAACTCTATATTGGTAAGGGATGCGCCGTGCGCCAGTGCGATGGCCTGTGATGAGCTGAGTACATCGGCCGAAGTGAGGCTGCGCTCGAACAGGCCGCCCGTGCCGCCCGCAGCGATGATAGTGGCCTTTGTTGTAAAGGTCACGATGCGCTCGTCTGTTTGGTTGTAGAGCACGGCGCCGGTAATCTTTCCGGTTGTGTCCTCAACAAGATCGATGAGCTCGTGGCGGGGGAGCAGACGAATGCCAAGAGACTTGATCTGGGCCGCACACGCGTCTTCAAGAGGCTTGCGGGTCAGACCGCGCCACATGCGTGTCTTATGGTCAAAGCAGGGGATAAATTGCTTTTGCTGGGCGCTCTCGGTGCTTTGCGGACGCTGGAGTTCTACGCCCAGATCCTGTTCGAGCCAGTCAATCGCTTGGGGAATGCCGTGGACGAACGTCCGGACGAGTTCGGGGTCGGCAGCGCCGCCGCCGACGGTTTGGATGGTGTCGATGAGGTCTTGCTCGTCGTCTTTGTCGACGGGGCCAATAAGGCCGAGGCCCCAGGTGCCCGGGAAGAAGCTCGATCCGCTCATGGTCTTGCCGGCGCATGCGATGGCAACGGTCGCGCCCGCGCGTGCTGCTTCTATGGCGGCGCAAAGGCCCGCGATGCCCGATCCGATTACCAGTACATCAGTTGATTCCATGGGATTCCTTTCTCGTCCGCGCATTGTCGCATGGGTGATCGGCAAAGATATCGCAAAGATTGGATAAATCGGCAAAGGGCAAATATGGCACGTGGACGTTGAAGCCACTTGGCGGCTCCTTCTCCTCACACTTCATGTTCCATCAGAACTGATATATCGGATCTCGAACGTTTTATGGCAACAAAAAAGAGCCACTACCCGGGTGGGTAGCGGCTCTAAAGCTCAACTATATGAGCATCGCGCGGGCGCGATTAGGCCTTGAGGGCCTCCTCGACGGCGACAGCGCAGGCGACGGTGGCACCGACCATGGGGTTGTTGCCCATGCCGATGAGACCCATCATGTCGACGTGCGCAGGCACGGAGGAAGAACCGGCGAACTGGGCGTCGGAGTGCATACGGCCCATGGTGTCGGTCATGCCGTAAGAGGCAGGGCCGGCGCCCATGTTGTCCGGGTGCAGGGTACGGCCAGTGCCGCCACCAGAAGCGACGGAGAAGTACTTCTTGCCAGCCTCGAGGCGCTCCTTCTTGTAGGTGCCAGCGACGGGGTGCTGGAAGCGCGTGGGGTTGGTGGAGTTGCCGGTGATCGAGATGTCGACGTTCTCGTGCCACATGATGGCAACGCCCTCGCGGACGTCGTCGGCGCCGTAGCAGTTGACGGCGGCGCGGGGACCATCGGAGTAGGGGATGGTCTCGACGACCTTGAGCTCGCCCGTGAAGTAGTCGAACTGGGTCTTCACGTAGGTGAAGCCGTTGATGCGGGCGATGATCTGAGCGGCGTCCTTGCCCAGACCGTTGAGGATAACGCGCAGCGGCTTCTTACGAGCCTTGTTGGCGTTCAGAGCCAGGCCGATAGCGCCCTCGGCGGCAGCGAAGGACTCATGGCCAGCCAGGAAGGCGAAGCACTCGGTGTCGTCGGAGAGCAGCATGGCGCCCAGGTTACCGTGGCCCAGACCGACCTTGCGGTCCTCAGCGACGGAGCCGGGAACGGTGAAAGCCTGGATGCCCTCGCCGATGATGGCGGCAGCCTCAGAAGCAGTCTTGGCGCCACGCTTGACAGCGAGAGCGCAGCCGAGGGTGTAGGCCCACTCGGCGTTCTGGAAGGCGATGGACTGGGTGTTGTTGACGATCTCACGCGGGTTGAAGCCCTTGTCGGTGCAGATCTGCAGAGCTTCCTCGAGGGAGGCGATGCCGTTGTCGGCGAGGCACTTGTTGATCTTGTCAGCGCGGCGCTCGTAACCTTCGAACGTAACAGTCATAGTTATTTCCCTCCCTTTCTACTCGTGAACCGGGAACACGCTGGCGACGGAGTGAGTCTCCTCGTCGGTGCGCGGGTCGATGTACTTGGCAGCGTTCTCCCACTGACCATAGTGGCCCATAGCGCCAGCGATGGCCTCCTCGGGGGTCTTGCCGGCCTTGACGGCGTCGGTGAACTTACCGAGGTTCAGGAACTCGAATGCGATGATCTCGTTCTTGTCGTTGAGAGCCATGCGGGTGACGTAGCCCTGAGCGAGCTCGAGGTAACGAGCGCCCTTGGCCTTGGTGCCGAACATGGTGCCGACCTGAGAGCGAAGGCCCTTGCCGAGGTCGTCGAGGGAGGCGCCCACGGGCAGGCCGCCCTCGGAGAACGCGGTCTGGCTGCGGCCGTAAACGATCTGCAGGAAGATCTCGCGCATAGCAACGTTGATGGCGTCGCAGACGAGGTCGGTGTTGAGGGCCTCGAGGATGGTCTTACCGGGAAGGATCTCGGAAGCCATGGCGGCAGAGTGGGTCATGCCCGAGCAGCCGATGGTCTCAACGAGGGCCTCCTCGATGATGCCGTCCTTGACGTTCAGCGTGAGCTTGCAGGCGCCCTGCTGAGGTGCGCACCAACCCACACCGTGCGTAAGACCGGAGATGTCGGAAATCTCCTTAGCCTGGACCCACTTGCCCTCCTCGGGGATGGGTGCGGGGCCGTGGTATGCACCCTTGGCAACGGGGCACATGTTCTCCACTTCCTGTGAGTACTGCATGCCTCTCCTCTCTATCGTGTTGGCGTCCCGTTTGGGGGTCGTGGCTGGCGATTGCCGGGCGACCCTTCGAAAGGGACATGACATGCAGCCCCTATAATACCGCGAAATGCACGGAATATTCGGCGAACGGCTCAGTTTTCGTAGCGAGAAGCGCGGAACTTTCAATTGAAACGATTTAAATGAGATATATTCATCAGAAGTGCGTGTCTCATATTTGTCGTTTTTGGTCAGCTTGCGGAAACGTTGCATTGTTCGACCTGCGCTGAAGTGCCGTTCGCCGGTTGTTTACTGCCATTTGCCGTGCGCAGATGCCATTTTACGTGTTTGTTTTGATTGCACGCTTCAATCGTGGTGTATTGGAAGGCGCAAGTTGATTCCGCTGAAGGGGGTGCCGTGCAGCGCGTTTGGAAAACGATCACCGGTTTTTACCATGTTTGTGCCCGCGGTATGGGCGGGCAGTTGATCTTTGAGAGCGACGAGGACCGGTGGGAGTTTTTGGAACTGATGCGCGACTGCTGCCGCGATGCCCAGGTGACGATTGTGGCGTGGTGTCTCATGAGCGACTACGTGGATCTGGTGCTTTTGGATTACGAGGACAAAATGAGCGCTGCTATGCAGCGGCTACTGTTGACGTATGCTCGTCGGTTCAATAAGCGTACTGGGCGCGCGGGCTGCCTATTTCGTGAGCGTTTTGAGCGCCGCTCGCTCGATACCGACTGGCAGGTGATGGAGGCTATTCGCTCCGTGTGCGCCAATCCGCAGGTGGCGGGCATTAGCCTAATCGAGCGTTATCCCTGGAGCAGCTTTGCGGAGCATCTGCGCGCTTACGACAGTGATGCGGGCGATGCCAAGAGGGGATTTTCCGATCCTTCTTGCGTGCTTGAGCTTTTTGGTTCTGCCAAGGCCTTTATTGCCTATTCGCTTTCGACGTTCGACGACGGCGAGTCGGCGATGCCCGATCTGGAAGAGACGGAGTGGGAACGCCACGCCTTTGCCGACAGGTTGGCGAAGAGCCTCGGGGCTCCGCTACACGGGGTTAAAGCCGCACCGCCTGCGCAGCGTGATACCGTTATTGTTGGATTGCACGATGCCGGTTTCACGGTGCGCCAGATTGAGCACTATACCGGGATTGGCAAAAGTACGGTTTCTCGTATTGTGCGGACCCGCACGGGGACGGCGATGCGGGCTGGCGGAAACGTGATGTAGGGCTGCCTGTGCACCGCGGCTGGGGTCGTTCATGCGCCGCAACCTGCGTTCTAAATGCTTGGTACGCTGACTGCACTTCTTGATATGCATAGAACGATTGCCGTCTTGCATAAAAATACGGCTCAGTCCGGTTTTACCCGCGCCTACCCCCGTCCACACCGTGCAAAAAGCGGAGTTTTCAGCATCGTGGTGCTGTCGGCACCGACGTAATCTTGAAATATATGGGTCCCGAAGCCATTTATGCCTGCCGATGTGCCTCCAAAGCGCATGCTTGTGACCCCTGAGACCACTATGCTTGTTCTAAAACGATATAAAAGGGTGCCTGGAGACGTTGATTAACGCTTTCAATGCGTATACACGCAACTTGGCGTGCTGAAAACTCGCAAAAATGCACGCCGCACCCTATGGGACCCGTCTGTGGCGGGCGCGAAGCGAACCGGAGCCCAGCAGGACGGGGCATGGGGCGTTGCTTGGGGTGCCCGTGGCTCTGTCGCTAGCCGTTGGCACTGTGGAAAACGTCCGTGTTTGCGGCTGGCTGTTCGGTAAATGACAGGGCGAGCGCCGGACGCGCGAACTTTGTGTGTCCGAGGCGTTATGAAAAAGCCGAGCCGCCCGTATTGGGCGGCTCGGCAATCAAACCCTTTGATCTGGGGCATCCGCTTCTGGCTAGTTTACCCTTCGAGCATGCCGTCGAGCGTGCGCCAGGCTAACTCGGCGCATTTGACGCGGGCGGGCATGTGCGAGATGTCCTGGAGCTGGGCGGCCTCGTCCAGGTCTTCCAGGTCTTCCTCGGAGAGCTGCTCGCCACGGATCATGGCGAGGAAAAGCCCTGCCAGACGACGAGCCTCCTCGACCGTCTCGCCGGTGATGAGATCGGCCATGATGTCGGCGCTGGCCTGGCTGATGGCACAACCGTGACCGGTAAAGGAGGCCTCCTCGATCACGCCGTTTTCGACACGCAGCTGCAAGGTGAGCTCGTCGCCGCAGCTGGGGTTGATGCCGTCGTGCTCGTGCGTGGGGGCATCCATCTCGTACTTGTAGTCGGGGTGCGAGTTGTGCTCCATAAACGTGGTAGAGGTGTACAGATTACCCATTGAACGTGCTCCAAACGTGATGCAGGCCGGCGATGAACTTGTCGATATCGGCCTTGTCGTTGTAGAAGGCCACGCTGGCGCGGCAGCAGGCAAGGTTCTCGACGCCCAGCCAGGTGAGCAGAGGCTGCGCGCAGTGGTGACCGGCGCGGATGCAAACGCCGTCCATGTCCATGATGCTCGCGACATCGTGCGGGTGGATGCCCTTGACGTTAAAGCTGACGACGCCGTGGTGGTTGTCCCAATAGATGGAGCCGATGATCTGGACAAAGTCGAGCTGCATGAGCTCGCCCATCAGGTAGTGGACGAGTGCCTTCTCACGGGTCTGGATGTTTTCGTAGCCTACCGTGTTGACCAGGTAGTCAAGCGCCGCGCCCGTGGCGAAGATGCCGGCGGCGTCCTGCGTGCCGGCCTCGAATTTCTCGGGGACGGGCGCCCAGACGGCGTCTTGCTCGGTGACCGAGTCGATCATCTCGCCGCCGGTAAGCATGGGCGGCATGGCGTTGAGCAGGTCCATCTTGCCCCACAGCACGCCGATGCCCATGGGGCCCATAGCCTTGTGCGCGCTAAAGGCAAAGAAATCGGCTCCCAGATCGGCCACATCGACCGGCATGTGCGGCAGCGACTGCGCACCGTCGACGACCAGATAGCCGCCGTACTTGTGCACGAGCTTGCCTAGGTTCTTGACCGGATTCTCAACGCCCAGAACGTTAGAGACCTGACCCACGGCCAAGATCTTGGTCTTGGGGCCCACCTTGGACAGAACTTCCTCGGTCGTTAGCTGGCCGGTCTTGGTGGGGTAGAGGTAGACGAGCTTGGCGCCGGTCTCGCGGCAGACCTGCTGCCACGGGATCAGGTTGGAGTGGTGCTCCATGATGGTGATGACGACCTCGTCGCCCGGCTCCAGCACCGTGGGCGCAAAGCTCTTGGCGACCAGGTTGAGCGACTCGCTCGTGTTGCGGGTGAAGACGACCTCGTTGGCCTGGGGGGCGCCGATGACATCGGCGATCTGCTGGCGCACCTTCGCGATAGCCTCGGTGGCCTCGACGGACAGCGAGTACAGGCCGCGCAGGGGGTTGGCGTTCATACGCTGGTAGAAGTCGCGCTCGGCGTCGAGCACGCAGGCGGGGCGCTGCGCGGTGGCGGCGCTATCGAGGAAGGCGATCTCGGGGTGCTGCTGGAACAGCGGGAACTGCGCCTTGTAGGGATTGGTCTCGATGTCGACGGTAGGCCAGCCGCGCGAGGCCTCGTCGCTGGCGTCGAGCTCCATGGGCTCGGGGGCAGTACAGGTATCGCATTTAACGTGCTCGGTGTCGATCATGCGAGCTCCTCCTCAAAGTTATCGATCAGGTTGTTGCCCAGACGGACGACGGCGGCGCGGGTGCGCTCGTCGGTCGCGGAAAGTGCGGCGTCCTCCAGCTTGGCGCGGATGAACAGGTCCTCGGCGGCGTTTTGGTCAAGGCCGCGGCAGGCGAGATAGAACAGCTGCTCGTCGCGGACGTGGCCGATGGTGGCGCCGTGGTTGCCGGCGACGTCGTCCTCGTCGCAGAGGATGACGGGAACGGTCTTGTTGTCGACGCCCTTGTTGGCCAGCAGCACCGTTTCGCGCTCGGTGCCGACGGCACCCTTGCAGCCGTGCACGAGGTCGATGGTGCCGCGGTAGACCTTCTTGGACGTGCCGGTCAGCACGCCGTTGGCGTCGATCTCGCACTCGGTCTTGCGGCCGCGGTGGCGCAGCTCGTAGTTAAAATCGCGCACCTGCTCGCGGGCACCTAGGTAATCGGTATCGATCGTTACCTTGGCGGTGTCGCCCAGAAGGTCGCCGGCAAGGCCGGTGGCGCTGGCGCCGGCACCCAGGACGGTGTGCTGCACGTTGACGCGCGCGCCCTCGTCCAGGAACAGACCGGTGTCGTCGAGTGCGATCCAGCTGTCGTCGAGCGTCTGCGTGCAGGTCACGTTGACGGTGGCGTACTCGTGAGCGCACACCCGCAGCACGGAGCCCACGACGCCCTGGCCGTTGACAGGGGAGTCTAGGGCTAGAGCGAGGTCGAGCGTTGCCTGCGGACGGGCGACGACGTCGATGGCGGCGATGGCCGCGGCGGCGTCGACACCGCTCACGCGCACACTAACAGTGGCGTGCTGGTATGCGGGCACGTCGATGACGATGCGCTTGGTGGCATGGTCGGCCAGGTAGGTGTAGGCGGCCTCGCCCATGCCGGTCTTGAAGGCTTCGGCAGGGGAGAGTTCCTCTTCGAGCTTGATGGCGCCGGCCTGGTAGACGGAGGTTGCGGGCACGTCGAGCTCGGTCTCGGGCGTGATGCGGGCGCGGTCGGCGGCGTCGCCGGGGGCGGAGGCGCGGCGCTCGGGGAAGCGCTCGGCCATGGCCTCCATGGCGGCGTTAAACGCGTCGGCCGTGCCAGCAAACTGCTCTTCTAGGCCCTCAACCTCAACGGCCTCGGCGGGAGCGGTGGCAAGCTCGTCTGAAAGCTCGAGCTTGGTCTGGTTCATCTTGAGCCAACCCCAAGTGGCGGCCGGCATAGCGTTGACCTGCTCGAGCGTGGTGGCAGCGGTGTTGGTTTCCTGTTTCATTATCCGATCGCTCCTTCCATCTCGAGCTTGATCAGGTTGTTCATCTCGACGGCATACTCAAGCGGCAGCTCCTTGGAGACCGGGTTGGCAAAGCCGTTGACGATCATGGTGCGGGCCTCTTCCTCCGAGATGCCGCGGCTCATCAGGTAGAACACCTTGTCGTCGCCGATGCGACCGATGGTGGCCTCGTGGCCGATATCGACGTTCTTGGCGCGGATGTCCATGGCGGGGATGGTGTCGGAGCGGCTCTGGTCGTCGAGCATGAGCGACTGGCAGCTCACGGTTGCCTTGGAGCCCTCGGCCTTAGGCGTGGCCACAATGGAGCTGCGGAAGGTCTGGATGCCGCCGCTCTTGGAGATGCCCTTGGTCTCGACGGTCGCCGAGGTCTCGGGTGCGTTGAGCACGACCTTGCAGCCGGTGTCGAGGTTCTGGCCGGCACCGGCAAAGGTGATGCCGGTAAAGCTCGAGCGAGCGCGGCGGCCGTTGAGCACGCTCATGGGGTAGAGATAACCCACGTGGCTGCCAAAGGAGCCGCTGATCCATTCGATGTCGCCATCCTCGTCCACGCGCGCACGCTTGGTGTTGAGGTTGTACATGTTTTTGGACCAGTTTTCGATGGTCGAGTAGCGCAGGTGCGCGCGCTTGCCCACAAAGAGCTCAACAGCGCCGGCGTGGAGGTTGGCCACGTTGTACTTGGGCGCGGAGCAACCCTCGATAAAGTGCAGGTCGGCGTCGTCCTCGACGATGATGAGCGTGTGCTCAAACTGGCCGGCGCCCTTGGCGTTAAGGCGGAAGTAGCTCTGCAGCGGAAAATCGAGCTTGGTGCCCTTGGGCACGTAGACAAACGAGCCGCCCGACCACACGGCACCGTGCAGGGCCGCAAACTTGTGGTCGGTGGGCGGGATAAGCGTCATAAACTTCTCGTGGATGAGCGGCTCCCACTGCGGGTCGTGCAGGGCCTCCTCGATGCCGGAGTAGACGATGCCCATCTTGGACGCCGTTTCCTGCATGTTGTGGTAGACGAGCTCGGAGTCGTACTGCGCGCCGACGCCCGCCAGGTAGCTGCGCTCGGCCTCGGGGATGCCCAGGCGCTCAAAGGTGTTCTTGATGTCGTCGGGCACCGACTCCCAGTCGTGCTTTTGGTCGGTGTTGGGCTTGACGTAGGTGACGATGTTGTCCATGTCCAGGCCCTCGATGGAGGGACCCCACGTCGGGTCGGGGAAACGATTGAAGATCTCGAGGGACTTTAAACGCAGGTCGAGCATCCACTGCGGCTCGTCCTTCTTGGCGCTGATCTCGCGTACGATGTCGGGCGTGATGCCGGCGTCGAGGCGCTCGAATCCCTCCTCGCCATAGGTGAAGTCGTAGAGGCTGCGGTCGATGTCCGCGACCTCGGTGCGGTTCTTGTTCATTGCGTCGCCCCTTTACGCCCGCTGCTCGGCAGCGGCGGCCTCGGCCTGGGCGCGCTGCTCGGCGGCCTCGCGCTCGAAGGTCTCAAAGCCGTTCTTGTCAATCCAGGGGATGAGCGAGGCGTCGTCCTCGCGCACGATGTGGCCCTTGACCATAACGTGGACGCGGTCGACATCCAGGTGCTCCAAGATGCGCGTGTTGTGCGTGATGATGAGCATGGAGCCGTCGCAGCTCTTGCGGTAGGCGTCCATGCCGTGGCTGACGGTGGACAGGGCGTCGACGTCCAGGCCCGAGTCAGTCTCGTCCAGGATGGCGAGCTTGGGCTGCAGCAGCAGAAGCTGGAGCATCTCGACCTTCTTTTTCTCGCCGCCCGAGAAACCTACGCCCAGCTCGCGGTTGAGGTAGGCGGTGTCCATGTTGAGTTCGGCCGCGAGCTCCTTGACGCGACGGCGGAACTCCTTGCCCTTCATCTCCAGGCCGGGGCGGCCGGCGATGCTGGCGCGCAAAAAGCTCGACAGCGGCACGCCCGGAATTTCGACCGGAGCCTGGAAGCTCAGGAACAGGCCGGCGCGTGAACGCTTGTCGGTGGTGAGCTCGGTGATGTCCTGGCCGTCAAAGACGATGCGGCCGTCGTTGACGGTATAGACGGGGTCGCCCATGACCAGGTGGCCGAGGGTGGACTTGCCGGCGCCGTTGGGGCCCATCAGCACGTGGGTCTCGCCGGCGGCGACGTTGAGGTTGACGTTGTGGAGGATGGTCTTCTCGTCCACGGAGGCGGTCAGACCTTCGATGGAAAGCAGCGGATTTGCGCTCATGCTGTTCCTCTCTGTATATGGTGTACTCGTAGGTGTACTAAACCCTAGGAATCTTCTCGGAATAAAGTTACTATGGGTTCGGCGTTAGTCAAGGGAAAACCCGACTAATCCACTCGACTTTTTAGATGTGGTACATAATAATCAGGTTTGTTTGCTGCGCGTGCATAAGATTTGGGACAAATAGGCCTGGTATTTTGTCCCGGTAACGATGAGAGGGTAGGTATGCTCATTTCTTCTAAGGGCCGCTATGCCCTCCGGCTGATGATCTATATCGCAGCGCTTGGTGACGTCGAGGGCAAAATCGCCCTGCGCGAGGTCGCCGACCGCGAGCGCATCTCGCAAAAGTATTTGGAGCAGCTGGTCCGTCCGCTTATGAAGGCGGGCCTGCTTAAAAGTGTACGCGGTAAGGGCGGCGGTTACATGATGGCCAAGGACCCGGCCGAGGTGCGCGCCGGCGACATCCTGCGTGCCGTCGAGGGCAGCACGGCTCCGGTGGCGTGCGACGGCATCGACAACAGCTGCACCCGCAGCGACCTTTGCTCGACCGTCAAGTTCTGGCGCGGTCTGGACGACGTGATCGAAAAGTATGTCGACGGCGTGACCCTGGCCGACCTAGCCGCCGTCCCCGAGATCAACTTTGAGATTAAGCTGTAGGGCTGGCTTTCGTGAAGTCGTACGAAGCCTTTGATTCGCGTCTGGCACTGCTAGAGACAGCTCGATTCCAAGATTTCGACAACGACTATGTTGTCTCCGGATGTGCGTATATCTATGAGCAGGTTTTCGGAATCTCAATTACGCTCCTTAAGCGTCTGCTCGAGTATGAGGGTGCCACGCTTGCCGCGTCGGGGTCTCCTCGTGCCATCTTGAAGGAGTCCTACCGATTCTACGACTATATTGATGAGGCAGCCTGGCTAGATATGCTCAGAGACCGCAATACGAACGTCCATATCTACGACAACAAGCTCGCTCAAGATTTGATTCAGCGCATCTTGGACGTCTATATCCCTGCTTTCTGCCAGCTGAGGGACGGGCTGATGGAGCGTTACGGCGAGCTTCTGTTGGCGCCTGACGACCAGTTTGTTTAATTCCTTAAGATTTCGCGGAGGGTTGTTGCCGTTTACCGAGGGGTTGTTGTGCAACAACGGGCGAGCTGGGATACTTAGATTCATCTTTGCAAACTGCACTTTAACTACACCAATGCAGGGAGGATCTTATGCAGCCCAAGCATTCCGCGATTGTGGCAGGCCTGACGCTGGCGCTTTCGTTTGGCGCCGTTGCCGCGCCTGTGACTGCTGTTGCCGAGGAGCCCGCGCCGGGTGTTGCCTCGGATGCCACCGATATCGATAAGGGCCTTTACACCCAGCAGTCTTTTTCGGGCGTGCTGAGGTCGGTTCAGGGGGTCTCGTTTGTCAACGTGACTGCCGAGATGAAGTACTTCACCAAATACGAGAGCCATGGCAACTATAACCAGGGCTTTTCGTATGGCGATGGCTATAACGCGCTAGGTTATTACCAGTTCGACCGCCGTTGGTCGCTTGTTCCGTTTATGAAACAGGTCTATAACTACGACTCTGCTAAGTACAGCATGCTTAAGGACGCGATTGACCGCGGTGGCGAGATTTCCAACGCGAACAACCCCATGTATGCGAACGGCCAGCTCACCGAGCTGGGCCGTATTGCGCAGGAGGCCTTCCAGGGTGCTTATAACACCGATCCTACTGAGTTCTCAGCCCTGCAGGATGCGTATGCGTACAACTCCTACTATGCGGTGACCGAGGCGTGGCTCAAGAGCGCCCTTGGTGTTGACATCTCCGGCCGTGCCGACTGCGTCAAGGGTATGGTGTGGAGTATCACCAATATGTGCGGCACCGGTGGCTGCCAGGACTTTTTCCGCTGGGCAAATCTCTCCAACAGCATGACGGACCGCGAGTTTGTGACGGCGCTTTCGGGCAGCGTGGTTGATAACGTGGCGACCAAGTATTCGAGTCAGCCTCAGTACCATGAGGGATGGAAGAACCGCTACCGCAATGAGCTCAAGGATTGTCTGGTCTATATTGCCGAGGACGAGGCTGCCGCGGCAACGCCTGTGGATCCTGAGCCCGCGCCGGCGCCCGGTCCGAGCATGGCGCCCGCCGCTCCCGCCGCACCGACGCCTGGTACCGATGGCGATGTGAGCGATAGTGGCGGTGTGGATGCGCCCTCAACTGATACGGGCAGCAATGATGCCGGTAACGGTGGGGCTACGTCTGGTGGCACCGCGGCCGGTGGCGCTTCTGGCGATTCGTCGACTTCTGGCCCCGACGGCGCTACGGATGGTGCGACATCTGGCTCTACCGATGCGGGCGCTTCCAACGGCGCTGGCGATTCCGCTGCCGATGCTGGCTCCTCTAACGGTTCTGGCTCCGATGCTTCCGAGGGCGGTTCGAGTGAGGTATCCAATGCCGGCGATTCCTCGACGGAAAATAAGCCTTCTACCAGCGAGCAGCTTGGCTCCATGCTTGGATCTTCTTTGACGGCTGGCATTAACGGTGGCTCTTCTTCTGATGAGGGGGCGTCTGACCAGGGTTCCGGTTCCGATGCCGCCGATGAGGGCGCGAGACAGTCCGACGCCGATGCTCAGAAGGCTGGGGATAAGGGTGGTGCTACTACCACCACCACGACGACTACGACCACCACGACGACCAAGGCCTCGGGTGGCAATATGCCCAAGACGGGTGACCTCATCGTGATGGCGAGCCTTGCCAGCGCAAGCCTGGCCACGCTGGGCGCCACGTCTATTGTGAGCGGTAAGCATAAACTCGATCAGCAGAATAAGGCTGCTGGTGAGGACGGTTCCGAGGAGTAAGTTCCTGGTCGCCTGATAATCTAAGAACTAGGACGGGGTCCGGTGCAACTGCATCGGGCCCTGTTTTGTTGTGCATCGATTAGTTATGCCCCCTCACACCTCATGTTGCTACCGTTGCCCGAAACGTCTGTATGACGGCATAATTGCGGTTGAGTTGCTCGATACAATGGGCATCGTGCTGCGTTTTAGGGAGAAGTTACGGTGTCTGAACAGGCGATTTATGGTGATACTGCCTACTATGGCGTAGAGTTGATCGATCGCTCGGGTAACGGGGCGCTACCGGTCGGCGAACATGACTTTGCCGAGGCCATGGATCGATGCGTGCTAGTCGACAAGACGATGTTTATTGCCGATGTCTTGGATGCTGATGCCTCTGTTGTGGTGTGCTGTCGACCCGAAGGCTTTGGCAAGAGCATGAACCTGTCGATGCTTAAGGCTTTTCTGGAGCGACCCGCGGTCGGGCAGGTCGATCGGGGCCTGTTTGCTGGTTCCCAGATTTGGGATGCGGCCAGCGGACGCTATCGGGACGAGTACGCTTGCTATCCGGTGATATCGCTGGACTTTTCTGGCGCTACGAGGCGTGACGCCGCTGTTGCCGACGTCGTGCGTGATGCTCTTTCGGGCGAGTGCGCTCGGCTGTTGGCGCTCTTGGAGGCTCCGGATTTAGCGCGAGATAAGGTGCGTCACATCGAGCGCGTTGCGCGTGGCGTGGTGAGCGCGGACGAGGTTGACTCGGTGCTTGGTCTGCTCATTGAGCTGCTGGAGATGGCTTGCGATGAGCAGGTTGTATTGCTCGTTGATGGGTACGACGCGGCGTGGTTGCCCAGCACGAGCGCGAGGGACGCTTCCGGCGCCGGTCCGGCGGAGCTATTCGATCGCGTGCTGTTTGACGCCATTGCCGCTGCGGGCAATTCGTTGCGGCTAACGTGTCTGATGGGGGAGCGTCCAGGTCCTGCCGGGGCGGCACTTTCTTTGCGCTACTGCTCGTATTGTCTTTCGACGCCGCTCTCGACGTGGTGTGACCGATGGTTTGGCTTTTCGGATGCCGAGGTCGAGGCTCTGCTGAATCATGCTGGACGCGAGGAATACCTGGATGATGCGCTTGAATGGTTCGAGGGATATCGGTTTGGCAGGGCCTATTGCTCGAGTCCGGCGCGTGTGACCGGTTTTCTGGACCGAGGCTGCACGGCGCCTGTGCGAGCCGATCTGTATGGGTATGCCGATTGCCTAAGTAGGGTAGTTTGTGACTGGAATCTTGATCGCCTTTCGGCTCTGTTCGATTTGCTCGAGGCGCATGGATGCGTTGAGGTTCCGGTTTGCTTGGGTGCTACGGGGCCAGAGACCTCGTCTGATGATGGTTTGTGGACGGCGCTGTATCTGTCCGGTTTCCTGACGACGGATCTGATTGAGGAGCCGGAGCATGGTGGTCGTCTCCGTGCTCTGCGGTTGCCCAATAACGAGCTTCGCCAGGCCTTTCGTCTGGTGATTATTGAGTGGTTTGAGCGTGCTGCCGAGGACGTTCGAGACGTCGATACGTTTCGCGACGGGTTGTGCCGTGGGGACGAGGATGCGGTGAAGCGGGCGTTAGAACGCATCCTGGGAGATGCGGGAATCGGTGCGAACAACCCAGATGCGCAGCTGCCATATCACCTGCTCTTGCAGGGACTCTGCTTTGGATTGCCGGGCTATGCCAATCCTGCCTCGAGGCGAAAGCGTGGCGCGGATCGCTGGGACATCCAGGTATTTCCTACGGGCGCTGTGTTTGACGCGGCAGACACGATCGGCATGCTCGACGAGCGCCCGCTGATAACGATCAATATGATGTTTGACTCCGGTGTGGACGCGCTGGGCCTCGAGCTGCTGGCCGTTCAGGCGCTGCTCGACATAGAGCGCGACGGCATCGACAAGATTCGCGTACCGCGACCCGGTGTGGGCCGCATGCGCTGGGGATTCGGTTTTGATGGGCGCCGTGTGGCAGCGGTGTGCCAGCGGCTGTAGGGGTGCCCGCTACTCCGCGTCCTTCATGGGCGGCATGGGCTTCCAGTCGGGATCCTTGATGATCTTGCGGGCGTCTTTCATGCCACGGCGCAGCGCCGGGATGCCGGTCTTAAAGCACTTGTCGACCGCTGCCAGACGAATGAACTCCTTGCAAAAGGTCGCGGCATTGCCCAGACGGAACAGCATGGGGTGGTAGTCACCGTAGATCTGCATGTAGCGGGCCAAAAAGCCGCGATTGCGCATGATGTAGTAGCGGTTGGTGTCGCTCGTGGAGTTGAGCTGGCGTTTGCCGGCGATGTCCCAGTTAGAGACGGCGCGGGCGCGCTTGAGCACCACGTCGGCAACCACGGCGGCGGGGAAGTGCTGGCTCGCAACATAGCCGTAGCAGGCATCGTCGCCGTAGATGAAAAAGCGTGCATCGGGCAGGCCGATTTTGTCGACTACGCGGCGCGAGAACAGGCCGCCTTCAAAGCACAGCTGGTTCATGGTGCGGTAGCCCTCGGGGCCCAGGTCCCACTTAGCGATGGGGTTGGGGATACCAAGCGAAAGGATGAGCTGGTACTGCCAAAAGAAGGCACCGCCGTCGAAGTCCAGGCGCGAACCCTGGATGACGTCGTAACGGTCCGTCCATTTGGCCAGGCGCTCAATACCCTCGGGGATAACGAGCACGTCGTCGTCCATGACCCAGAACCACTGGGCGCCCAGGTCGTAGGCGCATTTGGTGCCGGCGGAGAAGCCGCCCGCGCCGCCGCCGTTTTTGAGCTGCGGGGCGTAGATGACGCGGTCGGTGCCACCCTTTGCATCGGGCTGATCGGTGTCGATGCTCCACAGGTTGGCGAGGCGCTCGTTGAATGCGGCGCACATGGCCTCGGTCTCGCGCGAATTCTCGTTATCGACGATCACAATGCGCCAGGGCACGGCCGTGAGCTCGGTCATAGAGTCGAACAGGTTGGCCAAGAGCTCCTGACGCTTATAGGTGACGACAACGATGGCAAGCTTGTCGATGGGGGCGGGAAGGGTGGAAGTCATGAACGAGAATATCCTTTCGCGTGGGCAGCATTTCGGCCCTGCGGAATAAACAACGTGTCCCATTGGACATGACTATTGTAAGCGTAGGTAGGCGCCCGCGGTTAATGTTCCACTAATCACCAAGAACGTTTGCTACAAGCCTGGTTGACGTGCGTGCGTGGCGAGATTGCAAGCGCGCATTGTGGTATTACATAGGTGCCGAATCCCGTGGACGCGATCTTTGTGTTTGGATGCCCTGTGAATAAAACTCGTTTAGCTTCCTTTGCCGATAGCCTTCCCGTCAAGGTCATGTTGCTGTTTTTGGTTCTTCAGGCCGCATTTGTCCTGAGCAATACCGCGGCAAATTGTCTGCCGAGGCCCGTCATCGAGTCGCATGTGCAGGGTTCGGAGTCCTCTGCCCTGTTGTCTGACATGTATGTCTACGACCACCGTGTTGCAGCTGGTCCTGTTTGCTTTGATAACAATCGCTTTATCATTGAAGTCGCACAGCAAAAGGACCAAGGTTCTCCATTTAAGACGATGACTGTTGCCGAGATTGATGACGTTACGAAAGCCGGTGGGATTACGCATCAGCAGTACTACCGGTATTGGCATGGATGGCAGCTACTTACGAATGCCTGCCTGTTTATTGGCGGTATCGACGTTGTCGTGGTGCCTGCGGCCGCTCTGGCGATTGTCGGCTCCGCTTGCGCTTACGTTGCCTTGCGGAAGCGGTTTTCAAAGCCAATGACGTTGGGTTTCCTTGCAATTCTGCTGTTCTCGACCAATCTGTTTTTCAATTTTATCGGTGATCTGCTGCTGTGCATCTCGTTCTTTGTGGCGCTCATCATGATGTCTTGCATGAGCCTTCGTTTGGGCTCGGCCCCGAACGCACGGGTTTTCACAAGCCGCCTTGTCCTTTGGTCGATAGCGACGGGCGCCGTGTTTTCGTTTCTTGACTTTTTAACGATTCCTGCCGCAGTTGTCGCCCTGCATTGCTTTTTCGCCTTCATTGCGCTCCCCAAGGGTGTGCGCCCCAAGCGTTGCGTCGTCACGATGCTGCAGGCACTCTTTGGGTTTGGGCTTTCGTTTGTGTTTACCTGGGCGATGAAATGGGTTGTCGCGGCGTTTGTGCTGGGCTGGGACGAGGTCTTTTCGAACGTTCTGGGCGAGATGGGCCTATGGTCTGCGCATGGAAATTCGTCACTGTTGCCCCAGGCTGACTGGCCTCAGATTTTGAAGGCGTTTTATTACATGAGCCCGCAGCTGTTCGCCATTTGCTCAACTGCCGGTTATGCGATGATCTCGAACGTCGTTTGTCTTGTTTCGTTTGCCGTCGTATTGGCGATCTGGATTGCCGTGCTCGTTTGCTCGATACGGGGCGGCGCGCAAGGCGGTCGTCGTCGAAAGGTGTTGATCCAGTCGCTGCTCATGGCACTGCCTCTGGTTGTTGTTCTGGGTTATTTCGTTGTTATGCATGACCATGCGATCGTTCATATTCCGGTATTTGGCTGCAAGAATTGGGCGATTGTCTTTGCGATTTTATTTGTTTCGGGTGTAAGCGCGCTTCGTGGTCTGAGGAGTCAGAAGGTCGCTTAGCCGTTCATACGGGCCTTGATGGACTCGACTACGGCCCTGCGCACAATATCCACGAGGAGCAGGGAAAGCGCGAGGCAAAGGCTCATAAGGATTCCGAGCAAAATGGCGCCGGCTGGATGGGACTCTCCCGTTTGGATGCCTGTCGCCATGGCGTAGATTGCTTTGTCAAAGATGGGTCGCCAGACGTTACAGGTAAACGACTGTACGGCATAGAAAGCGAGCGTTCCTGCGGCGAGAGATATGATTGTCTCGTCTGCAGCAGTGACTTTGTGGCGCGGCTGATGGAGTGCTGCGGCGGCAACGGATGCGGCGGCCAAGATAAAGGATATGACGGAAGTGGACTTGTAGGAGAGCTTCCAGAGCGTGTTGTACTGGCTGTTTGCCGATAGCAGAAGCTCGAGCGCGATGGTGGCGGCAACGAGTCCGATGAGTACGATCTTGGATTTTTGAGCGCCGGATGCGTTGCCGTGGCATTCGAGGACAAAGCGCATTTCTCCAGCTGCAATAAACGCGACCAGGTAGGTAACGGCGCTCATGAGTTTGCGCCACAAAATGATACCGGCCGCTTCGTTTGCCGTCGCCGCGATGCAGCAGTTGATTCCAAATGTTGTGAACGTGAGGAGCGCTACGACAAACGGGGCCCTTTTGCTGCCGATTCGCTGCCGCATCAACGCAATCACTGGGACGAGCAATACTGATGCTGCGTAGACCCAGATAAACTCGATGCCCAGCGTAAGCCAGCCAATCTCATGCAGCGAGATTTCTGGTAGGGGATAGACGTACATCGAAACAAACAGGCAGGTGGCGCAATAAAAGAGCGTGGGCAAGACGATCTTTTTGAGGCGATCAAGCGATTTGAGCGTGAGGCCCTGCGCGGATGAACCGTTTTGGAGGGCGCGTACCGCCGAGGGAATAAGGAAGTAGCCTGAGATCATAAAAAAGACCTCGTTGGCCCAACAGCCCAGCAGGTTGATAAAGCCGAGCGCGCCGGAGTAAGGGAAGGCAGCGAGCGGCGCATATTCCGGTAGGCCGGTGCAGACGGCTTGGAAGGTCCACTGAAACGTGTGGAATATGGCAATCCCGGCGACCGCGACCAAGCGCAGCGCTTCGATGGATATGTTGCGTGCGGCTTTGGGCTGCATGACGTCCTTTCGTATCGGTTTGCCTATGCGGGCTCCATAGATTATATAAACGCCCGCGGGCGGGACGACCCTTTGATACCATTAACGTCAGGTATTTCCTAAGGAGCACATTTGTCTACTAATTCCTCTGTCAGCCCTGTCCTGTCGCTGCTTATTCCCGTCTACAACGTTGAGCGCTACCTGCACGAGTGCCTTGATTCCGCCGTGGCGCAGACGCTCAAGGACATTGAGATCATTTGCATCAACGACGGCTCTACCGATAGCTCGCCGGATATCATCCGCGAGTACATGGAGCGCGATGCGCGCGTGAAGATGATCGATAAGGCCAACAGCGGCTACGGCGACTCGATGAACCGCGGACTCGATATGGCGCGCGGCAAGTATGTGGGCATTCTGGAGTCCGATGACTTTATGGCGCCCGATGCGCTGGAGAAACTTGTGGCAGCGGCCGAACGCAATGGCGCCGACTTTGCGAAGGCGAACTTTGACCTGTATTGGTCGAAGCCGGAGGAGCGCCGAGAGCTGATGGAGCTCTTTAAGACTAAGGATTGCAACAAGCCGGTGTGTCCGAGTGACACCGTTGATGCCTTCTCGCTTAAGCCATCGATTTGGTCTGCGGTGTATCGCTGCGACTTCTTGAACCGCAATGACATCCGATTCTTGCCGACGCCTGGCGCAGCGTTTCAGGATGCCTCGTTTACCTTTAAAGTGTTTGCCCTTGCCGATACCGCGGTTTACCTGCATGATTCCGTGCTTTCATATCGCCAGGACAACGAGGGCTCTTCGGTCAATTCGCCCAATAAAGTTCACTGCGTTAATGATGAGTATGCCGAGATTCATCGCTGGATTGTTGAGGATTATGCCGAGACGCACTCTTCGCTGGACGTTGCCAAGCTGCTTAGGTTTGCAAATATCATTAAATACGATTCGTATATGTGGAGCTACATTCGCCTGAATCCCAAGTTTTACGCTGAGTTTTTGGACCGTATGGCCCAGGAGTTCCGCGGCGCGCTTGAGGTCCATGAGTTTGAGCTCACGGATCTTAAGCCGTGGAAGCGCGCAAACCTGAAGGCCATTGTCAACGATCCGCAAAAGTGGCTGACTGAATCTGAGGATTTTGCCGGTGCCGGCGCTTTGGGTCGCGCGAGGCATTATGCGCGCATCGGCGGCCCGGGCGTGGTTGCCGCATTCGTCCTGGATGCAATTAAGAAGTAGGGAAATTATGGCAAACCCAAGGGTTTCATTTATTGTTCCGGTCTATAACACCCAGGAATTCCTGCCTCGTTGTCTTGACTCCCTTTTGGGGCAGACCTGTCCGGATATCGAGATCGTGGTTGTTAACGACGGATCGCCGGATGACTCTGCTGCGATTATTGGCAAGTATATGTGCAAGGACTCTCGCGTGTGCGTTGTCGAGAAATCTAACGGCGGACTGCCGTCTGCCCGTAA
This sequence comes from Collinsella sp., assembly GCA_036426035.1. Classification (GTDB taxonomy): domain Bacteria; phylum Actinomycetota; class Coriobacteriia; order Coriobacteriales; family Coriobacteriaceae; genus Collinsella. The sequence goes on from JAXJPE010000081.1 coordinate 31,544, forward strand.
TGCGGGCATGGATGTTGCGCGCGGCGATATTATCGACTTCGTCGATTCGGACGATTACGTCGAGCCTAATCTTGCCGAGTTCTTGGTCGATGCGTTTGCTAAGGAGCATCCCGAGATTGTTGTGTTTGGAGCCGTGTGCGAGCCTGCCGAGTTGGCCTCTAAGCGCATCAAGCAGCTACTTTCTCCTGAAGCGCGCACGTTTGAGTCATTTGATCCGGCGCTGCTGTTTTCCGCGAATGCGCAGCCCTATGTCTGGCGTGCGGCATACTCTCGCGAGCTGATTGAGCGTGAGACTTTGCGTTTTGCCGAAAATGTTCGGTTTGCCGAGGACGTTGTGTTTCAGTTTGAATCGTATCCGCTGTCTGCCAGGACGGTCCTTGCGCCCGAGGAGCTGTATCACTACGTGATGCAGGAAAAGTCGCTGACGCATGTGTTTAACGCTTGTGCCAAGCGCATGGACAAGGTCGATGCCCATTTGCTGGTGCTTCATGAAGTGCTGGAGCGCTGGGGTAGGCGAGGGCTTTTGGACTTGTGCCCCGGAGAGCTTGTCACGTGGTTTTTGGATCTGGTTGTGTTCGACCTTGCGCGCTTGGATGCGGAGGGTTATGCCGTGGTTGCTGCGAGCGTTAAAGGCGAGTTCCGGCAGTACTTTGGTTCCAGCTGGACGGATTTTCCTTCTGCTACTGTCGTGCGCAACGTGGCAAGAAAAATCGCAGCCGGCGCGGGCGTTTCACTCATCGACGTCGTTCGCCTCTATCTGTCGACCCGTGGGCTGAAGGCTTGCATCGAGCGGTTCGTTTAGGGGTCAACTATCATGGCCAGTGAGTGCCGCGCGTATGAGATTTAACTATAAGAACATACTGGTTACGGGCGGTTGTGGTTTTTACGGGCTTGCGTTTGTCCGCTATGTGAATAATGTTTCGAATGTGCGTGTCATCATCTTGGATAAGCTGACCTATGCCGCTAATCACGGCAGCATTGCCGGGCTTCAAAAGGATAGGGTTGAGCTCGTTGTTAGTGATATCTACGATTCGGATTTGCTTGATCAGGTGGTTCCCGGGCACGAGGCAATTATTCACTATGCCTCGGAGTCTCATAATGACAATTCGATTGTCGATCCTTGCCCGTTTATAAAGACGAATGTCGAGGGCACATATCAGCTCCTGGAGGCTGCTCGTAGACACCATGTCAGGTCTCATCATATTTCGACCGATGAGGTGTTTGGGGATCTGGTGCTTGATGACCCGCGCAAACTTTCCGAGGAGTCTCCTTATCGGCCGAGCAAGCCCTATTCCAGCTCCAAGGCGGCCTCTGACATGCTTGTGAGAGCTTGGATTCGCACCTATGGTCTGCAGGCTTCAACTTCAAATTGCTGTAATAACAACGGTCCATATCAGCACCCTGAGAAGTTCATTCCGCACTCGATTGCATGCGCTCGGCGCGGGGATCGTCCTAAACTGTCGGGGACGGTCTGAACGTACGCGATTGGATTCATGTCGATGACCACGCTCGTGCTGTTTGACTCATTTTGACCAAAGGGAAGATCGGAGAAACCTATCTTGTCGGAGCCGATTGTGAGCGGCAATTTCGAAGTTCTCAAGCTCATTCTTAAAGCAATGGGTAAAGACGAAGACTTTATTGACTGGGTTAAGGACCGTCCCGGCCATGATCGACGGTACGCCATAGACGCTAGCAAGCTCCGCCGCGAGCTTGGTTGGGCGCCGATCCATGGTGCCTTTTCGGATGAGATTGAACTGCTATGTCGCGGGTTGATGTGCCATTCATTTAACTTGACTTGATTGCATCGGAATAGAATTCTCTATAAGGTAATAAACATATCGATTTTTCTGTTGATATGCAATTTGAGGAGACTGTTGTGGGGTTTGCTAATAATAGCTACTTGATTAACAAGCTCGAAGTTTGCAACTTTCGCAAGTTCGAATCCATCTCAGTTAGTTTTGAGCGTCAACTTACGGTTTTGGTTGGCGATAACGGTGTGGGAAAAAGCACTCTAATTGATGCCGTAAGCATTGCTCTTGGCACGTTATTCCAAAAGATTGAGAATGCGAAAGCGCTTGGCATTACGCCTGACGATGCCCGCGGTGCCGTCATTAAGCAAGGAGACATGTTTGACGTTCAGTCGCGGTACCCGGTGACGATAGGTGCTGACGGAATAGTTCTTGGCGAGAACGTTCACTGGTCGCGTTCGCTTAATACTGCCAAGGGCCGCACGACTATTGCTGATGCTGCGGCTGTAGTGGATGCCGGCGCTCGGCTGCAAAAACTTGTCCGCAGTGGCGATACGGTTGTCCTTCCCATTCTTGCTCGTTATAGGACCGATCGATTGTGGACGCGGACTGAACCTAAAGACCAATCGTTGCCCAACAGGACGCGTGGGTACGAAGGTGCCCTACAGGCATCTTCGAACGATGCACGTATGAATGCATGGTTTAAATCTCAATCCATTTGGGAGTGGCAGAATAGGCGTGACAGCGCACTGTTCTCTGCGGTTAAAATGGCACTGGCCTCATGTTTTGATGCGGCGGCTTCCACTGTGGACGCGATGGTCGATTTTGATGCCGAGCTTGGTCAGCTGGTGTTTACATATAGCACTGCAGATGGTAATTACCATCGCGATAGGATCCATTCAATGAGTGACGGTTATCGTGGCACGTTGAGTCTTTTTGCAGACATCGCATATCGCATGGCAATGTTGAATCCCGCGTTATGCGATCGTGTACTCGAGACGCCGGGCGTGGTAATGATTGACGAGATCGATCTTCATTTGCACCCTCGTTGGCAGGCACGAATTCTGGAGGACCTCGTTCGCATCTTCCCCAACGTGCAGTTTATTGTGACAACGCATTCGCCGGTTGTCGTGGCATCAGTGCCTCGCGGCAACATACGCGTCTTTGACGGCGAGGCCGCGTCAGTTCCTGTGACGGAGACGCGCGGGCGTGATGCGGGAGACATTCTCAACACTGTTTTAGATGCTTCCTCGCGTCCTGAGGAAGCAGTTCGGTTGTTCGATGCGTTTAATTGTGCCGTAGACGAAGGACGCCACGCCGACGCTAAGGCTGACCTTGAAAAGCTTGAGGCTTTCGTCGGGGCGGATGATCCGGATGTAGTCGCCGCGAGGACAACCCTTGAACTTGAGGAGCTACTGTCGTGATTCCGATCGTAAAGGGGCACGAGCCTTCGGTGCTTACTGAGGCGAAGAGGATCATCCGCAGCACTCCGGATGCAACTTTTTGTTATGAATCGCTTCGAGGAGAGTCTAAGCGTAAGGTTCTTGAGGCGTTGGTTGTCGAACAGGGGCATCTTTGTGCCTACTGTATGTGCAGGATCGGTACGGATGGACATTCGGCTACGATCGAGCATCTAATCCCTCAGCATCCTGACGGCTCTGCGGCAGATGGAGAGCTGAGCCTTTCATATCGTAATATGGTTGCCGTCTGCGACGGCAGGGATGGGGAAACGTGCGACAAGCGCCGCGGTAATGCACCCTTGACGGTTGACCCTACCAAGAGCCATACACTTGAAACTATTTATTACCACCGCGATGGGCGTATCGATGCTACGGACGAGTCCGTTCAGCATGACATACAAACAACACTTGGTCTCAATAATTCTCGTACCAACCTTTGTGCCAATCGCTTTGAGTCCATGAGGGCAATTGAAAAGGTTGTGTCCAGCACATTCAGGCGTAGGGGGATTGAGAACAATCGCAGTGCTAAGAAGACGATTTGTCTGAAAATCCTTAATCAATTTGAAAGCCAAACGGATATGAAGGACGAGTATTTGGGAGCCAAGCTTTTCGTGGCTAGAAAGCTTGTCTCTAAATTTGACTCAGATTAACCTTTCGGGGTTAAGCTGTTGCTGCTCACGATGTGGATTAGATTTCCCCGATGAGCAATTTGATTTGATAGTTTGTCGACCTGTGAGGGCTTGGCCCCCGTCCCCCCCCAATCTAGTAGACTCTAAACCGTTGCTAGATTAGGGGGATTTTCCATGAGACGCTCCATGAAACGAGTTTTCGGTGCCGCGGCCGCGCTGGCGGTCGCGGCCGCCCTGGCCCTGTGCGGGCCCGCGGCCTACGCCGCCCCCGCCGCCC
>JAXJPE010000082.1:0-5165 GCA_036426035.1 Collinsella sp.
AGCGACTGGCACAGGAACATAGCACTGCCATCCTCACCCGCCAACGGCTTGGGCATAAAGGAGGCGTGGCAACCGCTCTCGTAGGCCTGCTGCTTAATGATGAGCTTGGCCGTGGTGATGGCGTCGGACATGCTCAGGGCCTCGGCATGGCGCAGGCTCATACCGTGCTGCGAGCGACCGGCAGCGTGGAAGGTGTACTCCACGGGCACGGACATCTTCTCGAGCGTGAGGACCGTGTTGCGACGCAGGTCGCGGGCGGCATCGCTTACTGAAAGATCGAAGTAGCCCACGTTGTCGAGCGGCTCGGGCGTGTGTTCGTCGGGGAAGTAGTAATACTCCAGCTCGGCGCCCACGTTGAGCAGATAGCCAGCTTTCTCGGCCTTGCGGAACATGCGGCGCAGGGCATCGCGCGGATCGCCGGCAAACGGCTTGCGGTCGGGGGTGCACACGTCGCAGAACACGCGGGCGACGCCGTTGTGGCTCGGGCGCCACGGCAAAATCTGGAAGGTCGAAGCATCGGGGAATGCCAGCATGTCGGCTTCCTCGGGCGTGGCAAAGCCCTCGATGGCCGAGCCGTCAAAGCCAATACCCTCCTCAAAAGCGACCTCGAGGTCCTCGGGGCTAATGGCAAAGTTCTTGAGGCGGCCGAGAATGTCGACGAACCACAAACGCACAAAGCGGATGTCACGCTGCTCTACGGAGCGGAGTACGTAATCGATGTTCTGCTGGTTCATGTCGCTCCCCTTTCTTTCGGGCGGGTTTCGACTGGTCTATATCGCAGATACTATCGCAGAAAAATGTTTCCGCAGGGTTAAAGCGTATCAAGCGCTCAAAAAACGTGTGCGAACAGGCAGTTGCGAACGAGTAGCTAGCGCGAGGTCGAGGCGCGGTGTTCGATGTGGCCGGGGACCTCGATGCGCTTGGGGGCGAGCTTTGCGGCATCGCCCACCGTAGTGGTAACGACGTCGATGCGCTCGGACAGGCGCTCGACCACGCGCTCGGCAATGGTGAGGGTGTCCTGCGCGGCCGTGGTCACACCGCCAAAGAGCACGTGGTTCCAGGGGTAATCGTCAAACGTCGCAATCTTGAGGCCAGCCGGCAACGAAGGTCCCAACTGTGCCAGCGCCTCGGTCAGACGCAGGAAGACCAGGCCGTTGACGGCAATGAGGCCGAGCTTTTTGCCCGCGTAGTCGCGGATGGTCTCGTCCAGGCGGCTGACGCTCGTGGCACCGTCATCGGCCAAGGTGACAACCTCGCCCGCAAGGTCGCGGCGCGAAAGCTCGTCGGCAAAGGCCTCGGCGCGCTCGCGACGCACGGGGCTGTCGTCGCTTGCCTCGGTGAGCAGGCACAGGCGCTCGCTGCCCGCAGCGGCCAGGGCGTCTACCAGGCCGGCGACCAGCTCACGGTTGTTAGATGTCACCAGATCGGCACCGCCGTCGGCAACGTCGCGGTCGAGCAGCACAACGGGCAGACGTCCCGCGGCAGCGGCGATGGCCCCGTCGTTACCACCGCAGGTGTTGACGACCAGGCCGTCTACGCCGGCATCGATAAGTCTGGTGAGCGACTCCGCTTCCTTAGCGGGGTCGTTGACACTAATGGCCGTCATAAGCGAGCAGCCGCGCGCGGCGGCACTGGCGGAAAGTCCTTCGAGCATAGCGCTGGAGAACGGGTTGGCGATGTCGGCCAGGATCACGCCAATGAGGTTGGTGCGCGAGCTGCGCAGATTGCGCGCGGCGGCACGCGGGCGATAGCCGGTGCGCTCGATAACCGCCGCGATGCGAGCACGGGTTTCCTCGGTCATTTGCCCGGGGCGGTTGTTGAGATAGCGCGAGACCGTGGCCGGGCTCACGCCCGCCTCGGCGGCAATGTCCTTGATTCTCATCTGCGCCATAGCGCACCCCGTTTCCCATTTGTCGGCAGTCTGAGCCATTTTAGGCATTTTTTTAAAAATCTCGCTTGCAAAACGTTGTAGGTGAGCAGCATCGTTTTTGCGCCTCGAGCAGATGCGATGATGGGCTAGATAGACGAATCTTTGGACAGCTCGAAATAGTCGGGATGCAAGGTGATAACCGGGCCCTGCTCCTCGGGCATCAGGTGCAAGTGTGTCTCGGCCAGATAGCTCGCCGCGTCGGTATCGCCCCTCTTAATGGCCTCGAGAATCCGGCGATGCTGCCGACGAATCGGCTCCCAATCTAGGTCCTGCGACACCATACGCAACCAGTTGTATCGCTCAAAATGCGTATTGACGCTCTTCATCCAATCCCACAACATGTGACGGCCGGCAATCGCAAAACACGTCTCATGGAACAGGTTGTCCAGATCAAAAAAGCGACGCGTTTCGCTATGGTCGAGCGACTCGGACTCGGCAAGAATCTGCTCGAGCCGCTGCTTTTGCTCGGGTGTGGCGGCCGAACAGCATTTAATAAGCACGCTTCTCTCGAGTTTCTCGCGCAAGAAACAGGCATTCTCGGCGCGCTCCATGCTGATTTTTGAGACATAGGTGCCGCTTTTGGGACGCGTTTCCACCAGCTCCTGCTCGCGCAGGCGCACAAAAGACTCGCGAATGGGCGTGCGCCCGATTCCCGTCTCCTTTTCCAGACCAATCGCCGAAAGACGCGTGCCAGGCTTGAGCTCGGCATAGATGATCTTGGAGCGCAATGCGTTGTATGCCTGATCTTGCAGGCTCTGATAATGCTGATGTTGTTCCATAAAGCCCTCGGATGAAGCCCACGGTTTGTCGAATTTCACCACGTAATACTATCGCATCCCCCATCCCATCAGTTGTGGTGAAAGAGGGGGTGCTCACGTCGCCAGCACCGCAAGAGCAAGCGGCGGCATCCCGAAACCCGGGACACCACCGCTATTTTGCTATCGGATGGCGCAGAGACGCCCCTCCTCATGTGCCAAGGGGTTAACTAGAGTTCGCAGGCGACCTTGTAGCCATCGCCGATGGCGTCGCGGATGTTGCCGCACTTGTTGGCATCGCCCAGCACGTGGGCGGCAACACCGGCTGCAGCCAGGTCGTCGGCCAGCTTGGTGTTGGGACGATAGCCCATAGCAAGCACCAGCGTATCGGCACCGGCAATAGTGTGGACCTCGCCGTCCTTCTCGTAGCTGATGGTATCCTCGGTGATCTCGGTCACCTTGGCCTCGGTCAGCACATGGACGCCCTTGGAGAGCATGCGCGTGATGAGCACCGCGCGACCGGCACCGCCCTCGTTGGCGGCGAGCGTCTTGGTCATCTCGATGACGGTGACATCGCGGTTGGCCGGCGACAGGTCGTTGACCAACGGGGCCAGGTAATCGGCCGTCTCGCAGCCAACGGTGCCGCCGCCCACGATGACGATCTTCTTACCCGGGAAAGCCTTGCCACCCAGCAGGTCGTCGGCCGTCATAACCTGCTTAAAGCCCTGCATGAAGGCCGGAGCGATGGGCTCGGCGCCATAGGCCAGGACGACCTCGTAGCCGGCGTAGTCGCGCTGAATGTCCTCGGCAGTAAGCTCGGTGCCAAATACGCACTTCACGCCCGCCTCAGCAAGACGGCGATACTGATACTTGATCACACGGGTGAGTTCCTGCTTTGCCGGCGGAACGGCTGCGATACGCATCTCGCCGCCCGGTTCGTCCTGCTTGTCCACGAGCACCACGTTGTGGCCGCGCTTGGCGGCAATGAACGCCGCCTCCATGCCCGCAGGACCAGCGCCCACAACGAGCACGTTCTTGGCCTCGGCGGCAGGCTCGTAGCCGGCCTCGTCGCGCTCCACGTCCGGGTTGACGGTGCAGGAGATGCGCTTGCCGAACATAATGCCGTTCAGGCAGCGCAGGCAGCCAATGCAGGGGCGAATATCGTCGGCGTTGCCGGCAGCGGCCTTGTTGCAGAACTCGGCATCACACAGATTGGCGCGGCCCATCATGCAGATATCGGCAGCGCCGTCCTCGATCAGCTCCTCGGCGATCCAGGCCTCGTTGATACGGCCGACCGTGGCGACGGGAATGTTCACGTGCTTCTTAATCTCGCGCGAGCAGGCGGCATGCGAGGCCTGCTGAGTACCGGCGGCGGGAATTGCGGAACCGCGCTTGATGGTGGTACCGCCCGACACGTGAATCATGTCGACGCCGGCCTTCTCCAAGCGACGCGAGACATAGATCATGTCGTTGAGGGTCAGGCCGCCATCGGTGTACTCATCGCCCGAGATGCGGACGTCGATGATAAAGTCCTTGCCGCAGCGCTCGCGAATCTCGGCGATGACCTCGAGCAAAAAGCGCATGCGGGCGTCGAGCGAGCCGCCGTACTCATCGGTACGCTTGTTATAGAGCGGGGTCAAGAAACCGCCGAGCATGCCGTGGGCGTGCGCCGCATGGACCTCGACGCCATCGACACCGGCCTTCTGCATACGCACGGCAGCGTCGCCAAACTGATGCGTGAGCTCGTGAATCTCATCGACCGTAATGGGGCGCGGCGCCTCGCGGGCATAGGACGGGCCCACAAAGGACGGAGCGATCAGGCGCGGCGTACCCGGAATGTTAAAGGCCATGTAGGCGGGGTGGAAGAGCTGCGGCATGATCTTGCAGCCATACTCGTGGACGGCTGCGGCGAGCTTTTCCCAGCCGGGGATAAACGTGTCGTCGTAGCAGCACATGTCACCCGGCAGATAGGTATAGGTGGGCTCGACCGTCACGACCTCGGTGATGATCAGGCCCACGCCGCCCTTGGCGCGGGCACGATAATGATCGACCAAGTCGTCGGTCACATAGCCATGATCGGCCAGGTTGGTGGACACTGGCGGCATAAAGACGCGGTTCTTGACCTCGGTTGTACCGACCTTGATCGGGCTAAAGAGCATCGGATAGGCAGAAGACTCCATACAGGATTCCTTTCGTTTGAGCCGCTCGGCGGCAGTTGCTAACGTACTTATCGTATCAGCAACTGCCGCATCCGCAGTCAAACATGCCCAAACGCGGTCGGCTAATGAATACCGCGGCCCAAGTCTTCGGCGATTTTGTCCACGCCCTTAAGTGCGGCACAGGTCTTTTTGTTGGAGCAATGCCCCGTGCAAACGCCACCCTGAGCGCAGTCGGCGCAGGTGCCCTTGCGGTAGATGCGCACGCATACCGCGACAAACGCAATACCGATAACAGCCAGTACAACAATATCGATAGGTGCC
>JAXJPE010000083.1:0-4365 GCA_036426035.1 Collinsella sp.
GTCTCGGCGGCCTTGGCGGCAAACGCCTCGGCGGCAGCCGCATCGGCATCGGCCGTCGCATGGTTCGCGGCCCAGCGCAGGTTCTCGACCGTACCGGCGATACGCGTGAGCGAGTTCTCGGCACCCTCCAGGCGCTCCCAAGAAAAGTCGAGCGGCGAGCGATAGCTCGTCTGCAGCATCAGCAGGCGCAGGGCGGCAGCGGAGTGCTGTTCGAGGACCTCGGCCAGCGTAAAGAAGTTGCCGAGTGACTTGGACATCTTCTCGCCGTCAACCAGCAGCATGCCCGTGTGCATCCAGGTGTTGGAGAAGCCCTGGTGCCAGGCGCAGGTGGCCTGGGCGCACTCGTTCTCGTGATGCGGGAAAGCAAGATCGGAGCCACCGCCGTGGATATCGATCGGGGTACCCAGGTAGCGATGCACCATGGCGGCGCACTCGGTGTGCCAACCGGGACGGCCCTCGCCCCAGGGGCTCGGCCAGCTGGGCTCGCCGGGCTTGGCGGCCTTCCACAGGGCAAAGTCGAGCGGGTCGATCTTGTCCTCGTTCTCCTCGATGCGCGCACCAACCATAAGGTCGTCGATGTTGCGGCCCGAGACCTGACCATAGTTGGGATCGCTGCGCACGGCAAAGTACACATCGCCGTTATCGGCTGCGTAAGCGTGGCCCTGCTCGATAAGCGTCTTGATCATGGCGATCATGGGGCCGATCTCCTTGGTGGCGCGGGGGCGCACATCGGGATCGAGCACGTTGGCGGCGCGCATGACGCCGATGAACTTGTCGGAGAACTCCGTCGCGACCTCGGCAGCCGTACGGCCTTGCTCGTTGGCGCGCTTGATGATCTTGTCGTCGACATCGGTGAGGTTCTGGGCGAACGTGACCTCGTAGCCACTCGCGATGAGCCAGCGACGAATCACATCAAAGCTGATGAACGTGCGGGCATTGCCGATGTGGATGTTGTCATAGACCGTGGGGCCGCACACGTACATGCGGACCTTGCCGGACTCGATGGGCTGGAACTCTTCCTTTTTATGGGTAGCGCTGTTGTAGATACGCATTCGTTACTCCTTAACGGTTTTCTGTAGCAGGCAGACGGCCCAGGCGCCAATTCCCTCGCCTTGGCCTTCCCAACCGAGCTTTTCGGTCGTAGTGGCGGCGACGCCCACGTTTTCGACGTCAACGCCCAGAGCATGGGCCAGGTTGGCGCGCATGGCATCGCGGTGTGGGGTGATCTTGGGCTGCTGGCAGGCAATGGTGCAGTCGGCATCGACAAACTCAAAGCCCAGCTCGCGCGCATAGTCCATCACACGGGCAAGCAGCACCATCGAATCGGCGCCCTCGTAGGCGGGATCGGTGTCGGGGAACAGTTTGCCGATGTCTCCCCCGCGGCAGGCGCCCAGAATGGCGTCGGCCAACGCGTGCGCGAGCACATCGGCATCCGAGTGTCCCAGCAGACCGCGCTCGTAGGGAATGTCAACCCCGCCGATAATACATCGACGCCCCTCCGCCAGGCGGTGAACGTCGTAGCCATGGCCAATGCGCAGGTTACTGAACATGGGGAAGGTCCTCTCCCTCGGCCATGCGGCCGAGCAGAATCGCGGTTACGGGACGCAGGTCCTCGGGCACCGTCACCTTAAGGTTGTCGCGTGGGCTCTGGACGCAGCGAACGCGTCCTCCCATGCGCTCAACCAGCGAAGAATCATCGGTGCCGATAAAGCCCTCGGCAATGGCTGCAGCGTGGGCGCGCTTCATAGCATCGACGCTAAAGATCTGCGGCGTCTGCGCAGCCCAATAAAGCTCACGCGGCGGCGTCTCGACGATGTTATCGCCGTCAACGATCTTGAGCGTGTCGATCGCGGGTTGACCGCACACGACACCGTCGAGCGAGCGGTCGCCCACAAGCACGTCGATCGCATGATCGATGGCCTCGGTCGTGATGAGCGGACGAGCGCCGTCGTGAATGGCGACGTATTCAAAGCCTGCCGGAACCGCATGCACGCCGGCACGGGTGGAATCCTGACGGGTATTGCCGGCATCGGCAAAGCTGATGGGCGTGTCATAGTCAAACGGGTCGATGGCCAGGCGGCGCATCTCGGCACGACGCTCGGCAGGACACACCACCACGATGTGGCCGACCTTATCGCTCCGATCAAACGCGCGGATGGACCAGCTCATAAGCGGACGGCCCGCAACGTTGACGAGCTGCTTGCCACCGGGGTTACCAAAGCGCTGGCCGCTGCCACCGGCAACGACCACGGCGCATACGGGCGCCATTATGCGTTCCCCTGTTTGGTGCCCTTCATGCGGTACAGGGAGTCCGCAAGAATGGCAGGGTTGTTAACGCCAAAGTCGCCCAGGCGCTCCGGATCTTCGCTGATGTCGTCCATGAGTTCCTGCAGCGAGCCGTACTCGTCGACAATCTTCTCGGCCACGCCGTCGCGCACGACGGAGACGCGCGAAAGCGTGCGCAGGCCCAGCGGCGTCATGACGGAGTCCTCGTCCAGGTCGTCGTAGCCCAGAACCGCCGCCACATGCTGTGGGTCGGACAAGTCCTTGGGCGTCATGCGGCTAAGCTCGGCGCGGATCTTCTCGGCGTTTGCCTCGGAGGAATCGCTCGCATAGTCGCGAATCATCAGGTCGTACTCGGTATCCATGCTGGAGCCGGCGAGCTGCTCGAGCTGCATCTGCACGAGCTTGCCCTGGTTGCCCAGCTTGACGATGCAATCCTTAAGCTCGGTCTTTGCCTGCTGCATGATCTCGAAGCTCGAGAAAATACCGGTAATGTCGGCGAGCGTAACGTAGTCGTCGAGCTCGAGGGCCGTCAGGCGCAGCAGGGAGCGATCGAGCGACTGACGGGTAGTCTGGAGCGTGGCGACGAGCTGGTTGACCGAGCTCATGATGGTGGTGACGGGCTGGATCTCGTAGCTCTTACCGTGAACGTACACGTTGACGACGGCACGACGGGCCGAGACCGAGATCACGATGGCATCGGTGAGCACCGACATGCGAGCGGCGGTGCGGTGACGCATGCCCGTCTCGCTCGTGGCAAGCGAGGGATCGGGATTGAGGTGGAAGTTGGCGCGCAGGATCTGGGTGAGGTCGCCGTCGATGACGATGGCACCGTCCATCTTGGAGAGCTCGAACAGACGGTTCGAGGTGAACGAAATGTTGAGCGGGAAGCCGTCGTTACCGGCAGCGAGCACGTTTTCGGTGTCGCCGACGCAGATAAGGGCGCCCAGGTGACCGGCGATGATCATGTCGAGGGCGGTGCGGATCGGCTGACCAGGTGCCGTCAGGCGGATGGCCTGTTCCATACGCTTTTGCAGCTCGTTCTTATCCAAGGCATCGCTCCCATCGTATACGCTCCATAAACGCTAAATAGTTTCTCACGGTTTGTCCCCGCGGCGCTTGCGAAATCCGATGCTTACAGAATGAGCGAACACAGCTGAGAGCCCAACCCAAATGGGCTGCTTATGTGGTAGCATCGGGGTTCACATGAATGAGGGAGTAGTCGCGTGGCCGGGTTCGCCTCCGGTGGCGCGGCAAGTCAACATACTGGCCGAAACGGTCTGGCTTGCCTTAATGAACGAGACTCGTGGTTGTGCGCGCAGCGCGTACGCCACGGGTCTTTTTTGTTATTCCCCCAAGAGGTACACGCGGGCTCGCCCGCAGAGAGGGAGCCAGGCTATGGGACTCGCAGAGCTCGTGTTGCTCGCCGTTGGCCTTTCGATGGACGCCTTTGCCGTTTCCATCTGCAAGGGTCTCGGCATGAAAAAGATCAACCTTAAGGTCGCCGTGGTGCTCGGCCTGTTCTTTGGCGGCTTCCAGGCCGGCATGCCCGTAATCGGATGGGCGCTTGGCAGTCAGTTTATGGGCATCATCGGCCCCATCGACCACTGGATCGCCTTTATCCTGCTCGCCTTCATCGGCGGCAAAATGCTGTGGGAAGCCTTTACCGAGGACGAGGATGAAGGCGACGGCAAGGATGCCGAAAAGATTGACCTGGTCGAGTACCTGCTCCTCGCCATTGCCACCTCAATCGACGCCCTAGCCGTGGGCATCTCGTTTGCGGCACTCTCGGTCGACATCGTGCCCGCTGTATCGCTTATAGGCATCACAACGTTTATCTTCTCCGTCGCCGGCGTGGCGATCGGCCACACCTTTGGCGCGCGCTACGAAAAACCCGCCACCATCGTGGGTGGCGTCGTGCTTATCCTTATCGGCCTCAAGATTCTGCTGGAACACTTGGGGTTTTTGGCGCTGTAAAACACCCTTCAAAACTAAACGTCCGGGCAAGGCCTCATGCAGAGTTTTGCATGAGGCCTTTTCATGCAGACTTTTGCATGTCATACTGATATGCAAAAGTCTGCA
>JAXJPE010000084.1:0-4012 GCA_036426035.1 Collinsella sp.
GCAAAGTCGAGCGCCTCGCGCACGACCTCGGTCATATCCCCGATACGCAGCGTAACCAAAACGGCGCGCGAGGCCCCCGCCCCACGCGCCGCGCGAATCACTGTATCGAGTATGCCGTTGACAATGCCAACCTCGTGCATACCGATTTACTCCTCGTCGTCCTCTTCGTCGTCCGAAAACAGGTCCAGACGGCTCACAAACAAGCCCTCCTTGCCCTCGCGCGCGGTAATGACCACGCGAGCGATGGCGAGCGAAATCTCGTAGAGCGAGAGCAGGGCGCCATACATGAGCCCCAGCGTAACGGGCGAGCCGTCGGGCGTAATCACAGCCGAGCCCACAAGCAGGCCAACGTATACATAACGCCAGGCACTGCGGAAGGCCGCGTAGGACACGATGTGGAAGACGGACAGGTAGAAGATGATGAGCGGCAGCTCAAACGCCACGCCAAAGCCAATCATAAAGAGCAGCTCCATGTTGACGTAGTTCTCCAGATCGGGCAGCGCCGTAGCGACGGCCGAGGTCTCGCCGATGAGCCACTCAAAGCCCGCAGGAATGATGATGAAATAGCAGAAAATGGCGCCCAGGAAGAACAACACCGTCGAGGCGAGCACCGTGGGCACGACCCACTTGCGCTCGTTGGGGCGAAGCGCCGGCAGGAAAAACGCCAGAATCTGCCAGATGATCATGGGCGTGCACATGACCACGGCCATCTTGATGGCCAGCGAGAAGCGCAAGCCAAAGCCGCCGAGCGTGGTAGTGATGTAGAACTTACCGTCCGGCACAAAGGAGCGGATGGGATCTTCCAGGATGTCGAGCACTACAGGCGTGGCGAAATACAGCACGATAGCGGCGGCAAACACCGACACGACCACGATGGTCAGGCGGCGACGGAGTTCCCCCAGGTGATCGAAAAGCGGCATTCGCGCAGGTCCGATAGGCATTACTCATCACCTCCCTTCGGGGCGTCGGCGGCAGCAGCGTCGTCCTCGGCCTCGAGCTCGCGAGCGAGCTGGTCGACGACGGCCTTGCGCTTACGGGGACGACGGGCGTAGAGGTCAGCCGTCGTGGGCTCTGCCGGCTCGGGCTTGGGCTCCGGCTCTGCAGCTGGCTCGGGTTCGACGGCGGCAGCAGCAGGCTCGGCCTTGGCGGGCTCGGCGCTCTCGGCCTCATCAGCAGCGCCTTCGCCCTCGGTGGCACCCTCGCTCGCGGCCTTCTCGGCAGCAAGGCGGGCACGGCGCTCGGCAAAGGTCTCCTTCTTGGCGGGCGCTGCCGTCTCGGCGGCATCCTCGTCCGCATCGGAATCGTCGTCGGTCGCAGCAGCCTTCTTGGGCTTGACCGGGGCCGAAGCGGCCTCGCTCACCGGATCGATTATCTCGGACTGAACAACGGCCGTCATCTTTTCCTGCGTCTCGCGGAACTGACGGATGGCACGGCCGATCGTGCGGCCCATCTGCGGGAGCTTATCCGGGCCAAACAGCAAAAAGCCGAAGACCACGATGATCGCGAGCTCACCCTCTCCAATACCAAACACACATACCTCCAAGGCTCGATGTGAGTCGAGCCCGCACCGCGCCATTCGGCCGGAACTCGTCTATTCATTCGGTCAAGTATAGCGCCCGGACGCCAAAACGTCCGAGCGCATCACAAACATATGCCAAACGTCACGCCCTTTTGGGGGCAAAGATTATGCAGCGGTGATCGAAATCTCCTGGTCGACACCCAACAGCTGAACCACGCGCATCACCGGGGGCTGCACATTGGTGCAGCTAAAGCGCTTGCCGTGGTCGACCGCGTGGTGTGCGGCGCCCACGAGCACGCCAATGCCCGTCGAATCAATGTAGCTCACCTGGGCAAAATCGAGCTCAACGGCCTCGGTGGGCTGCTCGAGCGCCAGGTCGATAGCATTACGCAGGCTATCGGCGTTAGAGATATCGATCTCGCCGGTTACCTTAATGGTGTAGAGCTCTGGCGTGGGGTTGGTGGAAATACCCAAATCCATGTATACGCTCCTTTACGTATCGAAAATGCGGATAGTACTGGGCGCGGACTTGCGGGGCCCTAGGCGTTAGGCGCGCTCGGCACGAACGAGCTCGGCAGCGACGAGCTTGACGGCCAGCACCAGCACATCGAGCGCGGCCTCCAGGTCCTCGACCGTGGGATAGCTCGGCGCGATGCGGATGTTGGTGTCGCGCGGGTCCTTGCCATAGGGCCAGGTAGCACCGGCCGGCGTGAGCTTGACGCCCAGGTCGGCGCAAAGCGCGGCGACCTTCTGGGCCGAGCCCTCGGGGCCATCGAAGCTCACAAAGTAGCCGCCGCGGGGGTGCGTCCAGGTGGCGCAGCCCGTGTCGCCCAAGCCCTCGGTGAGCTTGCGCTCGACGGCCTCAAAGCGCGGACGCAGGAACTCAGCATGCTTTTTCATGTGCTCCTTGACCGCCTCGATGGTAGGAAGGAAGCGCACGTGACGCAGCTGGTTGAGCTTGTCGGCGCTGATGAGGCCGGCCTTCAAGCGCTTGGAGAACTCGACGATGACCGCGGGGCTCGCACCGATAAAGCCGATGCCGGCGCCCGGGAAGGTGATCTTGGACGTCGAGGCAAAGGCCACCACGCGGTCCTCGGTGCCCGCCGCGCGGGCAAGATCGAAGATGTTGGCGAGCTCGTCGGTCTCGTCGTACAGATCGTGCACGCAGTAAGCGTTGTCCCAGAAGATGCGGAAATCGGGCGCGGCCGTGGGCATCTCGACCAGGCGGCGTACAGTGTCCTCGCTAAAGGTGATGCCCGTGGGGTTGGAATACTTGGGCACGCACCAGATGCCCTTAATGGAGTCGTCGGCGGCAACGAGGCGCTCGATCTCGTCCATGTCGGGGCCGTTGTCGGTCATCGCGACGGGAACGTTCTCGATACCCAGGTCGGCGGTGATGCCAAAGTGGCGATCGTAGCCGGGAACCGGGCACAGGAACTTGACCTTCTTGCCGTCGTGCGCGGCCTCGTAAGCCTCCCAGGGCTCGCTGCCGCACGAGCCGCAGCGCCAGAACATGCCGGCGATATCGTGCTCGATCAGCAGGCTCGACGAACCCAGCACGAGCGTCTGCTCGGCGGGGCAGCCCAGGAACTCCCCCGCCAGCTTGCGCGCCGAGGGAATGCCCTCAAAGCAGCCGTAGTTGGAGCAGTCGACGTTGCCGTCGTGCAGATCGGCATCGGCATTGAGGATGTCGAGCATGGGTCGAGAGATGTCCACCTGGGAGGGCGACGGCTTGCCGCGGGCCATGTCGAGCGCCAGGCCCTTGGCCTTGACCTCGGCGACCTCGGCTTTGAGCGCCTCGATGGCGGCATCAAGTTCGGTGGTTTCCATCTTCTGGTAGATCGTCTGCATGGGTGCGACCTTTCGCGAAGCGGGACGTTGCAGTTCGTCTAAGTATAGACCGCCACCGCCGCAAGGGTATGAAGCCGTGATAGATTAAGTCCATCGCAATAAATTACGAAACGCCGCGCATGCCGGCGTGGGGCGCCCAGGGAGGCACTATGAAGTACGGATCGTTCCAGGCCGAGGAATTCGGCGACCTGCAGCGCCTGGTCGACGGGCTGTTTTACGACCGCCACGCCATCGACCGCCTGGATCTGATCGTACAGGCCGAAATCTTGGACCTGGCGCCCGATCTCATGGAAATCGTCAACCTGCTACCGCCCGGCTATTACGACCGCCAGTCACTTTGCGACCAGCTCAACTCCGCCTTGGCCGCCCACGGCTGGGGCGCCATCTACGGCACCGTAGAATAAACCTAGTCATTAAGAACGTCTCGAATGACTAAAACGCCGCCTGTGATGGTGTTCACTGGCGGCGTTTTCAAACTTGTATGTGCTTTTACTCGTCCTTGGGCGCGGGGTGTTTGCACACCACGCTCATGTAGATCAGGCCGAGCACGGCAGCGGTGACCGCACCGGCAAGAATGGCAGCCTTGGCGGCCAGAACCTCAAACTCAGCCGTCGGGAAGGCAAGGCCGCTGATGAGAATCGA
>JAXJPE010000085.1:0-15004 GCA_036426035.1 Collinsella sp.
GAAAAAGATTGCGTCAATGAAGCCTATAGTGTTGTAAGTGTTGTAAGTTGTTTCGCCGGAAAAAACAGCGTATAAAGCATATCCAAATCTTGGCTGATTCATGTATGAGTAGGAGAAGACCAAGAGCGTCAATATTGCTACTACCAGAAGTGCATTCAGGATAAATCGTTTGCTTTTCATCGATCGCTCCTTCCGGGTGACTCTTATATGTAATTCTACAACAGCCATTATTTTCAAAGAATTTGACTGTCCTAAATAACGTGCACTTTCGCTGGAGGGTCGCTGTTTGGCGGCCCTCTTTTTTGCACAGGCGCGGTGGGATGGTAATATCGGGCGGGAGTCAGCCGCTCTGATAGAATCGTCCTTGCTGTCGGCAGCCCTCGTGCCGGGCAGAGCCCTCCATCCGATGGGAGGTGATGCCCATGACCGATTTCACCGAGCTCGTGAAGCTCCTGACCGCTACGGTCTCGCTCCTCACGGCCCTTGTCGGCCTTTCCAAGGCACTCAAGCAGGGCTCGAAGCCCAAAAAGAAAGGCCACCGTCGCTAAGACGATGACCCAACTTCATTAAGCAACGGCTCTGCCCAGCTCTCTACAACTTGGGCTGCCGTCGGCATCATTTTACCCTCCTGACGAGCAATTCGTCCATATTTCAAAAATCAAATCCTGTTCGCGCGTGGGCGTAAACTTTTAGTTGGGCAAATCCGACAGATTGGAGCTTGAAACATGAGGGATATGCACCTCATGTCGCTCATAAAACGTCTCCTGACCTCGAAGGAGAACGTTTTTTAGCGACAGAAGGAGACATAAATATGATCTGGTTTACCAGCGACACCCACTTCGGGCATGAGAACGTGCTGAAGTTCACCGACCGCCCGTGGGAGACGATTTGGCAGATGAACGACGCCATCGTCGACAACATCAACGGCAGGGTTGCCGTGGACGACGAGCTCTACATCCTGGGGGATTTCTCATTCAAGATGACCGCCCAGGACGCCTATGCCCTGCGCAAGCGGATCGCCTGCAGGCGCATCCACCTCGTCCCGGGAAACCACGACAAGGACTGGACCCAGCCGGCGGTCGCGGGCGCGTTCACCGTGGAGCCGCCGATCTGCGTGCTCAAGATCGACGGGCAGAAGATCGTCCTGAGTCATTACCCCATGGCCGACTGGCAGGGCATGAACCATGGATCGTGGCACCTCCACGGGCACATCCACAGCAGCGGCGGCGCGTACAACGAGTTCAACCGCAAGCAGGGCCTTCTGCGCTACGACGTCGGTTGCGATGCCAACGGGCACTCCCCGGTGAGCCTCGACGAGCTGAGGGAATGGTTCGCCGGAGTCGACGAGCCGTGCGGCCGGGTGAAATGGCCCTGGTGGGTCAACGAGACCGGCGAAAGGCAGGTCGAGCGCGAGCTGGCGGCGTACAAGAGGGAAGAGGCGATTCGATGACGGTCTATGTGACGGGCGACATCCACAGTGGGCTCGACATGCAAAAGCTCCGCGACTGGGAGCTCGGCGGCAGTCTTACCAGCGACGACTATCTCATCGTTGCCGGTGACTTTGGCTTTCCGTGGGACTTTTCTGCCGAGGAATGCGCCGACATCGCCTGGCTGGAGTCGCGCCCCTACACGGTACTGTTCGTCGACGGCAACCACGAGCGCTTCGATCACTGGGAGGAGCGCCCCATGGAGCCGTGGCATGGCGGGCTGACGCAGCGCCTGTCGGACACCTCGCCCATTCGGCGCCTGACGCGCGGCGAGGTCTTCGAGCTCGACGGCTCGACAATCTTCACCATGGGCGGTGCCACGAGCGTGGACAGGGAATACCGCGTGCCGTATTCCAGCTGGTGGCCTCAGGAGCTCCCGGACGAGCGCGATTTCGATACCGCGCGGGCCAAGCTCGACGAGGTCGGCTGGAAGGTCGACTGCGTCATCACCCATACCTGCTCGACGCGCATGCTCTCGCCGACGCTCTACCCGGACCCAGGCTGGGAATGCCCTGATGTGGACCGGCTGACCGGATTCCTCGACGAGCTCGAGGACCGCATGGACTACAAACACTGGTATTACGGTCACTTCCACCGAGACGGCAACCCGGACGAACGGCACACGGTGCTGTACGACCGGATCGTGAGGCTCGGGGACAAACTCCTGCCGTGGGGTGCGTACTGATGACGGTCTATGTGACGGGCGACGTGCACGGCAGGGCCGAGTACGGGTCCAGCAGGTTCGCCTTCAAGTCTTGGCCACTGGGCCGCACGCTGACGCGCGATGACGCGGTGATTGTGGCCGGCGACTTCGGCTTTGTCTGGGACGGCTCGAATACTGAGAGGTATTGGCTCGACTGGTTCGAGTCGAAGCCCTGGACCACGTGTTTCGTAGACGGCAACCATGAGAACCGCCACGCCCTGGCTGGGCTGCCGGTGCTGGAGTGGAACGGCGGGCTCGTCCATGAGGCGCGACCGCACGTGCTGCACCTGATGCGCGGAGAGGTGTTCGACATCGACGGGCTCACAGTCCTTGCCATGGGCGGTGCCGCGAGCAACGACAGACAGTATCGCAGGGAGGGGAGGAGCTGGTGGCCCGAGGAGATGCCGAGCGAGGAGGAGATGGAGCACTGCCGCGCCTCGCTCGACCGCGTGAGCTGGAGAGTCGATTGCGTTGTGACTCACGAGGCTCCTGCTGCCCTGGCAGAGAAGCTGTGCCGCGAGCGTGGACGCGAGTATCGAGGCGACCGGCTGCAACGATTCCTTGGCGAGCTCGACGGGCGGCTCGGCTATCGCGTCTGGCTCTTCGGGCATTACCACGGCGACAAATGGTGCGACGCCAAGCATCGCCTCATCTACAAAGATATCGTTTCGATCGAAAGTACTGCGCCCGGTCTTCAGTTCTAGAAACCCTCTAGAAATGCTCTAGAGGGTTTCTAGAAAATTAGATGCTCTGCGGCCTACTCGCCCCTCTGGGTCATGACCTCGACCTTGGCCTCGGCCACGGTCGCCCACTGCTCGGAGGCGGCAAGTCGGTCCTTGAGGGCGGCGAGCTCGGCCATCAGGTCGCGCTGGGCCAGGAGCGCATCGCTCAGCTCGGCCTGGGCTTTCAGTGCGGCGTCACGCTCGCCGCGCAGCCGCTCGATCTCATCGGCCATGGCCTCAGCCTCAGCGTGGAGCTGGACGACCTGCCTGTCGAGCTCCCTGGCATCGGTGAGATATCTGACGCTCGCGGCGTGGAGCTCGTTGTTCTCGAGCTCGAGGCTCGCGGTATCGAGCTCGAACTTCTCCTCGATGAAAGCGACCCTCTCATTGCAGTCGGCCTCAAGTCTTTCGTTCCGGTCTCTCGCCTCGCCGAGCTTGCGGTTGAATTCGTCGAGCTGGACCCTGAGCAGCGCGTTCTCGCTCCTGAGGTCGGCAGTCTCGCGCAGCAGCTTCTCCCGCCACGTCGCCTCGATCCGCTCGGCGGCCTCATCTAGGACGCTCTTCACGCCGTAGATCTCCCTGATTTTTCTTTCGTCTGCCATGGTGTGGCACTCCAATCAACAACGGCATGGCTCCGCCATGCCAAACGGCTGGGAACAATGCACGGCCGCTGTTGATTTGTGTTCGCCCTGCGATCGGTGAGTTCTAAAAGGCGTCTCAAGTCATGCGTTCACGCAGGTTTTCGGTTGGAGAAATACCGCACGTTTTCATGGTAACACGTGCCTTAAAGAACGGGCGGCCATATCGATTCGTTGTAAATAGCGTCTACGGCGTGTTGGTGGCAGGAGGTGAGGGCGTTAAAGATGTCGAGAATGATTGTGGGAGTATTCTAGATACAGGCATGAGAAAGGGTCGAATCGAAGTGTCTGGCCGGACGCCAATTGTCCGGGAACTGTTTCGGTTCGACCCTGCTTCATTTTACATCCGCGGCATGTTCTTGTGGGCATCCTGACGGTGACCGACTCTCACGACCTCGATAGTCGGTTTGTGGGCTTAAAGTTTCGGAGGCTCCCAAGCGTTTTCAATCGCGGCGCGGTAGATTGCGGCGTAATTAAGCATCCAGCTGCCATCACCAACTTTTTGAATATACCCCTTATCCTTCAGAGAGGTATAGGCCCGGGATATAGTGTTCTTACTCAGGCGGTAGTGATCCTCAATCCATTTGCTTTTAGCGCAGAAGCCCATGGGCCGTTTGTTTTTGGAAGGTTTTCCAAACTTCCATACAAGGCCGAGGATGAGACGCTCGGCGGCAACGGTGGTGACGCAGCACGCCCACTCGGGCACTGAAATAAAAATAGCCTTATCCATTTTTCCCGTAATCTCTCGTTGCTCAGTAGCATCATCGCTAAATATGTCGGAAATCGACGGAAGCTCGCTCATGTTTACCACCTAATCAAGGTGGGCGGTACGACCTTCAAGCTGCTTGAAAAGCTCGTAGAACGAGCTTTCAAACATGTAATTAGAGCGATGGATCTGGATGAGCTTGCCGGACTCTCGCATAAACTTGCGTGCGGTGTTTTCGCTCCAGCCAGTGAGTTCGCGGATATCGTTAACGCGGAGCAACCGATCGCACTGAGCGGCACCAGTGGGGAAAGTCGGTGTGGACGCCTGAGTGCTAATCTTTGGAGTAGCCATGATGAGCTATCCTTTCAATGAGGGCCCTCCCTGTGCTTGTAAGACGTACCAGGTTCATAAGCACTTGGGGGGCCGGTTTCTATGACTACATGCGTAGCCATCTGACAGCTTTAGCATGTATTAAAACTCATTAGATGTCAATCAAATAAAGCATCTACCTGCGGAAACGGTATTATAGTACCGTAATATTATGAAATAAACGATGAATGAAAAACATGCTATTTCTCGCTTCTCTGTATATAGGCGTTGATGAAGGCTTCGTAGCCTTTAACTGCTTTTATTTCTGATTGTTGAACGAGGCTTGTATACGTTTTGAGCGTGATATTGGGGTCCGCGTGGCCAAGAATACCTTGCACGCTTCTAACGTCCGATCCGTTCGCCAGCATAAAAGTGCTTACACAATGCCTGAGCTGATGCGGGCAGATGCCCTTATATAGTTTTCCGCCAGTCGAATTGTTCGGCTCATAGATTCCAAGATTGCAGCTAACTGCGAAATCGCGAAACCAATGGTTGAAGATGTAGTTTTTCATGTGACAGACAGTAGGGATCCCTTGCTCGACAGCAATATCGCTAATGATGGGAGTGCTGCCAGTCTGGGACAGCCCCAGAGAGGCCAGGAGCTCTTTTTGTATGGCTGACCATGATTGAAGACGTTCGGCCAAGGTTTCTCCAACGGGGATTTTGCGTTGGCTTTCTTGTGACTTGGGTGCCCTCAGTTCATGGTCGTTGGTGTACTGCCTGTCAATTTTCAAGGTTTTATTGGCAGGGTCCCAATCGCGCCATTCGAGGCCCAGCATCTCGCCTTTCCGCATACCCGTATACACTAGTACTAGTGTACCAACAGCTTCGGCGGTGAGCTCAATGTGTTGAAGACGTGTGCATAGGGTAGCTACTTGGTCGATTGTCAGTGATTCTCTTTTGTTGCGTGGTCTGCGAACATGAACGGTAGCGCAGGGGTTTCGGTCAATTATTCTCTTTGCGACCGCATTCGACAAAATCTGACGCAGTTTCGCATTGATTCGTACAAGCTCTGATGGTTTGTATTTTCCCGTACGACGAGCTTCGGCATATGTTTCTTCGATTAGATCGGGAGTTAGCCCCTCAATTGTCTGAAACGCACCGAATAGGTCTTCGATATGCCTGCAATCGTACGCTTCTCTTTCATAGCTCGTTGGCGCAAGCTCGGTGTCCCTATTTTCATGAAAGGCCCAGCAGTAGGACGCAAGCAAAGTGGGCTTTTTAGTTTTAGTGATCGTGCCAGAGGAGTTGATTTCAGCCAGCTTGGCCTGCATTGCAGCCTTAGCTTCTGTTTTAGTCTTGCAACGAACTGTATAAGTTGGGGATCGTTTGTAGCGCCCCGTCTTAGGGTCCTTGACTCCAAGGGAAAAATAATAGCGATAGGTGTTAGGTGATCTCTTGTCTTTCCAACACGTGCCTCTTCCGCTAATTAGTGGCTGTTCTGACATCTTTGCGCTCCGTTTCTTTGAATAGTTTTCAACAATTCATTGAGTGCAGTTTAGCTAAAGCTGTTAGTAATATGTTTGTAAAAGCGTAGGCGCAGCTACCGGAGGTAAAAGACACAAACTGCTACGTTTATCTGCGGTTATATGATGTTCAATGATGCTTGATGAATGGTAGGGGGTAGCATTAAATCATATCTCCTAAAGCGGGTGTCGACGGTTCGAATCCGCCCGGGGGCACCAGGGAATATGGCGGCGTCGCGAGAGCGGCGCCGTTTCTGGTTTGTGGGAGCCGTCGGCGGATTCGGACCGTCGACACCCGCGTCGCCAATTTCCCCGCGGGGGGAGTTTTCGAATCCGCCCGGGGGCACCAGAGGAATATCGAGCCCGGTACCGCTACGGTGCCGGGCTCTTTTGGTGTTAGAGCTGCGCCGTTCCATGCTAGCGGGTCGCATCAAAAGCAAAGCGCCCGCTTGCCGGGGGAGCAAGCGGGCGCTTCTGAGCGAATATGTTTGCGGCGTTCGCTGCGCAGATAATAAGCAGCCGGCTAGTTGCTTGTACCGGAATCATCGCCTGAATCAGTACCAGAGCCAGAAACCGAAACCGTCAGCGTAATCGTGCTGTCGGTGGACTGCTTGCCAGTGGGGGAGACGCCCGTCACGGTGGCGTTTTCGTTGCCACTCACGGGGTTGCCGTTCTGATCGCAGAATGCGATGTTGTAGAATCCGGCGTTGTTGAGCGCGGTGACGGCGGCGGAGATGCTCTTGCCGTACAGGTTGCCCGGAACGCTGGCCTTGCCGGACTTCTTGGCGATGACGACGGTAATCGTGGCGCCGGGCTTCTGCTTACCGCTGGGGTTCCAGCTAATGACGGTGCCCTCGGTGACGGAATCGTTTTCCTGGTAGCTCACGTTGACGCCAAAACCGGCCATGTCGAGAGCGTTGCGTGCCTGGGCCTCGGTCATGTCGGTCAGATCGGGGACGGAGGTGGTGTCAGGACCGCTGGAGACCTTATACGAGATGGTCGTGCCCTTCTCGACTTCCTTGCCGGCATCAGTGCCCTGCTCAAAGATCTGCCCTTCGTCGGCCTCGTTGGCCTCCTCGGTTGCGTTGCCCTTCAGGCCCACGCTTGCCAGCGCGGCCTCGGCCTGGTCCTTGGTTAGGCCGACGAGCTGCGGAACCTCAACTTTCTCGGAGGGCTTGGGGCCCTTGGAGATCACCAGGTTAACCTTGGAGCCCTTGGACTTCTTAGTGTTGCCGTTGGGGGTCTGCTCGGCAACCTTGCCCTCGTCGACATCGTCGTTATAGCTCTGGTCGACAGTTCCGACCTCAAGGCCGGCCTCCTTGATCAGCTCGATAGCGGTCTGCTGGTCCTTGTTAAGCACATCGGGCACCGTAACCTGCTCGCCCCCAAAGAGCCCGGTGGCGAAGGCCACCACAACGCCAACCACGGCGATTGCGGCGACTACGGCGGCGATAATCTTGTTCTTGTTGGACTTGGGCTGATCGACCTCGTAGGAACCGGTGGAACCCGAGACGGCGCTGCGGGGGTTGGTCTGTCCACTTACGCCCGATACGGGGCGAACCATAGCGCGTGTGGAGTCAGACAGCTCACGGGTCTTGGTGGCGCCCAGGTCGCCCGCGGCACCGATGATGCGCGTGGGCTCGGAGACGTTGACGGCGCGGCCGGACAGGTAGTTGTTGAGCACCTGGCGCAGCTCGTCTGCCGTCTGGAAGCGGTTCGACGGGTCCTTTTCCATGCACTTGAGGATGATGCGCTCCAGATCGGCGTCGACGCCGGAGTTGATCTGGCTCGGCGGAACCGGCAGTTCGTTTACCTGCTTGAGCGCAACCGAGATGGCGTCGTCACCGTCAAAGGGGACGCGACCGGTGGCGCACTCGTACATCACGACGCCCAGGGAGTAGATATCCGAAGTGGGACCGAGGTCCTGGCCGCGCGTTTGCTCGGGGCTTACGTAGTGGGCGGTGCCCAGTACATTGTTGTCCTGCGTGAGGTGGCTGTTCTTTGCGCGCGCGATGCCAAAGTCCATGACCTTGATGTTGCCGTCGGGCAGCACCATGATGTTTTGCGGCTTAATGTCGCGGTGGATGATCTCGTGCTTGTGGGCGACCGAAAGCGCGGAGCTGATCTGCGAGCCGATCTGTGCGACCTTCTTTGGATCGAGGGCGCCGTGGCTCTTGATGCCACTCTTAAGGTCGGTACCGCGCAGGTACTCCATGACGATGTAGTAGGTATCGCCATCCTTGCCCCAATCGTAGACGCCCACGATATAGGGGGAGGAGAGACCTGCTGCTGCCTGGGCCTCCTGCTTAAAGCGGGCGGCGAAGGTGGCGTCGCCGGCATACTGCGGCAGCATGATCTTGACGGCAACCGTGCGGTCGAGGACCTGATCTTGCGCACGGAAGACGGTCGCCATGCCGCCCGTTCCCACCTTATCCTTGAGGAGGTATCTTCCCCCGAGGACCCTCTGTTCCATTCCTGCTCCTAACTAACTTATTCGCTCAACGATGTGTGTAGTACCAAATCTATGGCCGCTGGGACCGCGTGGCGCCTTGCCGCTAGCTCATCGGCCGCGGCGCGCCCCAAGTATCCGCTTCGATCACAGGCATCACGCTCCTTGGGCGGCAAGTGCCGCGGTCAGGACGATGCCGGCGATCTTGGCTGCCTTGACGTCGTGTTTGTCGTAATCCTCCAAGGCCACCGAGATGGCGACCGTGGGTGAATCGTAAGGTGCGAAGCCGACGAACATCGAGTTGACGTTGGTACCGCCGGTCTCGGCCGATCCGGTCTTGCCGGCGACCTTGACGCCCGGAATCTGGGCATCGGTGCCGGTGCCGGACTGGACAACCGCGAGCATGGCCTGCTTGACCTGATCGGCCGTGGTGGCGCTGACGGCCTGGCCGAGCGAGCGGGATTGCGTGGTCTTGACCACGGTTCCGTCGGGGGCGAGCACCTGGGCCACGAAGAACGGGTCCATGACCACGCCGCTGTTGGCGATGGCCGCCGCTATCACGCAGTTTTGCATGACGGTGGTCTGCGGACCTGGCGTGTGGTCCATGCCGACAGGCTGGCCGGCGCCTGCCCAGGCGGTCTCCCACTCGGTCATGAGCGAGGGGTCGGCCATGATGGAGGCCGCGGTGGTCAGGTCCTGACCGAGCTTTTGGCCGTAACCAAAGGCATTGGCAAACTGGACGAGCGAGCTGGCGCCGATCTCGTTGGCCACCTGGCCAAAGACGACGTTGGACGACACGGCAAAGGCCTGTTGCAGGCTGATGGTACCGTAGCTCTCGTTGGCGTAATTGGTGACCGGCGCGTTGCCGAAATCCATGGAGCCGGGCGCCTGGTACGTGCTGGTAAGGCTGGCGGTGCCGGTTTCGAGCGCCGCGGAGAGTGTGACGACCTTAAAGGTCGAGCCCGGGGTATAGAGAGCGTCCATGGCGCGGTCGTACATGGAGCCGTCCTCGCCACCGCCCGACTGCATCAGGGCATCGATGTTGGTGTTGTCATAGGTGGGCGAGCTTGCGCATGCGAGGACCGCGCCGGTGCGCGGATCCATAACCACCACGGCACCCTTAAAGCCCTTGAGTGCCTGCTCGGCAGCCGTCTGGATGCGCGAGTCGATGGTGAGCTTGGCGGTGTTGCCCGGTTGGTTTTGGCCCGCGAGCGACGCGAGGGCGTTGTCCCAGCTGGAGTAATCCTTGGAGCCGGTGAGCGTTTCGTTCATGACGCTCTCGACACCAGCGGTGCCGTACTGCTGGCTTACATAGCCCACCACGTGAGCGGCCATGTTTCCGTTGGGGTAGGAGCGGGCGTAGGTGCCGTCTTCCTGTTGCAGCGACTCGGCCAGCGTCACGCCGTCGGACGTGATGATAGAGCCGCGCTGGATGTACTTGGAGCGGGCGATGGTGTGGTTGTTGGTCGGCATGTCCTGATAGTCCTTGGCCTTGATGACCTGGACATAGGTGAGGTTGCCGATAAGGATGGCGAATAGTGCCGTAAAGGCGAGCACGGCGCGGGTCAGTCGATTGGCGAGCGCCACGCGGCCGAGCACACCGGATTCGGGCGTGTCGAGCAGGCGACGGCGCATGCGCGAGCCGGCGGAGTGGCTGCCGCGGTTGTGCGAAGACGAAGTGGCGAAGCGCGTGCCAGCCGGGGAGGCCGCCGAGGCGACCTGGTCGTCGGTGATGGCGGCCATGGTGCCGGTGCCGGTGAGCTCGGCCTCGCGACCGGTTGCCTCGTCACCGGCGCGCAGCAAAAGCGCGACGATGATAAAGCTTGCCAGCAGCGAGGAGCCACCCTGGCTCATAAAGGGCAGGGTGACGCCGGTCAGCGGGATCAGGCGGGTAACGCCGCCAACGATCAAGAACGCCTGGAAGCTGATGGCGGCCGTAAGACCAGTGGCGCTAAAGGCGGCAAGGTCGGACTTGGCACGGGCTGCCGTGGTCAGGCCACGTACGGCAAAGAGCATAAACAGGATAAGAACGGCGCCACCGCCCAAAAGGCCCATCTCCTCGCCGATAGCCGAGAAGATAAAGTCGGACTCGACGACGGGGATGTTGTTGGCCATGCCGTTGCCAATGCCGACGCCAACAAGGCCGCCGTCGGCCAGCGAGAAGAGGGACTGGACAATCTGGTAGCCCTGGCCCTGTGCATCCTTAAAGGGATCGGCCCAGATCTGGAAACGAACCTGGACGTGCGACAGGAACTTGTAAGCGCCCACGGCCCCCACGGCCAAGAGCACAAGGCCGATGATGACATACGAGAAGCGACCCGTGGCAACGTAGAGCATCAGCAAGAAGATGGTGTAGAACAGCAAGGCCGAGCCCAGGTCACGTTCGAAGACAACGACGAGCAGGCATACGCCCCAGACTGCGAACAGCGGCAGCAGCAGGCGCAGACGCGGAATCTTAAGACCCAAGATCTTGCGGTTGGAGATGGAGAGCAGTTCGCGGTTCTCGGCCAGGTAACCGGCTAGGAACAGCACGATAAAGACCTTGGCGAACTCGCCGGGCTGAATGGTAAAGCCGGCGATGCGAATCCACAGTTTAGAGCCCGAGATTGTGGTGCCGATAAAGATGGGCAGCATCAGCAAGATGATGCCGATGATGCCAAAGGTGTACTTGTAGCGCATGACTACGTCGAGGTTTTTGACCAGCGCAAGCGTACCTACCATCAACGCCACCGAGATAAACAGGATGACGAGCTGCGAGATGGCGAGCGTGGGCGCCAAGCGCGTCACAAACGTGATGCCAATGCCCGAAAGAACAAAGACGATGGGCAGGATGGCCGGGTCGGCGCCGGGTGCCAGAATGCGCACGGCGATATGCGCCGCGGCGAAGGCGGCAAAGAGACCGATCGGAACGGCAAGTGTCTCAAACGAGATGGCGGCGCCTGCGGTGAGCACGTACATCGCATACAGCAGGATGACGGGGAACGCCGAGGCGATGAGTAAGAGCAGTTCGGTATTACGGCGACTCATAAGCGGCACTCCCTTTCTAATTCTTATCGGAGGCTTCGGCCTCGGCGGACTGTTCGGCGGTATTCTCGGAATCCGATTCGGAGGTCGAACCCTGGTCGGTGTTATTGCGGATCGTTTGCGCGTCGATCACCTGACGGGTCTGCTCCTCGTCGATCTGATGGCGGTACTTGGAGATGGTGTCCTGTGCGTCGTCGATGCTCGTCTGCTGAATACCTGCCTTAAGGCGATTTTGTGTGTCTTCGGGCAGGTCGGACAGTTTGATGGTGGTCGTGCTGTCGAGCCAGTGCAGCTTAAGGCCGAGCGGCTTGCCGGGAATGCCCCGGTAGACCGCGACGGTGTCCTTGTAGGTGCCCAGGTAGTACGAGCCGGTGATGCCTGCGTAGGCCCAGATGGCTGCCGCCAGCACAAAAGCGATGCCCAGTACGGTGGCAATGGTGATGTTGCGGCGGCGGACGCGCTTTGCCTCGCGCATGACGCCATCGTCGACCAGGTCAACGACAAGCACGGTGACGTTGTCATGCCCGCCGGCGACCAGTGCCGCGTCAACAAGGTTGTCGACGCAAATCTGCGCGGTCGAGGACTGTGTGGCGATGTTTTCGATATCGCTATCGGGAATCATGCTCGAAAGACCGTCCGAGCACAGGATCAGGCGGTCGCCTTCCTCGATATGCGGGGTAAAGTGGTCGGCATACATGGCGGGATCCGAGCCCAGCGCGCGGGTGATGACTGAGCGGTTGGGGTGGACGCGAGCCTCGTCTGCCGTAATTTCGCCGGCGTCCACGAGCTCCTCCACATAGGAGTGGTCGCGGGTCACGCGGATGAGCGTGCCCTCGTGGAGCAGATAGGCGCGCGAGTCGCCCACGTGGGCGATGGCGAGCATGTCGTTTTCGATATAGGCGCAGGTTGCCGTGCAGCCCATGCCGGGCTTGCCAAGCCCGTTGAGCGCAGCCTCGATGACCGCGGCGTTTGCAGCTTCGACGGCGGCTGCCAGTCGTGCGGCGTCGGCTGCCTGCGGCGCTGTCTTGGCAATGGTCTCGACGGCGATGGAGGAGGCTACCTCACCGGCGGCGTGGCCGCCCATGCCGTCGCATACGCAAAAGAGCGGCGATTGCACCAGATAGGAGTCTTCGTTATGCGGGCGCACACAGCCAACATCGGAGCGGGCGCCCCACATGAGCTGCGTGGTCGTGCCGGCGTCGTAGGTCGAGTCAGTCTCGATGCGCTCGTCGGTCAGCGGCTCAAAACTCATGGTCGAGCCGGGGTCCTTAAGCTTGGCCTCCACGGCGGCAACGTCAATCTCGGCCGTATCGCCGGGCGAGACGGTGTCGGCATCGTTGCTCGGGTCGTTGACGTTGGGCGTGGCGGGCTCTTCGGTTGTACGGTCGACAGGCTCGTCGTCTTGCGGGGCGACGGCTGCAGACTCGGGCGTCGCGAAGTGCGCGGGCGCGGGCGTGCCGTGGGATTGGGAGACATCCTCCGTCGTTGCTGCGGGTACGTCTTCGGTTACAGACTGCATGGCTTCGGGCGCCGATGCGTCCGCGGGGGAGGGCGCCGCCGCGGGTTCCGGTGCAGATGCGGACTCGGGCGCTGCGGCGGGTGCCGGCGCTACGGGAAACACCGGTGCCGCGGGCTCGGGAGCCGCAAATACCGCGGAGCTCTCGGTAATCGCCGTGGCGACGGGTTCGGCAAAGTGAGCCGGCGCGGGCATGTCTTGCGGGACCGCGGGCTGCTCGGTAGCGGCGTGCACGCCGATGGGGGTGTTACCGCCGTCAGCGTTGTCCTCGGTATCCTCGTCGTCGGTCAGCGTCGGATATTCTTGCGTTACATGCGAAAGAGGCAGGGAGAACACAGTGTCCTCGGGCTCCACGGGCGCATGGCCCGCCGGGGCGGCATGAGCCGGCGCGGTCGCGGGGGCGGCCGACGTCTCTGGCATGGTTGCGGACTTGTTCTCCTCGTCGATCATCGACGGTTCACCTTCATGACCACGTCGCCAATCTGGACTTCGTCGCCCTCGCGCAGCGTTGCGGGTTCCACCAGCTGGCGGCCGTTGACGAGCGTGCCGTTAAGCGAGTTGAGGTCCTCGATAATAAGTGCCGGACCCTGCAGCGAAAAACGCGCATGCGAGGCCGAGACAAACGGTTCGTTGATGCAGATGTCCGACGACGGCGAACGGCCGACGATGACGGGGCCGAGCATATCCACGTGGATGCCGCGGATGCCGCGCGGGCCCTTGTCCACATCGATCGTCCAGATGGCCGAGTCGCGGCGCTGGCCGCGGACGAGCCCCACGCCGGTCTTCATGACGGCAAACAGGAAGATATAAAGCAGGACGACCAGGACGATGCGGCCTGCAAACAGGACGATATCGATGTTCATAAGCGACTATCCCCTAAATTCGAACGTGCTCAGGCCAAACGTCAGCAGATCGCCGTTGCGCAGCGGGCAGCGCGTGATGCGACGGTTGTTGACGAGCGTGCCGTTGGTGGAGTTGAGGTCCTCGATCGACCAGTCCGAGCCGGTAAAGGTGAGCTGGGCATGACGGCGCGACACGTTGGGGTCGCGCAGGGCGATGTCGGAAACCGAGCGCTCGCGACCGATGGTCACCTGTGCGGAGGTGATGGCGTGGCTCTCGCCGCTCACGACGTCGACGAGCTGGGCGAGCGGACGCTGCGGGGCGCGAGAGCTTGCCATGTTGGAGGCGATGCTGGCTGCGGCGCCAAGGCCAGCGGCGGCGCCGGTCGCGGCGGCTCCGCCCATGCCGGCAAGCGCGTCGCGCGAGACGGTTTGGGGCACGGGAATGGGTGCGGCGGCGGGATCGGGCATATTGGGCGCAAAGGGGTCGGCCACGGCAAGCGGGTCGGGAGTGGCAGCACGAGGTGCCGGCTGCTGCTGCGGCATAGCAGCGGGGTGTTGCTGCGGGGCGGCAAACTGCTGCTGGCCGGCGCGCGGGGCGCTGGCGGCACGGCTCGCGGCTGAGTTGTTCTGGCCCAGGCCGTTTTGGTAGGCGCGCTCTTCCTCGTACAGGCGACCGAGCGTAGGGGCATCGACGTTCTCGGCAAAGACCGAGAACTTGCCGCCGCGCAGCTGCGGGTCGATCATAAAGCGAACGAGGGGCTCGCCGACAAAGACGTAGCGGCGCTTTTCGGCCTGCGCTTTCACAAACTCGCGGACCTCGCGCGAAAGCTCGGGATAGAACGGGGCGAGCATGGGATCGTCGTCGGCGGCAATCAGGATGGTATAGAGCGCCGGCGCGGTGTTGACGCCGTTGATCACCAGAGTCTGATCCTCCATGTCGCGAGCGGCCTGCTTGGCAAGCTTCTTAAAGGAGAACGGGGCACGGGTGGCACCGAAGATGCCGGCCACGTGGTCCTCGAAGATGTTCAGGAAGTTCACGAAAGATCACTCTCCGTATAGGTTCTTTGGTATCCGAGCAAATA
>JAXJPE010000086.1:0-4087 GCA_036426035.1 Collinsella sp.
GGGACATGTCAGGAAACGAGGGCAGCCCTGTGGGCGCCAGCGGAATGTGGGGTCACCGCGCGGACCGCGTCTGATGGTGTCGACGTCAATGGTATACGGGCGCACCATCGACGTCTTCAATACAGAAAATATCAGTGCGGAGTGTTCTGAAAAGTAACACCAGGGCGGGCCCTACGTTAACTCGGCAGGGGGAGTGCGATTCCCTGATCGCTCGCTTAATCTGATAGGGAATTGTGTGAGGCCGGAGCCTTGGCTCCGGCCTCACCATATAAGGGCTCGGCAAAGCCGAGCCACCAAATTTATATCAGCTCTCAGAACATGTTTGAGAACGGTGCCTGGAGTACGTGGACGTAGGGCCGGAACGGGGTCGGCTTCCCAACGCATTCCGCAGGGGGCGGTACATTTTGTAGCGCGAAGCGCGAATCAAAATGTACCGCATGCCCGAGGACGCGTTGGGAAGCCGACCCCGTTCCGGTCCGAACATAAGCGTCTACCAGTGCATTTACAAATTCGTAAACTTTTTTCAAAAAAGTGCTTGCGCAGTTCTCGAAACATAGGTTATTATCTTCCTCGTTGAACGCGCGGGTTCAACAAAGCGAACCGCGAATCAACAACATAGCATGTCGGAGTGGCGGAATTGGCAGACGCGCTAGCTTGAGGTGCTAGTGACCGCTTTTTGGTCATGCGGGTTCAAGTCCCGCCTCCGACACCATCGAATTTGAAAAGCCTCTTTGGAGGCTTTTTTGTTACCGATAGACGGTGAGGTTCACGATGGAAACGCTTGAGCGCAACGAGTGGGCAGACGTTGCCCAATTGGTCGAGATCACGAGCGATGCTGTCATTATCTGCGAGCTCGACGGAACCATTTTGCATGTAAATAATCGCTTGCTCGACTTGATGTGCGAGGAGCGTTCCGATGTGATCAACGGGGACGTTAAAGACCTCTTGTACTCGTCGGCTTTTGAACGCGCGACAGAGCATCGGCTTCCTTTTGAGACCAATGGAACAAAGAGCGAGTTGATGCTCAAGTTAAGTGACGGATCGTTTATTCCCGTCCTGGTTTGTGCCGGCTCGGTTACGCCGCCTCGAATCTTTGGCCGCCGTGCGCCGCGCGTTCTGGTGGCACTCCATAGCATCGAAGAACAGTATTCGCACGACCGTCAGCTCAAGCGTGCGCTTTCGGAGCTTAGAGTGGCGAATAAGCGTCTCTCGGGTACATTGTCGGTCATTATGAGCACGGTGGGCTCCGATGAGCTGCCCAGTTTGTTAGATATCGTTTTGAACCAGCTTGTAGGAACGCTCGATGCTTCGGGTGCCGCTATCTATTTTTCTGAGAGCGGCGGTTTTAAGCTTCGCGGTGTCTCCAAGGAGCTGCACGACAGCTACCTGCCCGAGTTTTTGCCGTATGGCGCTGGCATTCCGACGTATGTTCTTCGCGAGTCGCGTGCCTGTCGCTTGTCGATTCAACAGGACCTTGAGGGTGATAGGGCTGCCTCCGGTATGTTCATGGACCTGGACAATCGTTCTAAGCACCTGTTGCGCGTGCAGGATATGCCTCCGTACCGCAGCGAGATCTGTCTTCCCGTTTTTTACGGTACGCAGATCCTTGGCGTGCTGGAAGTTGGTTGGAAGCGCCCTCAGGCACCGCTCGCCTATGACGTTAATGTACTCGAGGTCATTTGCGATTACCTGTCTATCCAGCTGGTCGGCATGGCATCGAGCCTTCGCTCTCGTCGCACGGCCGAGCTTGGCCGCTCGCTCAATGTCTTACGTGATGAGTTGTTTACCTTTCTAGACGATTCCGCCGCGGCTACCCAGGCTATATCGTCCGAGATTTGCAATATGCTCAACTGTCATTTTTGCCCTGTTGAGTATGACGCCAGTCTGGGCTCCTATGTCATAGATTTTGAAGGCGGCAGTCGCGTTGCTTTGCCGGACGATCCCGAGAAACTTTTCTTTTCCACGACGGCGCCAGCGGCA
Source organism: Collinsella sp. (assembly GCA_036426035.1). GTDB lineage: Bacteria > Actinomycetota > Coriobacteriia > Coriobacteriales > Coriobacteriaceae > Collinsella. The sequence continues at coordinate 1,981 of JAXJPE010000086.1, forward strand.
CGTTTGGGGGTTGGCTCTGATGGCTTTGAGGCGTCTGTTTTGGGCGGCACGAGTGCCGAGGATCTTAAACACGTCCGTATAACTCGCGTTGACGAATCGATGCCTATGGGAGGCTGGCTTAGGGCGCATGGTCTGCCTTGCCAGGGTCTCTACGTCGACACCGGCATCGAGGCGGGGCGCCCGCGCTCTGAGGGTGATGGCAAACACAGCAACGACGCGATCGTTCCTGCTTCTGTTGCGAAAGGCCCGACGACGCGCGCGCTTCTGCTTCGTGACGGTAGTCAAGAGCCGATTGATGACCTTGAATATGACTACTTGGTGCACTTGGCGCATGACTTTGAACTGATCTACGAGGGCGAATCTCAAAAGCGCGAGGAGCGCCATATCGCTCAGACCCTCCAGATTGGCATGAGAAATTCGCTTGGTGACGTTCCGGGTATCGCGACCGATTCGGTATACCTTTCGGCAACGAATTCGGCGTTGGTTGGCGGTGACTTCTATACTCTTGTCCGTCTTCCCGACGATTGCGCCGTTATGATTTTGGGCGATGTATCCGGCAAAGGAATCGAGGCGGCGTCGATGTCAGCGCTCGTCAAGACGGCGCTGACGGCCTATGCCTGGGAGGGTGCTGGGCCCGCCCGTATGGCCCGCTCGCTCAATAGCATGCTCATGGGCTTTTCGAGGGTCGAGACGTTCGTGACGGCGTTTATCGCCAAGATTGATCTTAAAGCGGGTCGCGCTACCTACTGCTCTGCGGGACATCCTCCCACTATGGTCATTAGACCGTCGTCGACGCCGCTTGGCGGCGGAGAAACCCGAGGGGGAGAAGTGGAGCTCCTTGGGTGCCAATCGGGCGTGATCGGTGCCTTTGAGAGCATGGTGTACGAGACAGGCGTGTTTACGTTCGCTCCTGGTGACATGCTATTCATGTATACCGACGGAGCAATCGAAGCACGTGATCGCTCGGGTGCTTTCTTTGGCGAGCAGCGCCTTCGTGACCTTTTGCTCTCTGTCTCGGGTGAGGGTGTATCGGGAATCTGCGGTAAGGTCTTGGGAGAGCTTGACCGCTTTACCGAGTCGGCGCTGGACGATGACATTGCGCTGGTTTCCCTTGAGTTTTTACGGGGTCGATCGTAGACCGCGATACTTGACGGGCAAAATCTGCGCAGCTGCAGATATGTATGCATCGAGCGAGCTCTTTTGGGGAACCATGGTCGTATGAATGAGTGGAATGACATAGCGGTTTTGACGCCACCGGGTGATGTCGACATCGCCTCGGTGTCCGTGCTGCGCCGACGGTTGGATAATCTGATCGACCGGGGCGTGCGTCGCGTTGTCATCAATTGCCAGGCCGTGGGCTTTATCGACTCGACGGGTTTGGCGTTTTTGCTTACACGTGCCAGAGAGCTCATGAGGCGAGAGGGCCTGCTTTCGCTCGTTAACGCCTCCGATGAGGTCATTCGCTTTTTGGAGATTGCCCGACTTGTCGACATCCTTCATGTTGCGGGTCCGGCGCGTGAGTCGATTCCCGCTATTCCGGTGGGAGAGTTGCCACGATGGAGCAAGAGCGTCGAGGTCCGACAGGGTATCGAGAATCTTCCATACTATCGACATCGCATCGCCGAACTCCTTGAATCGCTTCCGTTGCGCCGCGACGAGCGCTACGATGTCGCGTTGGCGTCGGGGGAGGCGCTGGGTAATGCCTATGACCATGCGGGCGGTATCGGGTGCGTCCTGACGGTTCAGGCCTATGGCGATCGCGTCGTGGTTGAGGTGCTTGATCGGGGTGCCGGCTATTCTATCGATGGAGCGAGCGAACCGGTCGCATCTGAGGAACGCGGCCGTGGTATCAAGCTTATGCGTATGCTTGTCGATAACGTGGAGGTTGCTCGTCGCACAGACGGCACCGGCACGCGCGTGCAGATGGTGAAGCTATTTAGCGGAGCACTGGAATCGCGTGCCTAGCCAATCGCTTTAGCGCGTTTAGCCACCAAGAACACGCGGCCGGCAACTTTTTTGAAAAAAGTACTTGCGTCTTTTGGATAACTCGCGTAAATTAATAACCCGCAAGCGGACATGGCTCAGTTGGTAGAGCACAACCTTGCCA
>JAXJPE010000087.1:0-44813 GCA_036426035.1 Collinsella sp.
CAATATGACCAAGCATGTGTTCGTAACCGGTGGCGTGGTTTCGTCCCTGGGCAAGGGTATCACCGCGGCCTCGCTGGGCCGTCTGCTCAAGTCGCGTGGCTACAAAGTAACGATGCAGAAGGCCGACCCGTATCTGAACGTCGACCCCGGTACCATGAGCCCGTTCCAGCATGGTGAGGTCTTCGTTACCGAGGACGGTTACGAGTCCGACCTGGACCTGGGTCATTACGAGCGCTTTATTGATGAGAACCTGACCCGCGATTCCAACTTTACGACCGGTGCCATCTACAAAAGCCTAATCGCCCGCGAGCGTCGCGGCGACTTTTTGGGCGGTACCGTGCAGGTGATTCCTCACGTCACCAATGCCATTAAGGACAAGTTCCGCCGCATCGAGGAGCAGACCGGCTCCGATGTAGTCATCACCGAGCTGGGCGGCACGATCGGCGACATCGAGTCCCAACCGTTTGTCGAGGCCATCCGCCAGTACCGCAAGGAGGCCGGCCCCGAGAACGTCTGCTACATCCACGTGTCGCTCGTTCCCTATATCGCCGCCGCCCACGAGGTCAAGACCAAGCCCACGCAGCATTCCGTCAAGGAGCTCCGCAGCTTTGGCATCCAGCCCGATATCATCGTGCTGCGCTCCGACCACCATATCGATGACGCTATCCGCGGAAAGATCGCAAGCTTCTGCGACGTCGACACCGATTGCGTCTTTACCAACGAGGACTGCGCGAGCATTTACGATGTTCCGCAGCTGCTTGCCGAGCAGGACTTTGACCTGCGCATTTGCGAGCGCCTGGGTCTGGATCCGCGTGAGCGCGACATGAGCGAGTGGAACGAGTTCCTGCGCAAACAGAATCACGCCAACCATCACGCCGACAAGGTGAAGATCGCCGTCGTGGGCAAGTACACGCAGCTGCCCGATGCGTACCTGTCGGTTATCGAGGCCCTGCACCATGCGGGCGTCTTCTACGATCGCCATGTGGACGTCCAGCTGGTCGACGGCGAGAGCCTCGACGAGCAGAATGTCTCCGAGGTTCTGGGCGACGCCTCGGGCATCCTGGTTCCCGGCGGCTTTGGCAAGCGCGCCCTGGAGGGCAAGATCCTCGCGGCCGAGTTTGCCCGTGAGCACAAGATTCCGTATCTGGGCATTTGCCTGGGTATGCAGGTCGCCGTGTGCGAGTTCGCCCGCAACGTTGTTGGCCTTGCCGGTGCCAGCTCCTCCGAGTTTGATCCGGACGGTCCGTATAGCGTCATCGACCTGATGAGCTCGCAGGAGGACGTGACCGAGAAGGGCGGCACCATGCGCCTGGGCGCCTATCCGTGCAAGCTCGCCGCCGATACTCTTGCTCGTGAGGCATATGGCGAGGAGCTCGTCTACGAGCGTCACCGTCACCGCTTTGAGTTCAACAACGCCTTCCGCGACCAGCTCGAGGACGCCGGTTTGGTTATCTCGGGTCTGTCGCCTGACGAGCGCTTGGTCGAGATGGTCGAGCTGCCGCGCGACGTGCATCCGTGGTATGTGGCAACCCAGGCTCATCCCGAGTTCAAGAGCCGCCCGACCAACCCGCAGCCGCTGTTCCGAGAGTTCGTGCGCGCTTCGATCGGCCAGCACGAGGGTGTCGACCGTCTGCAGGTGACGCCCATGAATCGTGCGATGGACTAAGGTTGCCGGCGAACCGGGAACATATCGGAGAAGCTCCTTCGCCGCTCGCTGTGGCGGCGGGGGAGTTTCTTGATTACCTTGCAGTCGAGCGGGGCTTGGCGCGTAACACGATTGCCGCCTATCGCCGAGACCTGACGACCTACTGTGCATATCTGGAGCGGACGGGCATTGCGTCCTTTGAGGACGTGAGTCGGCGGGTCATTGAGGACTTTATCGCCGATCGGCGCGATGGGGGCTATTCCGATGCCTCGGTGGAGCGCGCGCTCGCTGCCGTCAAAGGCCTGTATGCCTTTTTGGTGCGCGATGGGGCCGTGACCCAAAATCCTACGGCGGCGTTGCGTTTGCCAAAAAAGGCCGAGCGCCTGCCGGAGTGCCTTTCGGTGGAGGATGTTTCGGCATTGCTCGACCAGGATTTTCCGGATGGTGAGATGGGTCTGCGCGATCGCGCTATCTTGGAAGTGCTGTATGGGTGCGGCCTGCGCGTGAGCGAGCTGGTGGGGCTCGATGTGAGTGATATCCATGCCGATGACGGCTTTGTGCTGGTTCGCGGCAAGGGCTCCAAGGAGCGTCTGGTCCCTTTGGTGGGAAGCGCGGCGCGTGCCCTGACGCACTATATATGTGATGGGCGCCGACTTCTGGCGGCTCATGCTCGTGGGACAGAGACGCCGGCGGTCTTTTTAAACAAGAACGGCGGGCGTCTGTCGCGTCAGGGTGTTCACGTCATATGCGAGCGCTACGGACGCCAGGTGGGGTTGGTGGGACTCCATCCGCACACGTTGCGCCACTCCTTTGCCACCCATATGCTCGCGGGCGGCGCGGACCTTCGCGTGCTGCAGGAGATCTTGGGACACGCCGATATATCGACGACGCAGGTCTACACGCATGTCGATCGTACGCAGCTGACTGAGGTTTACCTGGCGGCCCACCCGCTGGCACATCGCTAATACGCTGCTGAGCTGCGATTACATGCTATCCGAGGACGGACCCCCGATTGCTGGAACGTGCTGTTGCGCACGTTTTGGCAATCGGGGGTCCGTCCCATTTTGCGCCACCGGCCAATGGCGCGGCGGGGTGCACATGCCGCGCGTGGGAGAGTTTGGGGGCGATGTGAACGGGATGTAAAGGGACATAAAAATCGCCTCAAGGTCAACTTGAAGGTTGAGGTTGAAAGGCGGGGTGCTACAGGTGGCATCCCGCCTTTGCATTAAACACAACATATTGTGTTTTCGAACATATGCTCGGGGGTGGCGCCCAATAGTTAGGGGGTGGAGTGGTGGGGTAGGGTGGGGGAAGGGGTGGGGAAAGGTGTTGAAAAATGGGGCAGTTCCCCATATTATTAATGACGTCGACAGGCGGGGTGGTTCCCCGCGTACGTGCCATCTGAGTAACCGAGGGGAGGGCGCACATGGGAATGACTGGTGCATACGAGCGCAATCTCGATGCAAAAGGTCGTCTGTCCCTGCCTGCACCCCTTCGCGAGGAACTTGGAGAGCACGTTCGCGTGTTCAAAGCCCTGGATGTCGATGCTCTGTACGTGTTCTCTGCCGAGGCCTTCGATAAGTGGGTCGAAGGACTCTTCGCGGGTCGTGAGGGCCACGAGGGTTTTAACCCGCGTGACATCAACGACCAGAAGCTCATGAGGGCGATCAACAAGCGCACCACGTCGATGGATGTGGACAGCGCCGGTCGTATCGGTCTTTCTGAGTCTCTCCGCAAGCAGGCGAACCTTGACCGCGAGGTCACGGTTGTGGGCAACTACGACCACCTTGAGGTTTGGGACCGCGCCGCGGCCGATGAGGACGATGACGACGAGGCTCTGCTTGACCTCTTCTTCTCGTAAGGGCAAGGCACGAGTAACGGATGGAGCGTGGGATCTTGACACAAGAATATCGGCATGAACCTGTCATGCTCGGCGAAGTGCTTGAGTCGCTGCAGCTCAAGAGCGGCTCCGTTGTCTGCGATTGCACCCTTGGCGGTGCCGGTCATTCGGTAAAGATGGCCGCGCAGGTGGGGGAGACGGGCCTTTTGCTCGGCGTCGATCAGGACGACATGGCCCTCGAGGCCGCTGGTGCCCGTCTGGACCGCGAGGTTCCCGGCGTCCCGCACCAGCTGCTGAAGGGCAACTTCGGCGACTTGGACGAGCTGCTTTGCTCGGCCGAGGTGCCCGGGGTCGATGGCTTCCTGTTTGACTTGGGCGTTTCGTCACCGCAACTCGATATCCCTGGCAGGGGCTTTTCGTATAACGAGGACGCCCCATTGGACATGCGGATGGATCCGGGTAACAACACCCTAAACGCAGCTGAGGTCATCAACACCTATAACGAACACGACCTCGCCCGGATTCTACGCGTCTACGGCGAAGAGAAGTTCGCCTCGCAGATTGCGCGCGAGATTGTGCGCCGTCGCGAGCAAGAACCGATCGAAACTACAGGCCAGTTTGTCGAGATCATCAAGGCTGGCATTCCGGCTGCCGCTCGTCGGCATGGTGGGCACCCGGCCAAGAAGAGCTTCCAGGCCATTCGCATCGAGGTCAACCACGAGCTCGATGTGCTCGAGAGGGGGCTTGATGCCGCCACCAGGTGGCTCAACCCGGGCGGACGCATCTGCGTCATCTCGTATCATTCGCTCGAGGACCGTATCGTAAAGAACCACTTTAAGGAGATGAGCCAGGGGTGCACGTGCCCGCCGGAGATTCCGGTGTGCGTGTGTGGCAACGTGCCGATACTCAAGGTCATCACCCGCAAACCCTTGGTTGCCCAACCCGATGAGGTTGCGCGCAACCCTCGGGCGAGATCAGCCAAAATCCGCGTGGCGCAGCGCCTGTAGGCGCGACCGCGCGAAATTGGACCTCCCGCTCGCACCATAAACGAAGCTTAAACACACTACCAACGTACTCGGGATGGGAGGCGGCATATCATGGGCTATAACACCTCAAACGCAGCACTCGCCTATGATATGAACGCCATGCCCGCCTACCGCGAGGCACCGCAGGCGCCCGTTGCCCCTCGTGAGCAACGCACGCCGCGTTTTGATGTCTACACGGGCGCGGGCCGTCAGGCAAACCAGGCGGTAAGCCCGGTTTTCATGAGCGTTCTTAAAACGGTTTGCATCATCGCGGCTGTCTTCATGACGATCGGTGTCGCCCGCGTGGCACTTGCCGGTGTCACGGCCCAGGTGCTCAACGGCAACGCAGAGCTTGCCAGCACGCTCGAGAAGGCGACCGACGAGAGTTCTAACCTTGAGGTCATGCATTCGGTCTATGGTGCCGACACACGTATTCGCGATCTTGCGGGCGCCTATGGCATGGTGGAGCCCAGCGAGAGCGTTACGCTTGACTTTTCGCAGGATGCAGCCGCGGGCGCTAGCTCGACTGCGGCCGCTCAGTAAATAAGACGGTAGCTGAGTATGACAAATGACTATCGCCGCGGTTCCGACGGGGACCACGGGTCTGGACGTCCCTCCTCGCGGGGACGTTCTGGTTATCAAGGAACGGGTCGGCCATCTTACAACGCGGGGCCGTCCTATGGCAACGACCCTGCGTCGCGTCTTCGTGGTTCGGGCGGACCTCGGGTGCGCAATACGGGCGCGCGCAAGGGGTCGTCGTCTGAATGGGTTACGGGAACGCCGCTGCCTCGCCGCGATGTCGTTATGGGCTGTATCGGGGTTGGCCTTGCCGCGGGCGTCTTCCGTCTTGCCGAATACCAGATCGTGAATGCTGACAAGCTGCGCGAGCGCGCGGACGCGCGTCGTCTGCTTTCACAGACGCTCTATGCCAAACGTGGCACTATCTACGACCGCAACGGCAACGTGCTGACGTCGTCAGTCGAATGCCGCAATGTCGCCGTGAACCCTCAGCTTGTCGAGGACGTCGACAAGACGGTCTCGGCGCTGGTCAAGGCCACCGGTATCGATAAAAAGACCTGTCGCAAGCTGGTACTGTCTGATGGTTCCTGGGTGTATATCAAGCGCCAGGTCGACGAGGATGACGCTGCCGCCCTGGAAAAGAAGAATCTACCCGGCGTGCTCTTTGAGCAGGCGATGAAGCGGGTTTACCCGTATGGAAACCTGGCTTCTCAGGTGCTGGGCGTCGTGAACGTGGACAACGCTGGCCTGACTGGACTCGAAAAACAATACGATGAGCTTCTGACCGGAACGAATGGCTCTCTTGTGCGCGAGCGCGCAAGAGATGGCGGCTACATCGCGGGCGGTGCCTATAAAAAGGTTGCCGCGATTGATGGCGTGGATATCGTGACGACGATCGACGTCAACATTCAGCGCGCCGCGGAAGATGCCTTGGCCGAGGCGGTCGAGAAGACGAAGGCCAAAAACGGGTCGGCCCTGGTGACCGACCCGACGACTGGAGAGATCCTGGCCGCCTGCTCGTATCCGACCTACGACCAGACCAATTTGGAAAACGCCAAGACCGAGGACATGAACCTTCGTCTGGTGACGGATGCCTACGAGCCCGGCTCGGTCTTTAAGACGCTGGTTGCGGGCGCCGGATTTGATTTGGGCGTTGTGCGCCCGAGCACATCGTTTGAGGTTCCCGCGAGTATCAAGGTGGGCGACGATACCGTTACCGATGCCGACAAGCGTGACTACACCATGACAATGGACGTACGCGAGATGATGCGCCGTTCGTCCAATGTCGGTTTTGTCCTGGTGGGGCGCAAGATCGGTGCCGATGATTTTGCCACCTATGTGGACAAGTGGGGTATCGGTCATAGCTCCGGTGTCGATTTTCCGGGTGAGAGTCTGGGCATCGTCAAGGAGCGCGACCAGTACGATGGTGCCACCTTGGGTGCTATGAGCTTTGGCCAGGCGCTGTCCGTCTCGCCGATTGAGGTCGCACGTGCCGTGGGCGGCATCGCGAACGGCGGCGTGATGATGACTCCGCACTTCTATAAGTCGAGCAAGGGCGATGAAAAGGATTGGGGCGAGGGGGATCGCGCGATTTCCGAGGAGGCCGCCTCGCAGGTGACATCGTGTATGCAGACGGTCGTTGCCGAGGGAACGGGCGTTGGCGGCGCGGTGGACGGCTACGACGTGGCGGGCAAGACAGGTACGGCCGAGCGCGCCGATGAGAACGGCGGCTACCTCAAAGAGAACTACATGTCGTCTTTTATGGGGTTTGCCCCGGCGCAGTCGCCCAAGGTCCTGTGCTATATCACCCTTGACGGAACCCCGTCAGGCTCCGATGCCGCCGCAGTGCCGTTCCAGTCCATTATGGCCAGTGCGCTTGACGTGTTGGGTGTCCCGCGCACCAAGTAGGGGGTTACTATCTATGAAATGGCCAGTCGGTTAATCCGGGTTGTTCACACGCCCTGCACCACGCGTAGGCGGCGCTGGGATACAATACGCCGATAGCATTATTAGGTTTACAGGGGAGCTGCAATGATAGAGATCGCCGTCAACAATCTCGCGGCCGCAACAGGGGCCCGAACCGTGACGGGAGAAGCCGATCGGGTATGCCGCGGTTGCGTTATCGACTCGCGCCAGGTTGAGGAGGGCACGATATTCGTCGCCTTCCCGGGTGAAAAGGTCGACGGCAACGACTTTGCTTCCCGTGCCATCGAGTTGGGTGCCGGCGCCGTAGTGATGACGCGCGAGCCCGATGCCGAGCTGCTTTCGCTGGCCCATGAGAAGGGCTGCGCCATCCTGCATACCGATGACCCCGAGGAGTTTTTGCTGCGCCTGGCTCACGCTTATCGTTTGGAGCTTGGCTGCCTGGTAATTGGCATTACCGGCTCTATCGGCAAGACAACGACCAAGGACGTGCTCGCCGCGGTGCTCGCCAAGCGCTATCGCGTTTGGGCAACCAAGGGTAACTACAACAACCTGATCGGTATGCCGCTCACGGTGCTGGCGGCCCCTGCCGACACCGAGGTTCTGGTGCTCGAGATGGGCATGAACCATTTCCACGAGATTGAGCGCATGTCTCAGTCCGCCAATCCCAACCTTGCCATTGTGACCAAGATCGGCACCTCCCATATCGGTATTCTGGGCAGTCGCGAGAATATCGCTCGTGCCAAATCCGAGATTGTTGGCGGCATGTGCGCCGCCGGAGACCTTCTCCCGTTGCTGGTTTTGGGTGGTGAGGACGACTTTACTCCGTTCATCCGCGACACCTTTGCCGCGCCTGCGGGCGTCGACGTGATGCTTGCGGGCGTCTCGGACGACGATGAGGTCCGTGCGTGCGACATTCGCATTGATGACGAGGGGCGCCCGGTCTTTACGCTCGATTTTGGCTTGGGCGAGACTATCGACACACTGCTTGCCATTCCCGGCGCGCAGTCCGTTCCCAATGCCGTCAAGGCCGCGGCGGTTGCCTATCGTCTTGGCGTGACGCCCGAGCAGATCGATGCCGCCTTTAGGGGTCTTACGATTACCGGGCATCGCCAGGAAATCAAGCGCGCCAAGAGCGGCGCTCGCGTCATCGACGACTCATATAACGCCAGTGCCGAATCGATGGCAGCCGGCCTCGACCTGCTGTGTTCGCTTTCGTGCACGGGTTCGCGCATGGCGGTTCTGGGCGAGATGGGCGAGATGGGCGACGAGGCTCCTCGCATGCATGAGCTGGTGGGCGCCTATGCGGCGGCCAAGAAGCTCGATATGCTCGCATGTGTCGGCGGTGAGCTTGCCCAGCGTATGGCCGAGGCCGCGCGCATGATGGGTATGGATGAGGACCGCATTCAGGTGTTCTCCGACTATCAGCAGGTGCTCGACCGTATGGGCGGCGCTCTTGAGCAGCATGATGTCGTGCTGGTCAAGGGCTCACGCTTCGTTGAGCTCGATCGCTTTGTGGAAGGTGTGTGCTAGTCCATGTTCGGCAATCCTTCGTATCCTACGTACCAGGCATTTTTGGGGTTGGGCATCGCCGCCGTCATCGCGATGCTGCTTATGCCGTGGTGGATTAAGCTCCTGAAGGTCGAGGGCATCGGCCAGCAGGTTCGCGCCGATGGCCCCAAGCGCCATCTGATTAAGCAGGGCACGCCCACTATGGGCGGCGTCATCATCCTGGTCGCCGTTTCGCTGACGTGCCTTTTGATGGGTAAGCTCACCACCGAGCTCGTGCTTGTGCTGCTCGCCACGCTGGCAACCGGCGTTCTTGGCCTCATCGACGACCTGACTTCTGTCACGCACGGCCGCTCGCTCGGCCTGACGCCTCACGCCAAGATGATTGGCCTTACCCTCATCTGCGTTACCTTTACCGTGCTTGCTGTCAACTGGTGCGGCGTCGCCCCCGAGATTCGTTTCCCCGGTGGCCTGACGATCGACCTTGGTGTGCTCTCGACCACCATTTGCGGCCTCTCTTTTCCGTGGCTCTACCTTGTCTTTTGCTGGCTGATGATCGCGGGCCTTTCCAACGCCGTAAACCTCACCGACGGCTTGGACGGTCTTGCCGGCGGCACCTCCATGATCGCCATGCTGGCCATGGCCGCCATGGCGTTTTTGCACGGCGATGTGAACCTGTCCATCTTCTGCACGGCGTGCGCCGGCGCCTGCCTGGGCTTTTTGTGGTTCAACTGCTATCCGGCGAGCATCTTTATGGGCGATACCGGCTCGCTTGCCCTGGGTGCCGCTTTTGCCTGCACCTCCATCATGACCAACACCGAAGTCGTTTCCCTCATCATCGGCGGTCTGTTTATCGTCGAGACCCTGTCGGTCATGATCCAGGTTGTCTATTTCCACTTTACGCACAAGCGCGTCTTCCTTATGGCGCCCATTCATCATCATTTCGAAAAGAAGGGCTGGGCCGAGACCAAGGTCGTCATCCGTTTTTGGATTGTCGCCGCGGCCTTCGGAGCCCTGGGCCTCGCGTTGTTCTTCCAGTTGGGATAGTGGTCTTTCATGCCTCTTGCTGATGTCTTTAGCCTGCTCGTTTTGGGCCAGGGTAAGTCCGGTCTTGATGTCGCTCGCTGGGCGCTTGCACATCCCGAGCGTGTGAGTGCCGTTACCGTTTACGGTGGCGGCACGTCCGAGCCCAACGATGCCACGCGCTCGCTCGAGGCGCACGGGGCATCGTTTGTCTACGGAACCGAGCAGGTCGAGGGCGCGTTTGATGTATGCGTGACGTGTCCGGGCATCTCGGAGTTCTCGGCATTCTTTAAGGCTGGCCGTGATCACGCTGCCCAGATTATGGGTGAGCCCGAGTTTGCCTACCGTCTGTCTCCCCAAAATTGGATTGCCATTACGGGCACCAACGGCAAGACGACAACCACGTCACTGACCGATTACCTGCTTAAGGCAGCGGGCGAGGCGAGCGTTGCTGTCGGCAACATTGGCGAGCCTCCGGTGAACGAGATCGATGGCCGTGCGCATAACGAGTGGTTTGTGGCGGAGCTTTCGAGCTATCAGATCGCAACGACCCAGGAGCTTCACCCCCGTGTGGCGGTGCTGCTCAACATTACCCCCGACCATCTGGGCTGGCATAAGAGCCATAAGAACTATGCGCTCGCCAAGATTAAGCTCTTCGAGAATATGGTCGACGATGACCTGGTGATTGTTGACGTCGAGGATGCCGGTATCCACGAGTTCGATGAGTACATCTATGTTCCGGGCCGTCGCATCTGCAAGGTTGCTTTTGACGAGCCTGCGGGCGAGGACGCCGCATTTGTGCGCGATGGCAAGATGGTCGTTCGTCTGAAGGGCGTCGAGACCCCGCTCGTCGATACGTCCGAGCTTAAGATTTCGGGCCATCACAATGTAATCAATGCCCTGTGTGCTGCCACGGCGGCCCTGACGGTCGGCGCCGATGTTGACGGTGTGTGTCGCGGCCTGGTCTCGTTCCAGCCGCTGGAGCACCGCGTTGAGCCCTGTGGCGAGATCGATGGCGTGCGCTATGTCAACGATTCCAAGGCAACGAACACCGATGCGGTCGAAAAGGCCTTGACGGCGTTTCCCGATGACGATGTGATCTTGCTGCTCGGCGGTCACGATAAGGGCACGCCGCTCGATTCCTTTGCCCGCGTTGTGATGGATAACGTTCGCTCGGTGGTCTGCTTTGGCGACGCGTGCGAGCGCTTTACCGCCGCTATGGACGAGGCGGATGTCGACGGTGATGTCGATATCGCTCAGGCCGACGACCTGCGCGATGCCGTGGACGTTGCCCGTTCGCTCTCGAGCCGCGGCGATGTGATCTTACTGTCGCCCGCCTGCTCTTCGTTCGATGAGTTCTCGGGCTACGAGGAGCGCGGTCGCGTGTTTAAGGACTATGTGGCCCAGCTTGCAGCTGCGTCCAATACGCAAATGGAATAGGGGTTGCCGGTGAGAGAGGAGAGCCCCCGACAGAATATGAGGAGGCCCGACTCGGACCGTGCTTCCTCGCAGCGCAGCACGCCGCGCGCCGGTCGTCGCACGCAGGGCATCGGCGAACGTTATATCGCCGGCGTCCCCGCACGTATCATGCGACCCCGCCTGGTCTTTTTGACCTGCCTGTTCTCGCTGGTCTGTTTTGGCCTGCTTATGGTGTACTCGGCTTCTTCAGTCGAGGCGCTTCACGAGAACGACTCCGCGACCTACTTTTTGTTCCGGCAGTTTATGTTCACTGTCGTCGGCGTTGCTGCCCTCGAGTTCATCGCGCGCGTTGCACCCGATAGCTGGTTTGGCGAAGGGGCGCTTAAACTTGCCCTTATCGCTATGATGATCTTGCTGCTTGCGGTGTTCCTCTTTGGTAGCGGCAGCCGTGGCGCTACGCGTTGGCTGAGCATTGCCGGCATTCAGTTTCAGCCATCGGAGTTTCTCAAGCCGTTTGCCATTGCCTATTCTGCCATCATGCTCGATCGCGTGTTTTCGCCCGGCGGTAACATCAATGAGTTCCTTAAGGGCATGGGCTTATATTTGGGCATATCGCTCGTCTTGATTTTTATTCAGCCCGACTTTGGCACCATCCTGATTATTCTGTTGACGATCATGTGCATGGCGCTCTTTGCCGGTCTTGACCCAAAATTCATTATCGGTGCGATTCTTGCTGGCGCCGTCATCATCGTGATCGCTCTTGTCGTCGAGCCGTACCGTATGGTGCGCATTCAGGTTCTCTTGAACCCTTGGGCAGATGAATATGGAGACGGGTATCAGGCAACGCTCGCCATTATGGCGTTTGCTTCGGGCGGACTGTTCGGCCGCGGTATCGGTAACTCAACCATGAAGTACTCGTATTTGCCCGAGGCACACAACGACTACATCCTGGCCATCATTGGCGAGGAGGTTGGCTTTTTGGGGACGCTGCTGTTTTTCTTGGTGTTTGCGATGCTGATCTACTCGGCGTTTCGAATTGCCGAGCAGGCCGCCGATCGTCGCGGGGCGCTCATGGCTTCGGGCTCTGCGGTTATCCTCGCGGTGCAGTTTTTGATCAACGCGCTGGGTATTCTCAACGTGTTTCCTATGACGGGTAAGCCGCTGCCGTTTATCAGCTATGGCGGCTCGTCGATTATCGTGTCGCTCATGCTCGCCGGGCTTATTTTACGCGTCTCGCACGAGAGCGCTCGACGCGATGAATACGATCGTCGTCGCGATAGCTTTGCCGTTATGGACGAGAGCACTGCCGGTGTTCCCCATACGCGTGGGGAGCGCTCGTCGCGTGGCGGTTTTACCGTCTTGAACGGTTTTGCTTCGGAGTCGGATGCTCGTCCGCGCTCGGTGCCGCAGAGTCGCCCGCAACGACCGACGCCGCGCAATACGGGTGGCGGATATAATCGGATCGACTTGAATTCGGACCCGTCGGCGCGCTTGCGCACCGACGACCAGGGGCCGCGCGTACGAAGGGATTACCATGACCGATAAGATGACCGTTGCTATCGCAGCCGGCGGCACGGCGGGACATATCAACCCCGCACTTGCCTTGGCCGAGGAGCTACGTGACCGTGGCCACCACGTTGTGTTTGTGGGTCAGTCGCATAAGCTCGAGGGTCGTCTGGTTCCCGAGGCAGGGTTCGATTTTGTGCCGATTACGGTTACGGGCTTCGACCGCTCTCGCCCTTGGACGGCATTGAGCTCGCTGTGGCGTGTCTATAAGGCGAAGCGCGCGCTCGGCAGCCATTTTTCTAAAGGCTGCAAGCCCGATGTCGCTATAGGTTTTGGCGCCTATGTCGAGGTCCCGCTTCTGGGCTGGTGCAAAGACTCGGGCATTCCGTATCTGCTGCATGAACAGAACTCCGTTCCGGGCCTTGCTAACAAGATGATGAGTTCGCATGCCGCCCGCGTTTGCATCTCGGTGCCGGCAGCACGTTCCGTGTTTGAGCGTGAGGGCGATCCTGACCATGTGCTCATGACCGGCAACCCCGTGCGCCGTTCTGTGATCGAGGGGGATCGGGTTCGCGGTCGCAGGGCTCTCGACGTGCCTGAGGACGCCACACTCCTGCTGGTTTTTGGCGGCTCACTTGGTGCTCAACATCTTAATGAGCGCGTGGCTTCGCTTAAAAACGAGTTGCTCTCGCGCGATAATCTCTATGTTTTGCATTCGACGGGCGCCGATGGCTTCGAGGACACCGAGCGTGCTCTTGCCCTGATGCCCGAGGAGGCGAAGCGGTATCGCGTCCAGCCCTACATCGACAATATGGGCGATATGCTGGCCGCGGCCGATTTGGTCCTCTCGCGCTCGGGCGCTTCGAGCGTTGCCGAGATCGCGGCCCTTGCCACACCTTCGGTACTGGTGCCGTATCCGCATGCGACGGCCGATCATCAGACCACCAATGCCCGCTATCTGGTCGATGCCGGTGCTGGCGTGCTCTGCGCCGATGCCGATATCGACACCCGGGCGTTTGCCGATGAGCTGCTGCATCTTATCGATGATGCGCAGGCGCGCGATGCCATGCGTCAGGCGGCTCGCGGTTTGGCCCAGGACCGCGCTGCCGTCCTTTTGGCAGACGCGGTAGAAGGATTGCGTTAGTTAGACGGGATATCGCGGGTCGCCCTCGCGCGGATGCGGTAGGTGCGGTACAGTAGACGGGTTACAGGCAGTGTTTACGCAAGGAGTACACGAGCACATGGCTGATTCCCAGACTGCAACCTCCGCGCCCGATTTCAAGAGCGCCCATTTTATCGGTATCGGTGGCGCCGGCATGAGCGGCATCGCCCTCGTCCTTCACGAACGCGGCTATGTCGTTACCGGCTCCGACCTTAAGACGTCGCGCTATATTCGCCAGCTTACCCGCGCCGGCGTGAAGGTGCATGTGGGCCATGAGGCCGCCACCATCGACGAGGTCAAGCCCGACGTCGTCGTGGTCTCTACCGCTATTCCCGAGTCCAACCCCGAGCTCGTCCGTGCGCGCGAGCTGGGTATTCCCGTGTGGCCTCGCGCCAAGATGCTCTCGGCTCTGGGCCACGGCTACACCACCGTCGCCGTCGCCGGTACTCACGGCAAGACCACGACCTCTTCGATGTGTGCCACCATGCTCGACCGCATGGGTCTGGACCCCAGCTTCCTGATCGGTGGCATTGTCGAGGGCTACGATACCAACGGCAAGAACGGCTCGGGCGACTATTTTGTCGCCGAGGCGGATGAGTCCGACAGCTCCTTCCTGTTCCTTAACCCCAATGTGGTCATCGTGACCAACGTCGAGGCCGACCATCTCGATCATTACTCGGGTATCGAGGAGATCGAGGCCACCTTCGCCAAGTTTATGAGTCTGGTGGGCGAGGACGGCACGGTCATCGTCTGTGGCGAGGACCCGCATCTGGTCGAGCTTGCCAAGTCGACGGGCCGTCATGTGCTTTCCTATGGCTTTGCCGAGACCAACGACATCGTCTGCGTGCATCCGGATGTCAAGGGCATCCAGAGCGACTTTATCGTTCGCTTTGAGGACGGCACCGAGCACGCTGTCGAGATTAAGAGCAACCCCGGTCGTCACAACATGCTCAACGCCACGGCCGTCTTGACCGTCGCCCATGTCCTAGGCCTCGATATCGACGCCGCCGCTAAGGCACTCTCGAGTTTTGAAGGCGTCCGCCGTCGCTTTACCCACGTGGGCGATATCGACGGCATCACGGTGGTTGACGATTACGGCCATCATCCCACCGAGATCAAGGCGACGCTCGCTGCTGCCTCTTCGCTGGGCTACAAACATGTCGACGTCGTGTTCCAGCCGCACCGCTATTCGCGCCTGCAGGCTCTGTGCGATGACTTTGCCGACGCATTCGCCAATGCTGACAAGCTGCTGTTGATTGACGTGTTCTCTGCCGGCGAGATGCCCATCCCGGGCGTCACGTCCAAGATGCTTGCCGATACCGTGCGCGCCAAGCATCCCGGCAAGGAGGTCGTGTACTGCTCGAGCCGTCTTGAGCTCAATGAGGAGCTCGAGAAGATGGTGGGCGAGGGCGATCTGCTGCTTACCATGGGCGCCGGCGACGTCACGACGGTCGGCCCCGAGTTCATCGAGTATCTGACTGCCAAGAAAGACGCTTAAACCCCATGGGTCTGTTTAACGCCGTCATGGCGCTTTCGGGCATGATCGATACGGACATAATTGAGGATGAACGCCTCGCGCGCCATACGAGCTATCGTATCGGCGGCAAGGCGGACCTCTTTGTGACGTGTCACAGCTATCATGCCTTGCGTCGCGCCGTGGCGGTGCTCGATCGTGAGCAGGTGCCGTGGGTCATTATCGGCAAGGGATCTAATCTGCTTGTTGCCGATGCAGGCTATCGCGGCGCCGTCATTTCGTTGGGGCGTGAGTTCCAGCGTACGGTTGTCACCGAAGACGGTTGTACGCTGACGGTCGGTGCGGGCGTGATATTCGCTCGCCTAGTCAACGACGCGCTGTCGCGCAGCCTTTCGGGCCTTGAGTTTGCGGTCGGTATTCCCGGCTCCGTTGGCGGCGCCGTGTCCATGAATGCCGGCACGCGAACCGAGTGGATTGGCTCGCTGGTCGAAGATGTCGTTACGTTTGACCCGAGCTCCGGCATCAAGCATTACGCGGGCTCGGAGATCGCTTGGGGCTACCGTGAATGCAGCCTGCCGCGTAACGAGATCATTCTGGAGTGCGTGCTCAAGCTCAAACCTGCGCCCAAGGCCGATATCCGTGAACGTATGGAGCGGTACCTGACGCGGCGTAAGCGCACACAGCCCATGGGCTGTGCATCCTGCGGGTCGGTATTTCGCAACCCGCCCGATGCGAGCGTGGGCAAGCTTATCGAGGATTGTGGATTAAAGGGTTTTTCGGTTGGCGGCGCGGAAGTTTCGCCCGTACACGCTAATTTTATCGTTAATAACGGAACCGCCTCGGCCGATGACGTGGCCGCGGTTATCAGACATGTGCACGGAAAGGTGAGGGAGGCGTATGGCATCGAGCTCAGACCGGAAGTTAAATTCCTCGGCTTCTAGAGCATCGAAACCAACCTTCCGCCGCGCCGGAGGGCGTTCCGGCGCACCGTCTCAGCCTCAACGTAAGTCCGTTATGCCTTCTAAGCCTGCTGGGTCCGTGCGGCCTGCCAAGCGTTCGACTGTCGGTTCGCAGCTTGGCGGACGCCCCGCGGCCAAAAATGTTGCTCGTCCGGTGGCACGTCCCTCGGTGACGCCCAAACCGGCGATGGGCGCCATACCTTCTCGCCCCATAGCGTCGCCCAAGCCCTCGTTGGGGGCAAAGGTGACGCGTCCCGGTCGCGCGCTGGGTGCATCTAAGCCACGTATGCTGACGTCGGTGTCGGCCTCCGCAAAACCGCAATCGGGCAAAAAGGGCTCTAATCCGTTGTCATCGATCGGCGCCCTGGCAAATCATGCGGCGGGTGCCGCTTCTGCCGTTAAGGGCAAGGGCAAAATCGCGGGCGGCATCCTTGCCGCTCTGGCAGCGCTTGCAGTCGTTGCCGTCGTCGTCATTAACTCTGGCCTGTTCGCCGCTACCGATATTCAGATCCAGGGCAGCGAGCATGTGACCAAGCACGATGCCATCCAGCTGATCGATCTGCCCGAGGACACGTCGCTGTTCAATGTGAATCCCGACCAGATCACCGAGGGCCTCAAGCAAAATCCGTGGGTTTCGGGCGTGGATGTTCAGCGTCAATTTCCCCATACGCTCATCATCACGCCGACGGAACGCAAGGTTATCGCAATTGCCTACATTAGCTCCGACGATCTTGCATGGGCGATCGGGGACGATGACACATGGATTGCACCGCTGTCTACCTCGGTCGATGTTGACGACCAGGGCAATGTCATCACAACGGGGGAGGGTGCCAACACCCTAAACGGCATCGATGCCGCCCTGGCGCTCGCCAAACATTACGGAGCCGTGCTGCTGACCGATGTCTCGGCCGATGTCGCGCCGGTTTCGGGGCAAGCGGTAAATTCCAAGGCGGTCAAGGCCGGCCTGGATTACGTCCGCGGTTTCTCGAGCGAGTTCCTGGGCCAGGTCAAGGATATTTCCACGCCCTCGGTCGAGGCCATCTCGGCGAATCTCGATAACGGTATCGAGGTGTCGCTCGGAGATTCGGACGACATTGCCAAAAAGGAGCGTATCGTGACCAAGCTGCTTTCGCAGGTGGAGGGCGTGACGTATATCAACGTTCGATCTCCTGGCAACTATACGTTTAGGAACGCACCGACCTCGTAGCGTTTTCTCGCCTTTGTTGACGGGGCATACCGCGCCGTTTATCTGGTTTGTTTGGTTTTCACCGTCAATTATTTGACTGATACGTTCATAATGTGCAAACATAATACGGTTTACCTTTGCATTTACTTTCAACTTGAAGGTTAATGTGCGCAGGGGTCAACCCATGCTATGGCAATAACCTTTGTTCGGAGGACCGACATGCACGAGACAGAGATCAACAACTACCTTGCCGTCATTAAGGTGGTCGGCGTCGGCGGCGGCGGTACCAACGCGGTCAATCGAATGATCGAAGAGGGTATCCGCGGCGTCGAGTTTGTTGCCATCAACACCGATGCTCAGGCACTCGCGATCTCTGATGCCGATATCAAGGTGCACATCGGCACCGACCTGACCCGCGGCCTGGGCGCTGGCGCCAACCCCGAGGTCGGCCGTAAGGCCGCCGATGAGTCCCGCGACGACATCGCCGAGGCGCTCGCTGGCGCCGATATGGTGTTCATCACCTGCGGCGAGGGCGGCGGCACCGGTACCGGCGCTGCCCCCATCGTTGCCGATATCGCGATGAACGAGGTCGGCGCGCTGACCGTCGCCGTCGTGACCAAGCCCTTTACGTTTGAGGGCCGCAAGCGCAAGAAGAGCGCCGAAGAAGGCATTAAGACGCTTTCCGACTGCGTCGACACCATGATCGTTATCCCTAACGACAAGCTGCTCGACATCGCCGAGAAGAAGACCACCATGCTTGAGGCCTTCGCAATCGCCGATGGCGTCCTTTCCCAGGGCACCCAGGGCATCACCGACCTCATCACCGTCCCCGGTATCATCAACCTGGACTTCGCCGATGTTAAGACCATCATGAAGCAGGCCGGTACCGCCATGATGGGTATCGGTACCGCTTCTGGGGACACCCGTGCCGTCGACGCTGCCCAGCAGGCTATTTCCAGCCCGCTGCTCGAGAGCTCCATCGATGGCGCTACGCGCGTCCTGCTTTCCATTGCCGGTTCCAAGGACCTGGGTATTCAGGAGATCAGCGACGCTGCCGACGTTGTCGCCAACGCCGTCGACCCCGAGGCCAACATCATCTTCGGTACCGTTGTCGACGAGTCCCTGGGCGATCAGGTGCGTATTACCGTCATCGCTACGGGCTTCTCCGACTCCAACGTCAACCGTCAGGACGAGCTCTTCGCTGCACAGCAGTCCCAGAGCAAGGCCGCTGCTTCTACCGAGCCGCAGCGCACCGCTCCTGCCACGAGCCCGGCTCAGGCTGCCCCGACTCGCAACGTCGGTGGTACCGAGCTCCCCAACTTTGGCAACGACCAGTTTGAGCTTCCTGACTTCCTCAAGCGCGGCAGCTTCTAGTCCGTTTTTCTCAGCGACCTGTATGGGGTGCGTCCGATTGGGCGCACCCTTTTTGTTGTGTTTTGCCTTTGTAAACGAAAGCCTCCAATCTCCTTACGTTCCCCTTACGTTTAGCCCCTACCGCTGCGGGTATCCTTTTGATGAAGTATGGCAGCCGTGTGGCACGGACTGCTGCGGCGTCGCCGCGGTACTTGTGTTATTAGGAGGCTTTAGTATGGCAGCACGTGCGGACAACGTTTCGCGTGTCGACCATGATGGAGTTACGTTGGTGGAAGGCGCGACATCCGATGTTCGCTTTGCCTTCACCGAGCGCGCCGGTGGTGTTTCCGAAGATGCGTACTCCTCACTCAATTTGGGCTCGCATGTTGGCGATGACCCCTTTGCTGTTCAAGAAAATCGTCGTCGCGTGCTCGAGGCTATGGGTGCCGCCGAGTGCGAGCACAACTTGCTCGTTCCCAATCAGGTCCATGGTGACCATATCGTTGCGGTGACCTCGAACGGCGCCGATGACCTTGAGGACGTCCGCGAGCAGATTGCCGAGGGCTGCGATGCCATCGTCTGTACGGCGCATAACGTACCCGTGCTGCTCTGCTTTGCCGACTGCGTTCCCGTGGTGCTGGTGGCCCCCGGCGGATTTGCCGTGGTGCACTCCGGTTGGAAGGGCACGATTGCACGTATTTCCGCCAAGGCGTGCCAGGCGCTTTGCGATGCTGCCGGTTGCGATGCGAGCGACGTTTCCGCCTATATCGGCCCCCATATCTTGGGTGACGAATATGAGGTATCCCAGGAACTCATGGATCGCTTTGCCGCCGAGTTCTCTTGCATCGATGCGAATACCTCTCGCATGCTCGATCTTTCCGCTGCCATTCGCGAGGCGCTGGTAGATGTCGGTGTCGACGCGGATAATATCGTGGATACCCAGCTTTCGACCGTGCGTCAGAACGACCGCTTTTATTCCTACCGTAACGAGGACGGCACCTGTGGGCGCCATGCTGCGATCGGCGTGATGCTATGAGAAAGATCGTATCGGTCCTGAGCGCCGCTGTGCTTACGCTTACGCTGTGCGCCTGTTCTTCGGGATCTTCTAGCTCTTCCATTACCGTGGCCGGCTCCACGACCTGCCTTCCTATCGCCGAGATTGCGGCCGAGGGCTTTAAGGAGGAGACCGGCATCGACGTGCTCGTTTCCGGTTTGGGTTCTTCCGCTGGGATCGAGGCCGTCAGCGCCGGCACGGCCGATATCGCCAGCTCCTCCCGTGGACTCAATGCCGACGAACAGGATCTGGGCCTGACTCCCATTGTCATTGCCCACGACGGTATTGCGGTCATCGTGAACGACGACAACCCCGTCGATAACCTCTCGACCGAGCAGCTCCGCGATATCTACGCCGGCAAGATTACCAATTGGAAAGAGGTCGGTGGCGAGGACCTGAGGATTCAGGTCATCAACCGAGACGAGGCGTCCGGTACGCGCGAGGCCTTCCGTACCATCGTGATGGATGGCACGCCGTTCGATCGCCGCTCGGCCGTTCTTTCGGGTACGGGCCAGGTGCGCGACGTGGTATCTCGTTCGCGTGGGGCCATCGGCTACATTTCGCTGGGCTTCGTCGATAGCCTCAACGCCAAGACCTCGGTCAAGGCCGTCTCGGTCAATCATGTTGAGGCGTCCGAGAAGACGGTCGCGAGTGGCGGCTATCCCATCTCGCGCGACCTTTACTTCTTTGTGAAGGGTGTGCCTTCGCAGCAGGCGCAGGATTACATCGACTATGTGACGTCCGAAAAGATGGACAAGCAGATTCGCGAGGCGGGCTTTATTCCCGTCACCAACGACGAGAAGGGGAGTGAGTAGCATGGAAGCACAGGAAAACTCCCAGACTGAGCAGAATGTTCAGACGCCCAAGAAGCGCGAGCTGGCGCTCGTATCGCGCAGTACCTATATCAAGGAGAAGGCGCTGCAGTGGATCTTCTTTGCCTGCGCGTTCTTGGCGGTCGTTACCGTCATCCTGATTTTTGTCTTTACCACGTACTCGGCGCTGCCCGTCTTTACTGACATCGGTCTGGCTGACTTCTTTAGCTTTACGTGGGCGCCCTCTGAGGGCCACTACGGCATCTTGTCGCTGCTTGCTGGCTCGGGTCTGGTGACCGTCGGTGCGCTCGCCATGGGCGTGCCGCTGGGCGTGGGTACGGCCGTTTACCTGGTCGAGATTGCCAGCAAGCGCGTGCGCAAGCTCATCAGCCCCGCCGTTGACCTGCTGGCCGGCATCCCTTCTATCATCTACGGCTTTTTCGGCATGATCATCATCCGCCCGTTTATCGCACAACTGACCGGCGGCCTTGGTTTTGGTGCGCTGACGGCGTGGTTTGTGCTCGCCATCATGATCGTCCCTACCATCACCACGCTCACCATCGATGCCCTCAATTCCATTCCCATGGGCATTCGCGAGGCATCGTATGCCATGGGTGCTACTAAGTGGCAGACCATCTATAAGGTCGTGTTACCTGCCGCCAAGCTGGGTATCGTGGATGCCATCGTGCTGGGTATGGGCCGTGCCATCGGCGAGACCATGGCCGTGCTCATGGTCGTGGGTAACGCCCCGGTTATTCCCGATAGCATTGCGAGCCCCATCTCGACGCTCACGAGCCAGATTGCGCTCGACATGAGCTATTCCTCGGGTCTGCACCGCTCGGCGCTGTTCGGCATGGGCGTGGTCCTGTTTATCATCTCCGCCACGCTGGTGGGCATCGTCCGTCTGATTTCCAAGAAGAAGAGGGGGTAGGCTATGTCCGATTCCGTTGACGCGACGGTCGATGCGACCTCGTCGCGCGAGCGCATCAAGCGTGCCCTTTCCCACGGCAAGAAGGGCCGCATCAACAAGGACCTGTCCAACAAGATCATGCTTGGCGTGTTCCGTGCCGCGGCATACATCACCACGCTGGTGCTGGTCGCTATCATCGCCTACGTGGTTGTTAACGGCTTACCGCATATCTCGCTCGACTTTATCTTCGGTTGGCCCCAGGGCGTCAACGCCGAGGGCGGAATTTGGCCCACGATCGTCTCGACCGTCTACGTGACGGCGCTCGCCATGCTTATCTGCACGCCGATCGCTGTGCTGGCAGCCGTCTATCTGGCCGAGTACGCCAAGCAGGGCAAGGTCGTCGAGCTCATTCGCTACGCTGCTGACGCTTTGGCCTCGGTGCCCTCCATCGTTATGGGCCTGTTTGGCTACGCCTTGTTTGTCGAGGCTATGGGCCTGGGCCTTTCGATGGTCTCTGCCGCTCTGGCACTTGCGCTCTTGATGCTCCCCATCGTCATGCGCACCACCGAAGAGGCCATTCGCGCCGTTCCGCGCTATATCCGTTGGGGCGCGTACGGCCTGGGCGCCACCAAGTGGCAGGTTGTCTCCAAGATCGTGCTTCCTTCTGCCTTTGGCCGTATTGCCACGGGCATCGTCCTCGCCATCGGCCGTGCCATTGGCGAGACCGCGGTGGTGCTCTACACCATGGGCCAGGCCATCAACCTGCCTATTTCGCCGCTCGATTCCGGCCGCCCCATGACGGTTCACCTGTACCTGCTTGCCAACGACGGCATCAACATGAACGCAGCCTACGGCACCGCGCTCTTGCTGATGGTGATCATTCTGGCCTTCAACCTGTTTGCGCGCTTCCTGTCGCGCAGGCGTCGCTAGTTAAGGAGTCCCATGTCCGTTTATCAGTCCGCTCCCACGCTGGAGCAAGCGGCCATTACGGCCAAGGATTTCAACTTTTGGTACGGTGACTTTCATGCGCTGACGGGGCTCGACCTCAACATCGCCAAAAACGCCATCACCTCGTTTATTGGCCCTTCGGGCTGCGGCAAATCGACGTTTTTGCGCTGCATCAACCGCATGAACGACCTGATCGAGGGCACGCGCATCGAGGGCACCATGACGCTCGACGGCAACGATATCTATGCCGAGGGTGTCGACCCGGTCGATCTCCGTCGTCGCGTGGGCATGATCTTTCAGCAGCCCAACCCGTTTCCTAAATCCATCTACGAGAATGTCGCCTTTGGCCCTCGTCTGCAGGGCGTGACTAGCAAAAGCGACCTCGATGACATCGTGGAAGAATCGCTCAAGCGCGCCAACCTCTGGAAAGAGGTATCCAATCAGCTCAACAAGGATGGTTTGGCGCTCTCGGGCGGTCAGCAGCAGCGTCTGTGCATCGCGCGCGTGCTTGCGGTGCAACCCGATGTCCTCCTGATGGACGAGCCCTGCTCCGCCATCGACCCCACTTCCGTCTCTAAGGTCGAGGATCTGATGGCCGAGCTGACGCCCGAGATGACGATTATCATCGTCACGCATTCAATGCAGCAGGCAGCTCGTATCAGTGACTACACCGCGTTCTTCTTGCAGGAAGTTGCCGGCGAGCCCGCCACGCTTATCGAGTATGGTCAAACCGACGCGATCTTTACCAGCCCGGTGGACTCGCGGACGGAAGACTATATCACCGGCCGCTTTGGCTGATCGATGCGACTAGTCCCAAGTCGATCGGACCTGGTCCGGTGCGTATTCACTGTGCGGGCGGCATGACCGCACCCAACTGATTGGAGTGAACCATGCGCAAACTGTTTTCCCGTCAGCTCATCGAGGCCCGTCACGAGATGCTGAGCATCTACGAGGCCGTCGATCTGGCCCTCCACGATGCCGTTAAGGCCTATGTGACCGACGACCGCAAGCTCGCCACCAAGACCAAGAAGCGCACGCTTTCGATTGACGCGCGCTGCGCTAACCTGGAGGCCGTGTGCTACAACCTGATCGCCACGCAGTCACCGGTCGCCTCCGACTTCCGCTTGCTGCAGACGATTATCTACGTCGACTTTAACCTGCAGCGCATGACCGATAAGGTTCGCCAGATCTGCCGCGCCACGCGTCATATGATCAAGGCCGACATCTCGCTGCCCCAGGAGCTTGTCGGTACGGTCGAGGCCGAGGCTGAGGCCGTCTACCAGGTGCTGGGCTCTTCGCTTTCTGCGCTCGTCACCAACGACATGTCCATCATCTGCAACTTGGCCGTCGAGGACGAGCCAGTGCACGCCGCCTACGAGAAGTTCTTCCGCACCTTTAACCGCATGGACACGGGCGATTTTATGGACGACGACAGCAACTATGACGACCTGCGCCGCGCCATCATGGTTTCGCGCTACCTCGATCGCATCGCCTCGATTTCCATCGATGCCGCCTGCCGTCTGACCTTCCTGTTGACTGGTCAGCGCATGAATGCCGGCGATATCGCCCGCACTGATGAGGATGAGCTCGAGAGCATGCGCGTGCCTTCGGGCGAGGGTGTTATCATGAGGCCCGCCGTCGACGCTCGCTACGTTGCCAAGGTGCCCGCTAACGAGGTCAGCGAGGGTCTTCGCTACCTGCTCGATCATCTTGAGGATGAGGACGATGGCGAGGACGACGAGGAGTAAGTAACCCCGTTCGTCGAAAGATTGTAAATACCTAAGCGAGCGCGGCCTTGCACATGCGGGGCCGCGCTCTTGCGTTAGCATGGGACTACTTGTTTGGCTGTCAGCGGAGGCGATTAGCAATGGATAACTATTTGGACTTGATGCGCGCTCGCCGCGAGCAGATACTCGAGCGTTTCTATGCCGCGCTCGATCGCGCTGGGAGGCCCCACGATGGCGCGCGTTTGATTGCCGTGTCCAAGACCGTCGGTGTCAATGAGACCATCGCGGCCGTCCAGGTGGGATACCGCCATTTTGCCGAGAACCGCCCGCAAGAGCTCGTCCGCAAGCTCACGGGTCTGGCGGAGCATCCGGAACTGCCCGAGGTGCGCTTCGACATGATTGGCAACCTTCAGACCAACAAGATCAACGCGGTGTTGGGCTCGGCCGAGCTGATTCATTCGGTGGGGTCGCTTCATTTGGCGCAGGCGATCTCGAGCCGTGCCATTCGCAAGATCGAAGCTGGCGAGCTCGCCGCCCCCCAGCAGGTGCTGATCGAGGTTAACGTAAGCGGCGAGGAGTCCAAGGGCGGTTTTTCGCCCGATGAGATTCGTGGCGCTGCCGGCGAGCTTGCGGAACTTGAGGGAATTTGTGTGCAGGGCCTTATGACTATGGCCCCTCGGGGGAACAAGGATGTGGCGCGTCGCACCTTTGCCGGGCTGCGAGAGCTGAGGGATGAGCTGGAGGCGGCGCATCCCGATCTGAGGCTGCCCGAGCTTTCTTGCGGCATGAGTGAGGACTTTGAGCCTGCCCTTGAGGAGGGCTCTACGCTCGTTCGCCTGGGCAGGGTAGTATTTAGCCCGGAGTTTGCAGTAAAATAGGGCTCTGAAGTGCGCACTGGTTTACAGAGCGCCTGCACTAAACCGTGAGAGGACACAACCATGGGCTTCCTTGACGAGATTAAAAATAAGATGCACCTGGGCGGCCAGCAGGGTTACGACCAGAGCTATGACCAGGATGACGACTACGGCTACGATGACGGCTACGACGATGGCTATCAGAACAACGGTTACAGCGGCGCCTCGGGCGAAGGCTTCTATACCCAGGACGAGCCGAGTAACGGCCTGCTGGGCCAGACGCGCCGCGGTGAGGCCGAGTCTGTCGCGGTGTACACGCGCTCCGGCCAGCTGGTCGGCGATGACTCCCGTCATGCAACGACGTACAATCCGCCTTCGCGCTCGCAGGACAGTGTTGCGAGCGGTTATCGTCCTGGTGCCTATGACACGCCGTCGAGCTACGCCGAGAACACCCGCGCCCGTGCCGCCGCTGCGCCCGCGCCTGCACCGAGCGATGCCTCGGCCTATGCGAGCAATATCATCAACGCCACACCGCAGCTGCCGGCCTATGTCCTGCGCCCCGAGAGCTATGACGACGTGGAGACCGTGGTGCGCCGCGTTCGCACCAAGCAGCCTGTCGCACTGATTTTTGTGGGCGTACGCACCGAAGTTGCCAAGCGCGTCTTGGACTTCTCTTACGGCTTTGCCTGCGGTCTGGGTGCCACGGTCAAGGAGGTGGGCGACCGCGTGTTCATGGTGCTGCCCGCCGGTTGCGAGGTCAAAGATTCCGATCTCAAGAAGCTTCGTGCCGACGGCTACCTTAAGTAAAGACAAGACGAGGAGATTCCCATCAACATCTACACTGTCGTCCAGCTGGTCAACACGCTGTTCAACTTCTATTCCACGCTCATTGTCGTCTACTGCTTTATGACGTGGATTCCCATGAAGCAGGGTGGTTTGCTTCAGGATATTGCCGCGGTGCTTGATAGCGTGTGCGGTCCGTGGCTCAACCTGTTCCGTCGTTTCATCCCGCCGATGGGCGGTATCGATTTTTCGCCGGTCGTTGCGATTATTGCGTTGCAGTTGGTGCAGAGGCTGGTTCTGCAGCTTCTTATAGGTATACTCGTGTAGAACTGACTTAGTAACTTACGTCGGGCGTGTAGCGCCGAGGCGATGAAAAAGGAGACTTGTTATGGCTATTACCCCTGCAGACATCCAGGCTCAGACTTTCTCTGAGGCCAAGCGTGGCTACGATCCTGCCGAGGTCGACGTCTTCTTGGAGACGCTGTCCTCCGAGGTTGACGCTATGCTCGCTAAGATCGTCGACCTTAAGGGTCGTCTGACTGCTACCGAGCAGCAGCTTGCCGATGCGCAGGCTCAGCTTGCCCAGGCTCAGGATGCCACCGCCCAGGCCGTTCCTGCCGCCCCCGTGGCTGCTCCCGCCCCTGACTTCTCCGCTCAGGAGCGCCAGATTTCCGCTGCCCTGATCGCTGCCCAGCAGACCGCTGAGACCATCGTCAACGATGCCAACGAGAACGCTGAGCGTATCCGCAACGAGGCTGACGCCAAGGCCCGCGAGGTTATCCGCCAGGCTCTGACCGAGAAGCAGGCCGAGCTCGAGGAGATCGATCGTCTCAAGGCTTCCCGTGAGGAGTTCAAGGCAGAGTATCTCAAGCTCATCCAGCACTTCATGGACGATGCCCAGAATTCCTTCCCGGCCGATCTGATGGCTTCCACGCCGGTCGGTTCTGCCGCTTCTCCTGCAGTGACTGTTCCCGCCGAGCCGCTGCCCGTCGCTGACCCGGTTGTCCCCGTGGCCGATCCCTTCGCCCCGATCGACAACTTTGCTGCCGACGACCTGGACTAACATTCGGCCTACAATTTAGTGCCTAGAAAGGACCCGCAGCTTGCGGGTCCTTTTTTATGACTGTGCCGGAGTGCGTAACATAAAAAACCGAGCCCTGCACATAATGGCGCAGAACTCGGCGAACGGGTGAGCGGTCAAGGGTAGGTTTTAAGGCATGTCCCAAAACCTACTTGAGGAGGAAGTCGGAGAGGGGAATGGTACGGGCCTCGCGATGCTCGGGATCGGCGATGTGGTCGGCAGGATATCCACAGACGAGCATGTGATAGGGATAGACGCCCTTGGGCAGATTGAACTGCTCCTGTGCCACCCCAGGCTTAAAATGGCATACCCAGCACGTTCCCAGGCCCTGCTCGGTGGCCTCCATCATCATCTGATCGCAGACGATCGAAGTATCGATGGCACTCGAGTTCATCTGATCATACGGGCGCACCCAGGCATCATCGGTAACGCTGCAAATAAGGAAGATAAGCGGAGCGCCAAAGATAGACCCATCACGAGCAAACCGAGGCTGACAAGCAGCTGCCTTCTCCAGAAGCTCAGGCGTATCCAACACCATCACACGGGTTGGATGATTAT
Source organism: Collinsella sp. (assembly GCA_036426035.1). Taxonomy (GTDB): domain Bacteria; phylum Actinomycetota; class Coriobacteriia; order Coriobacteriales; family Coriobacteriaceae; genus Collinsella. Next base: position 27,271 of record JAXJPE010000087.1, read on the forward strand.
TACAAGCAGAAGGAGCAATACGCCCAGCCTCAACAATGGCATCCACCACAGCTTGCTCAACGGAACGATTCTCAAACTCGCGACAAGAATACCGACCCCGAGCCAGATCCAAATAAGACATACAAGCCCTCCAACAATTAAAAATCAAACAAACCCAAATTAACCCAAACAGTACCCAAAGCAGCAATCAGTCAAACGCTCATCAAGGGCCAAAGTGTCCGAACGGATACCAAAGGTCCCTTCAGCCAAACCCCCCCCATTGCGCTAAACCTATCAGCCAAAGTTCCAATGGTGGTACATAAGGGAGCGGGCCCGACCACAGATAACCTTTTGAACGACTCTGCTTGCAGCCGGAGTGAAAAAGGTTATCAGTGGTCGGGCCCGCGACCGGTGGGACATGTACCCCCAATTAACTGTTCTTCATGACAATCGAATCCACAACATCGGCCACATTCTCGCAGCAGTCGGCGCAGTACTCCAGGAAGGCGTAGACGTCACGCCAAGCGATGACCTCGAGCGGATCCTTGCCGTTAACGTGCAGGTTGCGCATGGCGTTGATGTAGAGCTCGTCGGCCTCGGACTCGATGGTGTTGATCTGGATGACCAGCTCGCGCAGCGTTTTGGACTTGCGGTAGTTGGGAAGCTCGACCATCAGGTCTTTCATGGCGCGGCAGGCGTCAGTCACCTTGTGGGCGATGACGATGGCGTCGGGATGGATGCTCTGAATGTTGGTGAAGTAGACGCGCTGCACGACGCCCTCAATACGGTCGAGCACGGTGTCGAGCGCGCAGCTCATCAGATCCAGATCCTCGCGCTCGAGCGGGGTGATAAAGGCGGTGAGCAGGGCGTCTTCGAGCTCGTGGTGCTTCTTGTCTGCCGCATGCTCAATCGCATGCATCTCCTCGAGCATGTCGTGAATCTGCGCGGGATCGAAGTTCTCAAAAATCTTGGTGAGCAGCTCTGCGGCCTGGACGGCGAGGTCGGCGCAAGCGACGTAGTTGTCAAAGTAGAACGAATCGGGTTTCTTTGCCATGGGTGGGTCCTTTCGAGGCGAAGACGGGTGGGCGAAGTGTTGCGGTCCGGATGGACGTTCGGTTTGATTAGAGGAACATCATGAACAGCTTGGCCATGACAAAGCTGATGAGTCCGCAGGCGGGGAAGGTGAAGAACCAGGTGAACATCATGTCCTTGACGACTCCGAAGTTGATGGCCGAGAGGCGCTTGACGGCACCGACGCCCATGATGGCGCAGGTCTTGATGTGTGTGGAGGACACGGGGATGCCGGTAAGGGTGGCAAGCAGCAGGTTCGCGGCGCCCGCGAGGTCGGCGGAGAAGCCCTGATACTTCTCGAGCTTAACCATGCTCTGGCCGACGGACTTGATGATGCGCTCACCGCCCACGCTGGTACCGATACCCATAGTGGCCGAGCACAGCAGCATAATCCAGATGGGGATGCCGGCATCGCCGACGCTGGTCTGGCCGTTTGCGAAGGCCACGCCTAAAAAGAGCACGCCGATGAACTTCTGTCCATCCTGCGCGCCGTGCATAAAGCTCATGGCCGCGGCGCTCGCGATCTGAGCGTATTTAAAGAAGACATTGGCACGTCGCCTGTTGGCGGCGGCGAAAAGAATCGAGACGAGTTTGCACAGGACCCAGCCCATGACAAAGCCCAGGCCGATGGAGAGCGCCAGGCCGTAGATGACCTTCATCCACTCGTGGACGTTGACGCTGCTCGCGCCGCCGAGGGCGATAGCGGCACCGGTCAGGCCGGCGATAAGGCTGTGGCTTTGCGAGGTGGGGATGCCAAAACGCGACGCTGTGGCACCGTAGACGACGATGGAGAACAGCGCCGCGCACAGACAGGCGAGCGCCATGGTGCTGTTTCCGCCAAAGTCGACGATATGCGAGATGGTATTGGCGACGCTCGCATTAAAGTGCGTCATGATGAGCACACCGAGGAAGTTGAATGCGGCGCTCATGAGAATGGCGGCGCGGGCGGGCATGCAACGCGTAGTGACGCAGGTCGCGATGGCGTTGGGCGCGTCGGTCCATCCATTGACGAAGATGGCGCCGAGCGCGAGGATCACGGTGACGGCAAGGACTGGGTTCGACACAATTTGGCCGAGGAAGGTTGAGAACGTTACGTCCATATATGGGCTTTCTCGAAGTTTGCAGGCACGTTACAAAAACATGATAAATCGTATCACCTCCTGCGGGTTTCTTTACCGAGTTCTGATGGGAGAAGTGAATTTTTTGGCACTAATATTGAATGTTAGCCCTGTTGACCGCGGGTGTTCTTTTTGCTAACACACCATGAGGACACGTGTGCGTGCCCCAACATCCCAAAACCACAGTCTGTTCGCTTTACAATATGCAAACATGCGTTCGATAATAGGAGACATGGAATATCGACAGACAGATGGCAAAACTCGGCGCGTGCACAAGCAGTATGTGGACGTCGTGGCTCGCATCCTCGCGGGCGGACAAGTCGTGCCGGTCACCGTCTGCTGGGTCGACGGTCGTTGCTTTACGATTGACGAGATTGTCTCGTCCACGGGCTTTGGCTTAACGGTTCACGGCATTCGTACGGCAACCTATAAGGTGCGTTTTGGCGGGCACGCGACCGAGTTGTATCTGGAGGACCAGACGCGTGAACGACCAGATGGCTCGCAGGCCCATCTGATGCGTTGGTGGGTGTGGGCATTCGACCGTACGCTCGAGGGCGAGCGCCGTAGGTAAGGACGCACGGCGTTCGGGTACAATGACAGGAATCTTGTCAGCTACTGCGCCGTTATTTGTGGCGCTTTTTGAAAGGACGAACCTATGAACGATATCCAGGGCTATCAGAACGGCCCCGTCGAGAGCGGCGCAAGCCGCGCCAAGGAGATGTCGCCGCGCGCGTACAATCTCGCCATGTCTGCCCTGATCTTCTTGGGCTTTTGCGCCATGGGCGCCGGCGCCTACTTTACGAGCACCATGTCGTTTGCGCGCATGATGATGAGCGGCGCCGCCTTGCCGCTGGTCTTTGGCTCGTTTATTTTGACCATCGTCGGCATGGTCATGATGTCGGCCGCCGCCAGCAAGCAGTCCGTGGGCCTGTCCCTTGTGGGCTACGTAATCTTTGCGAGTACCTTTGGCCTGACCGCGTCGTTTGGCCTTGCCAACTACGACCTGCCCACCATCAACACTGCCTTTATCGCTACGGCCGCCATCACCTTTGTTTTTGGCGCCTTGGGCGTGACGTTCCCCAAGTTTTTCCAGCGCGTATATGGCATCGGTTTTGGCATCCTGCTTGCCACGATTCTGGTTGAGATCGTGCTGATGTTCATGGACGTCTCGCAGACCATCACCGACCTGATCGTGATCGTGGTGTTCGCCGGCTTTATTGGCTACGACACCTATGTTGCTACGACGGTGCCGCCTACGCTGCCCAACGCCGTGCTCATGGCGTCCAATCTGTTCGTGGACATTATCAACGTGTTCCTGCGCATCCTGAACATCCTCGGCCGTCGCGACTAGTGGCGAATTGCGGCGGTGCTTGCCGTGCGTGCAAATCGATGCGAAAGGCGGTCCTTCGGGGCCGTCTTTTTTGTACGCGGCGGGGTATCATGGATGGGAAAAGCCGATAGCGGCAGAGACCGAGAAAGGTGACCACTTATGGCAGACGTCGACAACAGGAACCGTAACCGCAGGTCCAACCGAGCGGGTCAGCCCAATCCCAAGCGCGAGGCCCGTGCCAAGGCCGCCGAGCGTCACGTGGCAACTGTGTCCGAAGCGTGCGCCAAGGATATCGAGCGTTCGCTTGCCGGCGTGTGCGAGTTCGATGGTATGCCTGCCGGTTTTGTCGCGGCGATGAAGGCCAAGGTTCAGAGTGCTGTGGCCGCCGAAGAACAGGTTGCCGAGGACGTCGAGGGCGCGGAGGCTGCCGAGACCGAGACGGCGCCCGAGACCGAGGCAGCGCCTGAGCCTGCCGAGGAAATCGCCGAAGCTGAGTCCGCGCCTGCTGAGGAGCCCGCTCCGGTTCTGCCTGAGGTCACCGTGCTCGATGCCTCCGCCACGCAGGCCATCCTGGACAACGGTCGTGGCTATGCGCAGTTCTGCGACATGGCCGTGCTCGCCTTTGCCTCGTTCACCAACCCGGGCGGTGGCTACATCCAGGGCTATCTGGGCCAGGAGGCCACGCTGTGCGCCGATTCGTATCTGTACAACGTTCTCGATAAGCAGCGCAAATGGTACGGCGAGAACCGTCGCCGCAACATCAACTGCGAGCTTTACCGCAACCGTGCGCTGGTGGTGCCTGCGGTGCGCTTCGACCGCAACCACGTGCATGCATACGCCGACGTGATCGTGGCCGCCGCGCCCAACGTTAAGCGCGCCCGCCAGGAGTATCGCGTGAGCGACGATGCTCTGCTGGACGCCCTGCGCGACCGCATTCGCTTTGTGCTTGCCATCTGCGACGAGCTGGGTCGCGAGAAGCTCGTACTGGGCGCTTGGGGCTGCGACAACAACGGCTTTGACGCCGAGGCCGTGGCCGAGCTCTTCCGCAAGGAGCTCGCGTCGGGCGACTTTAAGGTCAAGCAAGTCTTCTTTGCCGTGCCTTCTACGCGCTGGGATGAGGATTTTGCCAAGTTCGAGCACGTGCTGGCAAACTTCCCCGAGCGCAACGAGGAGTCCTATGCCCAGGTTGCCGCTCGCGCTGCGGCAGCTCGCGCCGCCGAGCAGACCCAGGCTGCTACCGAGGATGATGAGGACGAGGACGATTGGCGCAAGTACCTGTAATTGGTACGTGCTGACAGATGGGTCGAGCCGGCGGGAGAGGCTGCTTCCGTCGGCTTTTTACTGAGCGAGGGGCTTACGATGAAAAACGTTCTATGCTTTGGCGACAGCAACACCTATGGTTACGATCCGGCGGGCATGCGCGACGGCACCGCGGTGCGCTATGCGCAGGATGTGCGCTGGTGCGGCGTGGCCCAACGTGACTTAGGCGAGGGCTGGCATGTAATTGAAGAAGGCCTCAACGGCCGCACGACGGTACGCGACGACATGTGCCATCTGGACACCAATCTTAACGGCATCCGCGCACTTCCGATGCTGCTCGAGGCCCATAAGCCGCTGGACGCCATTGTGATCATGCTGGGCACCAACGACTGTAAGACGGTCTTTAACGTGACAGCTTCCGATATCGCCCGTGGCGCCATGGCGCTGATTCGCGCCGTCCGCGCGTTTCCGTGGACCGACGCTGCGCCTTGTCCGCGCATTCTGCTGATGGCGCCTATCAAGATCAAACCGCAAATCGCCGATGTATATATGACCGATTTTGACGAGCGTTCCGTCGAGGCCTCGGAGCATTTTGGCGAGTACTACGCACATGTGGCTGAGCAGTTTGGCTGCGACTTTTTGAATGCCGCCGACTTTGCCGAGCCGGGCGATATCGACTATCTGCATATGATGCCCGAAAGTCATGAGAGCCTGGGTCACGCCGTGGCAGCCAAGCTCCAAGAGATGCTCGGTGAGTAGCGCGACCCCAAGCCACCACAGAAGTTCCCCTTGCGGCGGCTTGTTTCGTTGCTTTGTCTCGATCTGTAACAGTTGTAAGGCCGAAAACGGGCTAGATGTTACAGATTGAGATTATTTAGGTCGATATCGGTCGTTTGTCTCGATCTGTAACATCTAGGGTCGATTTCGCCGAGTTACTGTTACAGACCGAGATTATCTTCTCAGCGGAATTTGAATGTCTCAATCTGTAACAGGTGGGCCGAAAAATGGACTCTAACTGTTACGGATCGAGATGTTTGTGGGAACCACCGCAAAGGTGCCTGTCCCCTTTGCGGTGGTTTTGGGCTGTGAATCTTAATACTGCCACATGTGGTTGACAGGGCCGGAGCCTTTGCCCATGTCAAGGCCGGCGGCGAGGGCGCCCGTTAGGTAGGCCTTGCCGGCGTTGACGGCATCGGCAAGATCCATACCCTGGGCCAGCGCACAGGCGATGGCGGACGAAAGCGTGCAGCCGGTACCATGCGTGTTGCCGGTCTCGATGCGCTTGTGGCGGAACCACGTGGTGAGCGGATCGCCCAGGTGGTTGCCCTCGTCATCGAGCGGTGCGGGCTCTGCTAGCACATCGTTGGCCTCGTTGACAAAATGCCCGCCCTTAACGAGAGACGCGCACCCAAAGCGGCGGGTGAGGAGCATAGCGGCATTTTGCTGCGTGCGCTCGGAATCGACCTCGTAATCGAGCAGCGCCATGGCCTCGGGAATATTGGGCGTGATGACGGTCGCCAGTGGGAACAGGCGGCGTGTAAGCGCTTCGGCGGCGTCCTCTGCGATCAGGCGAGCGCCCGAGGTGGCGACCATGACGGGGTCGACGACGATATTTTGTGCGTCCCAGGCGCCCAGGCGGTCGGCGATAACCTCGATAATCTCGGCAGAGGAAACGATGCCGATCTTGACGGCGCTGGGTCGGATATCGTCAAAAACGGCATCGATTTGCGCGGCGACAATATCCGGGGAGATGTTCTGTACGGCGGTGACGCCCAGGGTGTTCTGTGCGGTGATAGCGGTGATGGCCGTCTCGGCATACAGGCGGTGCGCCGTGATGGTCTTGATGTCGGCCTGAATGCCGGCACCACCGCTGGAATCTGATCCTGCGATGGACAGGACGGCGGGTACCTTACTGCGATCCATGTTCGCTCCCTTGTTCGGTCGGATTCAAATGGGTCTTTAAGCCAGCATTATAAAGATGCCCGGGCCGACTCTATGTCGAACCCGGGCGGGCGATGCAATCTTTACGCAAATGTAAGCAAATGTTCACACGTCAACAATTGAGGGGCGCCGGCTCGCCGCTAGAAGCGATCGCAGCGAGGAGTCTAGTCCTCCATGCCAAGGTCGATCGTCGTGCCCTCGAATACCTTGTTGACGGTGCGGACGGCGCACATCTTGCCGCACATGGTACAGGTGCCCTCGGTGGCGGCAGGGGACTCCTCGTAGCGCTTCTTGCCGGTGACGGGATCGAGGGCGCACTTCCACATGGCGTCCCAGTCGAGCTTGCGGCGTGCCTGGCCCATCTTGTCGTCCAGATCGCGGGCGTGCGGCACCTTCTTGGCGATATCGGCGGCGTGTGCGGCGATCTTGGTGGCCATGAGGCCATCGAGCACGTCCTGGGCGTTGGGCAGGCACAGGTGCTCAGCGGGTGTCACGTAGCACAGGAAGTCGGCGCCGGAGCTGGCGGAGATGGCGCCACCGATGGCGGCGGTGATGTGGTCGTAGCCCACGCCGATATCGGTCACCAGCGGCCCCAGCACATAGAACGGCGCATTATGGCACAGGCGCTTCTGCAGCTTCATGTTGGCGGCGATCTCGTCGAGCGCCATGTGACCCGGTCCCTCGACCATAACCTGGACGCCGGCGGCCCAAGCGCGCTTGCACAGCTTGCCCAGCTCGATCATCTCGGCGGTCTCGGTGGCATCGTTTGAGTCGTAGAGACAGCCCGGGCGGCAGGAATCGCCGAGCGAGATCGTCACGTCGTACTCGTGGCAGATCTCGAGCACCTCGTCGTAGAACTCGTAGAAGGGGTTTTCGTTGCCGGTGACTTCCATCCAGCCAAACAGCAGCGAGCCGCCGCGGCTGACGATGTTCATGAGGCGGCCGGTCTCCTTAAAGGTCTTGATGACCGACTTGTTGATGCCGCAGTGGATGGTCATGAAGTCCACGCCGTCCTCGGCGTGCGCGCGAACGACCTCGAGCAGGTCGTCCTTGGTGAGCTTGACCAGCGGCTTTTCCATGTAGCCGATGGCGTCGTACATGGGGACGGTGCCTACCATGAGCGGCGTCTCGTCGATGAGCTGTTGGCGGAACTGGCGCGTCTTGCCCGAGTTGGAGAGGTCCATGATGGCGTCGGCGCCAAAGTCCTCGGCAATCTTGACCTTCTTCCATTCCTCGGCGGCATCGGCCTTGTCGCCCGAGATGCCCAAGTTCACGTTGACCTTGGTGGACAGGCCCTCGCCGACACCAAAGGCGCGCATGCCCTTTTTGATATGCACGATGTTGGCGGGAATGGCGATGCGGCCGTCTGCCACGCGCTCGCGGATGTACTCGGGGTCGCGATGCTCGCGCTCGGCGACCTCTTTCATCTGAGGTGTGATCTGCCCAGCGCGGGCGAAGTCGATTTGCGTGACGAGCTTGGGCTCGGTCTGTGTGCTCATTGGCACGGCTCCCTTCGTTGGCATTACCCATATCAGGTTTGCGGGTCAGGGCGGGCGCGCCCAGTCTCAGCCTGCCGTCTTGTCCTGCAAGCTCCCCGTTTATGTGGTGGGCTCAAGTATAGCTCGAATGGGTACGATTGACGCGATGAGCATGCCCGTGGGGAGGCGAACATGGAAGACAAGCATCTATATCGAGAGATGCAATGGGACGTATCGGCCGAGGAGGGCCGTGCGCACCATGGCCTTGTCGCGATTGGTTTTGCGATCCTTGTCGTGATGGTGATTGCCTGTTGTATCTGGACGTTTGGTGGTCGCGGCGGCGCTGCATGGGAGTTCGAGGCTGATGATAGCCTACCGATTATGACGGTGAGGAGTACTGGCGGTAATGCCAATACGCTCGCCATTCCGGGCGATTATTGGTACCCGCGCGATGAGTTTGTGCAGTTGCAGCTGAGTGGTGGGTCCATTCCGGGCGAAGAAATCGAACGCGTGACGTTTGACGCGGCGCTCAAAACGCTGACGGTGAAGCTCAAAGATCAAGGAGATGTGCCCACGACCATGGATATCGCCCTGACGGAATGGCGTCTGGAGCCTCCGACGGGTGTTGCGGTTTCCGAGGTTGAGCACGTCAAGATTATCTATCAGGACGGTTCGACAAACGGGATTGCAAAGGCCGACGGTCTAGCAGAATAGGTGTCGAGCCTAGCCAGCCAATTCATAAAAGTTGCGGTGGAATAGTTCCTGATTGTGCGATAAAAGGCTCAAATAGGAACTATTCCACCGCAAGTTATATAGAGAAGGCTGAGCGGGTCAGTTTTGGGTGGCGGGTCTAGAGCATCTGTTCGTTGATGAACACGAGGGTGCCTGGGTATGAGATCTCGGGGGCGTGGCGATAGCCGATGTTGAACTCGGCAAGACCGGCGGCGTCCTCGAGCTTGTTTTCTGCCATCCAGCGCACCATGGAGCCGCGCGCCTTTTTGCTGGCGGTCGAGCGCTGGATGGGCTTGCCGTTGCGGACACCTTCGCCAAAGAGACAAGTGACGGTTGTGGCGTCGCCTGCGAGATGGGGTAGAACGGCCTTGGCGTACTCCGCGCTGGCAAGGTTGACGACCGTGGTGTTGGAGCCGGTCGGCGCAATGGCGCATGCAAGTTTGTCGCCCCAAAACGCATAGAGGTCACGGGCGTTGTTGACGGCGAGCTTGGCTCCCATTTCGAGCCGATAGGGCTCAACGCCATGGAAAGGCCGCACACATCCGTACAATCCGGAGAGGATCCAGAGATGGTTTTGCAGCCAGTCGAGCTGTGCGGCATCCATGACCTCGGGCGCCATGCTTTGGTATTGGATGCCGTGGTAGGACATTACGGCGGGGGAGATTCGACGCGCGATATCGGGATCGGCGAGGTCGGCATCGCTCAGGACGGGCATAAATTCGTGAAGCGTATCCAGACACGTTGCAAGCAGCCTGTCGCTCACGTTCCAAAGGGCCTGAAGGCCTGCCGCGCCATCCTCGCGTTCGATGCCCAGCAGTGTCTGATGAAGCCGGGCCGTCTGGTGTGCAAAAGGCGGTATGCCCCAAACGTCAAAGGCATCTTGAGCTGTCCGCATCTGTTTGGCGGGCGAAATGACGACCTGTAGCACGGAATCCTCCTCCCGTTAAAAAGTTGCGGTGAAATGCGGAACGCTTTTCCTGTTGGAAGGCCTGATGAATCCGTATTTCACCGCAAGTTATAAAGGGCTGGTTTGGGGCGCTTTACGAGGGTTTGTTAGGCGCGCTCGAGGAAGGCCTTGTAGCCGCGGTAGGCCTCGTAGATATCGGCCTTGTTGGCGACTTCCCACAGGGCGTGCATGGACAGGACGGCAACGCCGGAGTCGATGACGTTCATGCCGTACTTGGCCATGATGTAGGCGATGGTGCCGCCGCCGCCCGCGTTGACGCGGCCGAGCTCGCAGGTCTGGAAGTCCACGCCGGCCTCGTCCATGATGTCGCGGACGAGGGCCACGTACTCGGCATCGGCGTCGTTGGAACCGCCCTTGCCGCGGCTGCCCGTGTACTTGTTAAAGCACAGGCCACGACCCATAAAGGCGGCGTTCTTCGTCTCGAACTTGCCGGCATAGCCCGGGTCGAAACCGGCGGACACGTCGGAGGAGAGCATGCGGCTGCGGGCGAGCGCGCGGCGCAGGGCCAGCGGGCTATCCTCGCCGGCGAGCGTCATGATCTCGGCGACGGTGTTCTCGAAGAAGCGGCTCGTCATACCGGTGGCACCCACGGAGCCGATCTCCTCCTTATCGACGATGAGCGTGATGCTCGTGCGCTCCACGTTGGCGACGTCGATCTGGGCGAGCATGGACGGATAGGCGCAGACACGATCGTCGTGGCCATAGCCCAAAATCATGGAGCGGTCGAGGCCCATGTCGCGGGCGGGACCGGCGGGCACGACCTCGATCTCGGCGGAGAGGAAGTCCTCCTCCTCGACGCCGTACTGCTCCTTGAGGATGTCCAGGAACATCTGCTTGACGGGCTCCTTGGGAGCGTCCTTGTCGTCCTCATCGAACTTGACGGGACGGCCGCCCACGATCACGTCGAGGATCTCGGCGTCGACGGCGTCCTTGGCGGGCTTGGACATCTGCTCGCTCGAGAGGTGGATCAGCAGGTCGGAGATGGTAAAGACCGGATCGTCTGCCTTGTCGCCGATGTTGATGTCGACGGTGGTGCCGTCCTTTTTGCAGATGACGCCCACGAGTGCAAGCGGGGAGGCCACCCAGTGGTAGCTCTTGACGCCGCCGTAGTAGTGCGTGTCGAGGTAGGTCATGTCGCCGGCCTCGAAGGCGGGATTCTGCTTAAGGTCCAGGCGCGGCGAGTCCACGTGAGCACCCAGGATGTTAAAGCCCTGCTCGAGCGGGGCGGTGCCCAGGTTGACGAGCATGAGGTCTTTGCCGTGATTGGCGGCGTACACCTTGTCGCCGGCCTTGAGCGTGCGGCCCTCGGCAATCACGGTCTCCAAGTCGACGTAGCCCGCCTCCTCGGCCATCTTGATGCCGGTCTTGACGCACAGGCGCTCGGTCTTATTCTCGCTCAAAAACTGCTTATAGCCGCGGCAAAGCTCCTCGAGTTCCTCGACTTGCTGTGGCGTGTACTTTTTCCATGCGCAGGGACGCTCCATGACGCAGGCTCCTTTCGGATCGATCGTGCTGGTTGATGTACCGTGAGCCATCGTATCACGCGCGGGCCCGCGGCGGCAGGGAAGCCTGATGTGCGGTGGCCGCGGGGCGGGGAGCGTGTAAACTGGTGTGAGCAAACCGTGCCCAGCCCAAAGCGAGGTATTCAATATGTCTGACAAGCGCCGCACCTTTGCCGTTATCGACGGCAACTCGCTCATGCACCGCGCCTTCCACGCCGTGCCGCCCACCATGAATGCGCCGGACGGGCGCCCCACCAACGCGATCTTCGGCTTTCTGAACATGTTTCTCAAGATGATCGATGCCTTTAACCCCGACGGTGTGGTCGTGGCGTTTGACAAGGGCAAACCGCGCGTGCGCATGGAGATGCTGCCGCAGTATAAGGCGCAACGCCCGCCCATGGACCCCGATCTGCATGCGCAGTTCCCTATGATCAAGGAGCTGCTCACCGCGCTCAACGTGCCGATTCTGCAGTCCGAGGGCTGGGAAGGCGACGATATCCTGGGAACCATGGCGCGCCTGGGTGAAGAGGCCGGCTGCGACATGCTGCTGGTGACCGGCGACCGCGACATGTATCAACTCGTGACCGAGCACGTCAACGTGGTCTCGACCCGCAAGGGCCTGTCCGACGTGGCGATCATGACGCCCGAGAGCGTGGACGACCTGTATCACGGCATTACGCCGGCGCTCGTGCCCGATTTTTACGGTCTAAAGGGCGATACGTCGGACAACATTCCCGGCGTACCGGGCATCGGCCCCAAAAAGGCGAGCGCGCTCATCGCACAGTACGGCAGCTTGGACGAGGTCATCGCGCATGCCGACGAGGTCAAGGGCAAGATGGGCGAGAACCTGCGTGCGCACATCGACGATGCGCTGCTGAGCCGCAAGGTCGCAACCATTCGCACCGATGCGCCCGTCGAGCTCGACTTTGACGAAACGTCCTTCCCGGCGTTTTCTGCCGACGAAGTGTCCGCGGCGCTGGGCACACTTGGTATCACCGCCATGCAGAACCGTTTCTTGGCGCTGATCGGCGGCGAGGGCGGGGCTGCTGCTGCCTCCAGTGTGTTTGAGATACCTGCTATGGTTCGCGCAGCCGCCGGCGATGCCGACGCGCTTGGTGCCGTTGCGGCTGAGGTCTCCCGCGCGATTGATGCCGGCGAGTGGGTCGCCGCCGTGGTGGATGACGACAAGGAAGAGGGCGCGCTCTTTGGACTGACGCGCACGCTGTGGTTGGCGACGTCCAAGGGCCTGTTCGCGCTCGAGGAGGGCGACGGCGCCTCCACTGCCGTAGTCGATGGCTTCAACTTCGCTCACGGTGTGATCGCCGGCGTGCTTGCGCGCCTGTTTATGGAGGGCCGCGTGGCGAGCCCGGATACGAAGGCGCTGCTGCACGAGCTTTCGCCCATCGATTCTTCTGAGCCCGAGCTCATGGATCCGCTAGCAGTCGATTCCACGTGCATCTTCGACACCGTGGTCGCCGCTTACCTGTTGGATTCCGACCGCTCCGAGTTTGACGAGGCATATCTGGCCGATACGTATCTGCAGATGGCGCTGCCTGCGGCGCGCGGCGCAGAGGGTGCTTGTGAGGACGCTCCGGCGCCTGCCGCCCGTACTGCGGCTCTGACGCTGGCGCTCGTGGCGCCGTTGCGCGAGTGCATGGCCCGTGAGAATGCCGCCAACGTGTTCGATGGCATCGAGATGCCGCTCGTTCCGGTACTTGCCAAGATGGAGCGCGCGGGCATGCTCGTGGATCCCGACCGTCTGCGCAGCCTGTCCGAGGGCCTGGCGACCCAGATCACCGAGGTCGAGCGAAGCATTCGCGACCTTGCCGGTGACGAGACCTTTAACATCGGCAGCCCCATGCAGCTCTCGCATGTGCTCTTTGATGTGATGGGCCTTCCGACCAAGGGTCTCAAAAAGACCAAGCGCGGCTACTATTCGACCAACGCCAAGGTACTGAGTGATCTTGCCCGCGACCACGAGATTGTTCGTTTGATCTTGGACTGGCGCGAGAAGTCCAAGATCAAGTCAACCTATCTGGACACGTTGGGCCCGCTACGCCGCGGTGACGGCCGCGTGCACACCACGTACAACCAAACCATTACCGCAACGGGGCGTCTGTCCTCGAGCGACCCGAACCTGCAGAACATCCCGACGCGCTCTGAGCTGGGGCGTACCGTCAAGACGGCGTTCTCGGCGGGCGAGGGCAGCGTCTTTTTGGCGGTGGACTACTCGCAGATCGAGCTGCGCCTGCTCGCGCATCTTTCGGGCGACGAGCACCTGGTGCGCGCCTTTAACGAGGGCGAGGACTTCCACGCCGAGACGGCCGCGCGCGTGTTTGGCGTTCCCGTGTCCGAGGTAACGCCCGACCTGCGCAGCCGCGCCAAGGCCGTGAACTTTGGCATCGTGTACGGTCAGCAGGCCTACGGTCTCTCGCAGTCGCTGCACATCTCGATGGCCGAGGCGCGTGGCATGATCGACCGCTACTACGAGGCCTATCCGGGCGTGCGTACGTTCCTCGACAACGTGGTGGCGCGTGCCAAGCAGACGGGCTACGCCGAGACCATGTACGGCCGCCGTCGCCATATTCCGGAGCTCAAGGCTAAAAATCCGCAACTCCGCGGTTTTGGCGAGCGCACGGCCATGAACCACCCCATGCAGGGCACCGCGGCCGACATCATCAAGATTGCCATGGCCCGCGTAAGCCGCCGCCTGGAAGAAGAGGGTTTTGCTGCCCACATGATTCTGCAGGTACACGACGAACTGGACTTCGAGTGCCCCGTCGACGAAGTCGAGCGCCTCACCGCCATGGTCCGCGACGTCATGGAGCACGTCGTAGACCTACGCGTACCCCTCATCGCCGAAGCCAGCACCGGCATAACCTGGGCCGACGCGAAATAGGGAAGCGCCCACAGTTCCAAAGTAAACAGACCAGAAGGGAGTCCCTTTCAGCAAGGAACTCCCTTCATCCATAACTATTCAGCTAAGTATCTAGATGCTCAAGACACTATCTAGGCGGCAAGCAAGTTAACGTAGCCATGCCCGGGGCCGGCCGTTTGATTTTTGTAGATTCCGCACGAGCCGAAGGCCACTTAATGTGGCCTTCGAGCGAGCCCTGGACCTGACCGAGCAAAAATCAAACGGCCGGCCCCGGGCATGGCGACGAGATAGATTAACGTGCCGCCAAGATGGCGTCGATGAGCGTCAGTACGCCCCCGTCGTTGTTGGTCGGAATGCGCCACTTGGCATGCGCGTTCATGTGCTCCTCGGCATTGTCCACGATAAAGCTGTGCCCGACGCGCTCCAGCATGGGGATGTCGTTGTAGGTGTCGCCCACGGCGGCAGCATCGGCAATATCGATGCCCAGGTGCTCACACAGGTGAGCGACGCCGGCGCCCTTGTCGACGCCCAGGTTCATAAAGTCGATCCACTCGCGCCCGGCGTTGGTGACGTAGAGCTTGTCCGAGAACTCGGGGCTATAGGTCTCGCGGAAAGCGGGCTCGGCGTCGTAGCCGGGGAAGAAGACCGAAATCTTGTTGGACTCGAAATCAATGCCCTCAAAGCTGTCGACGTAGTTGATTGTGTTGTAGTAGACGCTGATCTCGTCGTGGTATTGATGGTCGCGGGCAAGCACGTAGAACTCGTCGAAGCAGCACAGGACGGGGACAGCGCGAGGATCCTCCGAGGCACGGCTCAAGACCTGCTGATACAGCTCCACGTCAATATTGCTCTTATAGATATAGCTGCCGCGATAGATCACGCACGCTCCGTTGTCGGGACAAAAGGCGAGGCGGTTCTTGATACCCTCGAACATCTCCTCGAGCTTGGGGGCGGGACGTCCGCTGGCGGGGCAGAATACGATGCCGGCGTCGGCGAGCTTGTCCAGGCGCTCATCAAGACCCTGGGGCAGCACACGCTCGTCGGTCAGCAGCGTCTTGTCCATATCGACGGCGAGAATCTTAATGTTGCCGATGTTGGCGTCCGATTCGTAAGTTTGCATAAAAATGCGCCTTTCGTTTCGAGATTGTTTCAGACGTTATAACCATCAACTAGTAGTCGAGCGTATTTTCGCAGGAATGGTGCGTATTTGCACTGCAATTCACAAACTAATGAAAAAACTTTTCAGAAATTTGAATTTGCCGCTTGCGCAGCGTGCACTTTATCGTAATATAGTGAACATCGAAAACGGAGACGGCAAAAGAGCCGCTTACCGAGGAAAAGGTACCGTTTGCGATATTTGAATTGCGCCCGGCGATACGTGAAAGGAGAGGCAGATGCAGTTCGTACAGATCATCACCACTGCAGACAATGCTCTCCGACGCCAGCGCGCAATTTCCCGACGACGATAACAATCGTCTCTGTCCACATGGGGCGAATTGCCTCAACAGAGTCATTTTGAGGTCGTTGGGTTTAAGCACGACATAGTCGCATGTTTCTAGGGCATGCCTGTGATGCATTCTGCTGAATAACCTGATATTGCACGGTTTTTGACCTCAAGGTGACTTGCAACTGACCGATGTTCTAACTAGCTACCAAGGGCGAAAGGAAACAGCCATGAGCAAGGAAAAAGTCGTTCTCGCATATTCCGGTGGTCTTGATACATCCGTATGTGTCAAGTGGCTCCAGGACGAGAAGAATCTCGACGTCGTTTGCGTCTGCGGCAACGTGGGCCAGGAGGAGACCGGCCTGGATGCCAAAAAACAGAAGGCGCTCGACCTGGGCGTTCTCGATTGCCAGGTGCTCGACCTGCGCGACGAGTTCTCCGATGAGTTCCTGACTAAGGCCATCGCCGCAAACTCCATGTACGAGAATAAGTACCCGCTGCTCTCCGCTCTTTCCCGACCGCTGCTCGCCAAGAAGCTTGTCGAGGTCGCTCACGAGTTTGGCGCGACCTACGTCGCCCACGGCTGCACCGGCAAGGGTAACGACCAGGTCCGCTTCGAGGCTGCCGTCAAGGCCCTCGACCCCGAGCTCAAAGTTATCGCCCCGGTTCGCGAGTGGGACCTGAAGTGCCGTCCCGATGAGGTCGCCTATGCCCACGCCCACAACGTGCCGGTTCCCGAGGGTGCCAACGACAACCCCTACTCCATCGACGACAACCTGTGGGGTCGTGCCATCGAGTGCGGTCACCTGGAGGATCCCTGGAACGAGCCGCTCGACGACGCTTGGGTTATGACTAAGAACCCCGAGGACACGCCGGACACCCCGACCTACACCGAGATTGAGTTTGAGGCCGGCAAGCCCGTCGCCGTCGACGGCAAGAAGATGAAACTCTCCGAGATCGTCATCGCCCTCAACAAGATCTCCGGCGACAACGGCTTTGGCCGTCTCGATCTGGTCGAGGATCGTCTGGTGGGCCTCAAGAGCCGCGAGTGCTACGAGGTTCCCGGAGCCCTGACGCTCATCACCGCCCACAAGGCGCTCGAGGACATCTGCGTCGAGGGCGACCTGCTCAAGACCAAGATCAAGCTCGAGCAGGATTGGGCCACCGCCGTGTACAACGGCCAGTGGTACAGCCCGCTCAAAAACGCGCTCGATGCCTTTATGGCCGATACCCAGAAGTTTGTGACCGGCACCGTCCGCCTGAAGTTCTTTAAGGGCAACTGCCACGTCGTCGGCCGCAAGAGCCCCTTCAGCCTCTACGACTACGGTCTGGCTACCTACGACCGCGACACCACGTTTGACGAGAAGGCCAGCGCCGGCTTTATCGAGATCGATACGCTGTCGCTCAAGACGTGGGCTAAGGTCCAGGGTCCCAGCTCCGCTGCCGCCCAGGCCTAAGGCTTTTCCTTCCTTTGGTATCCGCGCGGCCCATCCGCGTGATACATAACGGGCGCACGGGGTCCCTACCTTTCGTTATGCTTGCTGACACTTCTTAACATCGGTGGCCCCTACGTTCCGCCCGCATATATGATGCCGCGTCTGCGGCTGAGTCCGAGCCCCGCCGGGGTTGTCCGGCGGGGCTCCTTCTATCAATTTGGCGGCTCTGTGCCTATATATATGAGGAGTATCCATTATGTTCAATGCTATCGCGCATGCTTTGCTTGCCCTCGCGCCCGAGTTCGATGCTGTAAGGGTCGAGGACGTTCCTATGAGCCTGAAGGCCTGGATCGATGGTTCGCAGGGCAACATCCGGAGGGAGACGTTGGGCGCCAAGTGCATGGTGC
>JAXJPE010000088.1:0-3814 GCA_036426035.1 Collinsella sp.
CTTCGTTTAACGCCGCAGGGTTACGAGTCTGAATTAAGGTGGCTACTGGCTTCGCCAGAAGTCGCGCGACGGAATCAGCTCCGGGTGAACGGGGCCTCCTTTGTTAACTCGCTACAGGGTTACTGGGCTGAATTCATTTTTTGACTACCGCTCGGCGGTGTTGATGGCTCCCTTGTTGGGGCTTTCTTTTTTATCTCGCTACAATGGACTTCAAGAGTTCTGATGACTTGGAGTTTGGTATGGCTGTTATTAATGTGCTGCCTTCGGATGGGAAGGTTATTGACGAGGGTCCTGTTGGTTGCTCTGTTGATGTTTGCAATGATGACTTCCGTTTTCTAGATGTTGGCTTGCCACCCGAGATTCTGCGTTTAAAGGACGCGGGGTATCTTTCGCAGGCTATTGAGGCTTGCGACCGCCTACTTGCCCAAGATCCCGATCCCTCGCTTGCCGCCTGCGTTCGTGCCGAGCGGTATCGCATGCTTGAGATGCCGCTTCATTTTTCGGTGTCGCGCGCTCGGGCTATTGCGATGATTCGCGAGGAGTGGCCTGAGTTTACCGAGGAGCAGTTTGACGACCTGATTGATCGCAAGCGTATTGACTGGCGCTTTATCAATGGCGAGCTGTTCGTTCTCGACAACTTTCTCAATTCGCTTCGAGTGTATCCCAAAGAGGTCCCCGGCATGCGGTCCGATCCTACGGACGGAATTGCACTGCGCAACGAGATGCTCAAGGAGATGGAGTCGCAAAACGGTTTGGCTCGCGTCATTACGCTTAAAGCGTCCGTGTCTGTCCCCGGCGCTCTGGAGGGGGAGACCGTTTGCGCTTGGCTTCCCGTCGCGGCTGCCTGCCGTCAGCAGTCTCGGGTCGAGATTCTCGACATGACGCCGGAAGGTGCTGTTGCTCCCGCGAACGCTTCGGCGCGTACCGCCTCGTGGTCTTCTTCGAGTGAACGCTCATTCTCGGTGACCTATCGTTATCACATCGATGCTGCTTATTGTGATGTCTACGGTGGCACACTTCCTGTTCATCCGCGTATGGACGCGCCTCTGCCCGAGGATATTTCCGAGGACCGACCACACATTGCATTTACGCCGTATCTGCAGCAGCTGACGGCCAGTGTTGTTGACGGACTCGAGGATCCGCTCGATCGCGCCCGTGCTATCTATGATTACCTGACGCAGTATATTGACTATCGCTATCAGCCGCCGTATTTGCTTTTGGGATCTATTGCCGATGACTGTGTGCATTCGCTCCGCGGCGATTGCGGCGTTATGGCGCTCACGTTTATCACCATGTGTCGTATCGCGGGCGTGCCTGCCCGTTGGCAGAGCGGCCTGTATGTTGCGCCCGATTCGGTGGGGTCGCACGACTGGGCAGAGTTCTATACGCCGCAGACCGGTTGGCTCAACGCCGACGTGTCATTTGGATCTTCTGCTCGCAGGATGGGGGAGGAGTGGCGCCGCCGTCACTACTTTGGCAATCTCGACCCGTGGCGTATGGTGGCCAACAATCGATTCCAGGCAGAGTTTGAGCCCTCTTTCGACGGCATGCGCGAGGACCCCTATGACAACCAGATGGGGGAGGTCTCGGTCGACGGTCGTGGATGCCGTCAGCGCGAGATGCTCCGTTCGGTCGAGCTCATCGAAATGCTCGAAGTTCCATTTTCGGACTAATCGGTAGAAAGCTGTGATAAACTAACTCACGCATTACGTGCCCGAGTGGCGGAATTGGCAGACGCAGTGGACTCAAAATCCACCGTTGGCAACAACGTGCGAGTTCGAGTCTCGCCTCGGGCACCATACATGCAAGTGAGCGTTCAAGGGGGTTGCGGCCTCCTTTTTCGTGCCGAACTCGCGTGAGCGCGCGAAGCGTTAAGCAAACAGGCCTGCGGCCTGTTTGTAGCGGAGCGTGGCGAGGGCGCCGCGCGCCCGAAGCCCGGGGCTTCGCGAAGCGAAGGCCCTTCGAGTCTCGCCTCGGGCACCATACATGCAAGCGAGCGTTCAGGGGGGTCAAGGCCCCTTTTTCGTGTACGTAATGTGATAACGCGCTGTACGTGTTATTATTCGCAAGGCGTTGTTCCCGCAATGCCCTAAAGAGGAACCCGAGGGTTCCCACCTTTTGGCGCCAATGAGCAGCTGACTGGTCATACAACTTAGATTCCCTTCCTCAAATCGAGGAACTCTATGTGTACGACCTGGTTGCTGAGAAGTGCCGGGTTATTTTTTTATGAATGGAGGTAGGGAAAATAGCTAAGTCTGATGACACCCGCATCAACGACGAGATCACTGCATCTTCGTGCCGTTTGATTGGCGTCGATGGCTCTCAGCTCGGCCTGTTCGCCATCCGCGATGCCCAGCGCGTCGCCGACGATCAGGGTCTCGACCTGGTCGAGATCGCTCCCAACGCGGAGCCGCCGGTCTGCAAGGTCATGGACTACGGTAAGTTCAAGTACCAGCAGGCCATGAAGGCCAAGGCTGCTCGTAAGAACCAGTCCAAGGTCGAGGTCAAGGAAATGAAGTTCCGACCCAAGATCGACGTTGGCGACTACGAGACCAAGAAGGGCCACGTTCTGCGTTTCCTCAAGAAGGGCGCACGCGTTAAGATCACCATCATGTTCCGCGGCCGTGAGATGGCTCACCCGGAGCAGGGTCTTAACGTTCTCGAGCGTCTCGCCGAGGATCTCAAGCCTTACGCTACGGTCGAGTCCAAGCCTAAGATGGAAGGCCGTAACATGCTTATGCTGCTCGCCCCGATTAAGGGCGCTTTCGATGAGGATAAAGCTGCAAGCGATACCAAGTAACTAGTGTTCTGTAACCGATTAAGGAGTATTTCATGCCTAAGATGAAGTCCCACAGCGGCACCAAGAAGCGTTTCCGCAAGACTGGTACCGGCAAGCTTATGCGCGCCAAGGCTTTCAAGAGCCACATCCTGAGCAAGAAGTCCACCAAGCGTAAGCGTGGCTTCCGTCAGGAGACCGAGATTGCCGCTGCCGACCGCAAGGTCATCAAGTCGCGTCTCGCCTAAGTTCGCGTTCCCGTTTTTCGTTTTACCGTCTAGGAGTTGATAGAACATGGCACGTATTAAGCGCGCTGTTGCCGCCAAGAAGAAGCGCCGTACCGTTATGCACCGTGCGAAGGGTTACTACGGTGCCGCTTCGCGTACTTACAAGCATGCTAAAGAGCAGGTCCAGCACTCCCTGCAGTATCAGTATCGTGATCGCCGCAACAAGAAGCGCGAGATTCGTTCTCTCTGGATCACCCGTATCAACGCTGCTGCTCGCCTGAACGACATCTCTTACTCTCAGTTCATGCACGGCCTGAAGGTTGCCGGCATCGAGCTCGACCGCAAGGTCCTGGCCCAGATGGCTTACGAGGACATCGAGTCCTTCAACGAGCTGGCTACCATCGCCAAGAAGGCTCTCGAGGCCTAATAGATTCTCTTGAATCGCTAGGGGAGTGTCGCGTTGTGCGCGGCGCTCCCTCTTTTTATCTAAAGCGCTGGTTTATATTGCAAAAGCGCGGGTAGATAGACACTTACAGGTGACCGATCTTTATATATCTCTTAACCGAAGGGTCATCATCTGATACGTGCAGTATTTCTGCGCCCGCCTTTCTATGTCTTATATAGGAAGCGATATATTGTGTAGGACTTGTGAAGAGTGGAATTGACGTCCCACAGGGCTTCGCGGTCTGGCAATATATCTCCTTGCCGCGCGGCCCGGTGGAACCGGATGAGCCGCGGGGCGTGCACCTTGAGAACCGGATACTGCGAGGATGGACACTTCCGAGTGTCGCATCCGGGCAGACATCGAACC
>JAXJPE010000089.1:0-21924 GCA_036426035.1 Collinsella sp.
ACGCCTGCCGCGACCTGTGTGAGCACGGCGTTCCGCGCGAGCGCCTGGAAGCCATCATCAGCAGCAACGAGTACGACCTGCGCCAGCGCGACTATGGCATCGCCGACGGCGTGGCCATTGCGTGCGACGCGTTGAGCACGTGGCTCTACGATGACGACGCCGCGACGCTGGCGCTCAAGTACGGCCCGGTATACGAGGAGCTTCGCGGCGAGCTGGACGGCAGCTACTTTGAGGACCTGCTGCGCGAGCTGGTGCTGGACAACGACCATATGGCGCTGGTCGAGTTGGTTCCGGTGGACGCCGCCGAGGGTTCGGAGGGTGCCGAGGCCGCCGAGCTGGCAGCCAAGCGCGACGCCATGACCGATGCCGAGCTGGCCGACGTGGTCGAGCGCACGGCCGCGCTGCGTGCCGCGCAGGAGGCGGAGGACACGCCCGAGGACAAGGCAACGCTGCCGCGCCTGCGTGTATCCGACATTGGCGAGGCGCGCCCCGAGCCGCCGCTGGTCGTGGACACGACCGTGCCCATCCCCTGTCTGCGCCACGGCATCCCCACCAACCGCCTGGCCTACGCCATGCAGTACTTCGACCTGAGCTGCGTCGCATTTGAGGACCTGCCCTACGTGACGCTGCTCTGCCGTCTGCTCAAGCAGCTGCCCACGCGCGAGCACTCGGCCGAGGAGCTCGACAACTTGCTCGCCGGCAAGCTGGGCTTTTTGAGCTTTACGACGGAGGTCATGACGCAGCCCGACGTGGACGGCGTGCGCCCCTACCTGCTGGTGAGCGCCGGCGCCCTGTCCGAAAAGATCGACGCGCTGGCGAGCCTGCCGCGCGAGGTGTGGTCGAGCACACTGCTGGCGGACGCCGACGCCGACCGCATGCGAGACGTGCTCACGCAGATTCGCATTGGGCTTGAGCAGGGCTTTATCAACAACGGCCACTCGGCGGCGCTGGGTCGCGCGATGAGCTACAGCTCGCCTTCGGCCGTGGTGCGCGAGCAGCTCTCGGGCGTGGACTTCTACCTGTTCCTGCGCGATCTGCTCGAGCACTTTGACGAGCGACTGGACGACCTGCGCGCCAAGCTTGCTGAGCTGGCGGGCCGCATCTTTGTGGCCGAAGGCTGCATGGCGAGCTTTACCGGCAGTGATGATGACTTTAACGCGTACTGGGCCGCCGCGGGCGACCTGGGGCTGGGCGCGGGCCACGGCGGCGCTGGCAGCGACGCGCTCGTGGTGCCGGCGCCGTGCGACCGCCACGAGGCTTTCGTGATCCCCAGCGACATCTGCTTTGCCGCGCGCGCGTGCGATCCGCGTCGCTTGGGCATTGACGTGACAGGCGCTTGGGCCGTGGCTGCCAACGCGCTCTCCTACGACTACCTGTGGAACGAGATCCGCGTGAAGGGCGGTGCGTACGGCTGCGGATTCCGCGCGGCCGGCGAGCGTCAGGCGGCGTTCTACACCTACCGCGACCCAGCGATCGACCCCTCGATTGAGCGCGTGGCGCGCGCGGGCGAATGGCTCGGCAGCTTTGAGCCCGACGAGGCCGCCTTTGAGGGCTTTATTGTGAGCTGCGTAAGCGGCATGGACGCGCCGGTGAAGCCGTACGCGCTCACCAAGCGCCGCAACACGACCTACCTGGCCGGGCTCGATCCGCATGCACGCGAAAAGCGTCGCGCTCAGATGCTCGCCGCCACACCCGCTGAGCTGCGCTCGCTCGGCGCCGACGTAACACGCATCGCAGCCGAGTCGCCGACCTGCGTCTTTGGTGGCCGCGACGTCATCGCCAAGAGCAACGCCGGCTTTAACGTCGTCGACCTGATGGGCTAACGCACAGCAAAGGTAGATTTTTGGGACATGCCTGAAAATCTACCTTTTCTTTTGCCGCAGTCTGCCGGTTTGTCTCGATCTGTAACGCCAAGACGGCAATATTGGATCCAGATGTTACAAATCGAGACGTTTCCGGATGACGCCGGCCCTTTGTCTCAATCTGTAACATCTAGGTCCGATTTTGCCGAGTTACTGTTACAGATCGAGACAAACCGCTGCAGACACCCGCCCCCCCAGCAAAACCCCACGAAGGGGCAGGTGCCTTTGCGTTGGTTCGAACACTTGTTCTATACGTACACATGTTCTATATTAGGGGTGCTTGCATCGGACTTAAATTGCAACTAAGATATAGTTGCAGAATGTGAGGCGGGATGACTCGGACCGATAAACTCATCGCCCAACTGCTTAGCTGCCCTTCGACGTATCGGTATACCGATTTTTTAAAAGTCATGGCTTCATATGGCTTTGAAATGGACAACAAAGGCAAGACATCCGGATCGCGCATTCGCTTCTACAGGCCATCAGATGGCAGGATGTTCGTAATGCACGCGCCACATCCATCTGACGAATTGACGGCGGGGACCATTCGAAACATCGTTCGATTTCTGCAAGATGTCGGAGGTAGTCATGAGTAACGTTTTGGCATACAAGGGTTATTTCGCCCCAGTCGAGTTCGATGCCGAACAGCATGTGCTAACAGGTATGGTCACCGGCATTAGGGACGCAATCGTATTTGAAGGCTCCACAGCTGAAGAGGTGGAGCAGTGCTTCCACGACGCCGTCGACGATTACCTTGAGTTTTGCGCCGAGAAAGGCAAGGAACCCGAGCGGGCTTTTAAGGGCTCGTTCAACGTAAGAACGGGCTCTGAGCTCCACAAACAAGCGGCGCTGGCAGCGGCAAAGAAGGGTGAGTCACTCAATAAGTTTGTGACTGAAGCAATCGCTGCAGCGTTATAGCATTAACGCATAGGCCCAAACAACCACAAAGGGCGCAGTTCACAGGCATATTTGCGGTGGCTTTACTGCCCATATCGCGTTTGCCCAGATAAAACCTGCCAAAATAAACCTGTCCCTTTTTGGCAGGTTTGCTAGAGGAGGCTGGGATGGACAAGGCTGAGTTGCGACGGGCGATGATTGCTCGGCGCGATGCTCTTGATTTGGATGTGCGTGCTGCGAAGTCTGCCGTTATCTGTGCGCGACTTGTTGAGCTGTTGGATCGCTCGGATGCCGCGGCGCCGCGCATCGTTGCCGTCTATGCCGCGATGGGTTCCGAAGTCGATCCTGCCGCGTTTGCCGCAGCGGCCGCCAAACGCGGCTGGCGCGTGGCCTATCCGTGCATGCTCTCGGCAACAGACGCCGCAGCTTGTGGCCAGCGCATGTGCATGCGGGCAGTTGCCGCCGGCGATGCGTCCGCGGCGCCGTTTATCGCCCACCCCACGCGGGTCTTTGCGGCCGTGGACATCGACAACGACCGCTTCCCTATCGTGCCTGCCGAGGCCCTCGACATGGCCATCGTGCCGCTTGTAGCCTTCGACCGCGCCGGCGCGCGCCTAGGCTACGGCGGCGGCTGCTACGACCGCTATCTGCCCACGCTCTCGCCCGCATGCCAAATCATCGGCATTGCCTTTGACGAGCAGCGTGTCGACCACGTTCCCACCGACGCCCACGACCTGCCGCTACCCCACATCATCAGCGCCTGATCGCCGCTGTATCGCACCCGCAAGATGAGCGTGGATAATCTCCCGCTTTGAGCCCCCTTACGAGCCAAAAGTGGGAGATTATCCACGCTCGTCCGTCTGGATTTCCGCGCTCGTGCGGCTCAACGTCCTGCAACCGCCTCAACACGCACGCGGCACGCCGGCAACTTTGAGTTTGCGATCGAGCTTTGACGGGTCCCTCAAATCATCCCAGCACAAGCGCACGATCTTGCAGTTATCAAGCAGCGAAAGCCTCGACTCGCGCTGGCGCTCATCAAACTGCGCCTTCGCGAGCTTGCCCTCCTCCGCTGCCTTCTCGCTTTTAACGAATCCGTCGAACTCTCCGATAATCAGCCGGTCGCCCACACGCCACAAGTAGTCAACTCGATACGGCCGCCCCGGTTCAACCGGGTCGAACAGCTCAACTTGCAGCTCCGGCGTCTGCCAGCCGCGCTCAATCATCAGAGCACGCGCCTTGGACTCGCCACCGCTTTCCGATAGGCCATCGGCACACCGCGCAACACTTCGCGCCGTCACAACACCGCGACGATTTAAGCCAAGCTTGTCGACTGCCTCAACGAGATGCTCCTTCGACAACAGCTGCTCATGAAGCGCCGAGTCCGCAATGATCAGTCCCTCGACAAACGATGCATCGACCAGGCAATCCGTAATCGTTTGATTGATATCGGTCACGGCAATATCCATCTGGATTGCCCGTGTTTGACGAGCATAACGATGGCGAATCACCTGAGAGCCGGGCGTCGTCGATTGCGCCGGCGCCGCGGCGATATGGATGTGCGTCAAATTGGCATGCGAAACCGAAAGGCCATAGATAACAGCCGCCGTATAGGAGCAAAACGTCCAGTCGGGATGCTTTTGCGCAAGGGCCCGCACCCGATGCAGATAACGCTGCCGAAACTTGAGCTCGGACCAATAATCCGGACGCGCATACAGCCCCGGCATGACCGCCTCTAGACTTCCCGCCGCCACACGCCGCTCAATCTGCTTTGCCTCCGCCGCCGTGCGTGCGTACACGCAGCTCATCTGCTGTTCGCATGCTTTAATGTGACTTGCAAGTCTTTGATTCGCCGTCATGTTTCCCATGTCGCCTCCCAAATCTTGGAACGGCGCAAACGTACCAGACGGTTTCATGCGAAGTCTGACCAAATGCTGTCCAGGCGCTGACCAAATGCTTGACGGTTTTGGACGTTTTAGGCTGATGGCTTATATCTGCAGGTAGGGCGGCTGTCGAGAGGTCCCTGTCTCCACAATTTGATGCCTTGGTCCATCGGATTATCAGAAAGAAAAACCCGTCGAGATTCAAGACCACGCCAAATGCGAACTTGCCTCTGCGCGCACCGTCTCTTAGCCGAGCCATCGGCATCTACATATAAAAAATGAGCGTGGATAATCTCCCGTTTTGAGCCTAGTTTCAAGCCAAAAGTGGGAGATTATCCACGCTCGATTTGTAAACGTCCGAAAATCCACGCTCGCGTGTCCGATAATCCACGCTCGTCATGCCGTGAGCACAGCCACAGTCGCAGCCACGGCCGCAGCCTAGTGCTCCTCGCCGGCGCGGGCCAGGTCGTAGGGCGTGGTCTGGTAGACGTAGTAGTTGAGCCAGTTGGTGTAGAACAGCTGAGCCTGACTGCGCCAGACGTTGCGCGGCTCGGCGGTGGGGTCGTCGTTCGGGAAGTAATGCGCCGGCACCTGAGGGTTAAGCCCGCGCTTCACGTCGCGCTCGTACTCCAAACGCAGCGTGTCGGTATCGTACTCGGGATGGCCAAAGACAAAGAAGCGGCGGCTGTCGGTCGACTTGACGATATACAGGCCCACCTCGTCGGACACGGCCACGACCTCAAGCTGCGGCTCGGCCTCCACGTCCTCGCGGCGCACATCGGTGTTGCGCGAGTGCACGGCATAGAAACGGTCGTCGAAGCCGCGGACCAGCGGGCTTTGCGGCTTCACCAGATAATGCTCGAAAACGCCGCTCGCCTTTGCCGGCAGATCGTACTTCTGGATACCGTAATGATGGTAGAGCCCCGCCTGCGCGCCCCAACAAATATGCAGCGTAGAGTGCACATGCGTGGTGGACCAATCCATGATCTGGCAGAGCTCGGGCCAGTAGTCGACCTCCTCGAACGGCATCTGCTCCACCGGCGCGCCCGTGATGATCAGGCCGTCGTAGTGGATGTCGCGGATGTCGTCGAACGTGCGGTAGAACGTCTCCAGATGGCCGGCGCTCACGTGCGTGGCCTCGTGCGTCTTGGTGCGCAGCAGGTCCACCTCCACCTGCAGCGGCGTGTTGGAGAGCTTGCGCATGATCTGCGTCTCGGTGGCGATCTTGGTGGGCATGAGGTTGAGGATGAGCACGCGCAGCGGACGGATGTCCTGGTGCAGCGCGCGGTACTCGGTCATGACAAAGATGTTCTCGCTCTCGAGCTGCGCGGCGGCAGGGAGGGCGTCGGGAATGCGAATGGGCATGGATGCTCCTTACGAGTCAGTTGCAGCTATGGTACAACGACCGGCCCCATCCGCGCGAGCGCATCGCCCAGCGATGCCGTCAGCGGCCCAAATCACTCCAAAAGTAGAGATTAAGGCATGTCCCAAAAATCTGCGGCGCTTTAGTCTAGCAAAGTGGTGGCAGGACGCTACAATGGTTCGACGCGAAAAACTCGGCCGAAAGGATACGTATATGTACCAGACGCGTAAGATCGGTGTGGTCGGCCAGGGCCACGTAGGAGCACATGTCGCCAACAGCCTGCTTATGCAGGGCATTGCCGATGAGCTGTACCTGTGCGATATCAACGAGGCCAAGGTGACGTCCGAGGTCCAGGACCTGCGCGACTCCCTTTCGTTTGTCCCGTACAATACCAAAATCGTCAACTGCTACGACCACTACGAGGAGCTGGCCTGCTGCGACGTCATCGTCAACGCCGCCGGCAAGGTCGCGCTGGCCGCCGGCAACCGCGACGGCGAGCTGTTCTTTACCACCGATGCCGCCCGCACCTTTGCCAAGCGCATCGTCGACGCCGGCTTTGACGGCATCTTCGTGAGCATCTCCAACCCCTGCGACGTCGTGTGCACCGAGCTGTGGCACCTGACCGGCTACGATCCCAAGAAGATCATCGGCTCGGGCTGCGGCCTGGACTCCGCCCGCCTGCGCACCGAGATCTCCAAGAAGGTCGGCGTGAGCCCCAAGTCCATCGACGCCTATATGATCGGCGAGCACGGCTTTAGCCAGCTTGCAGCCTTTAAGGCCGCGACCATCGCCGGCAAGAGCCTTAACGAGCTTCAGGCCGAGAACCCCGACAAGTACGCCTTCGACCACATGGAGGTCGAGGAGCTTGCACGCAAGGGCGGCTATGTGACCTACCAGGGCAAGCAGTGCACCGAGTACGCCGTCGCCAACTCCGCCGCGCGCGTCTGCGCCGCTGTGCTTCACAACGAGTACGCCGTGCTTTCCGCCTCCACGCTCATGACCGGCCAGTATGGCGAGGAGGGCATCTTCACCTCCCTGCCGTGTGTGATCGGTGCCGAGGGCGTCGAGGAGGTCTACACGCTCGACCTTTCCGAGTATGAGCTCGAGGGCTTCCACAAGAGCTGCCAGCACATTCGCGACAACATCGCCCAGCTCGACTGGTGGGACGCCGAGGCATACGACGCGAAGTAGGCCGCCGGCTGCCGCAACCTTGCGAATCTAAGCGCGATACTAAGCGGGCCGCGCCGGAAATCCCCGGCGCGGCCCGCTTTTTTTGCTCATGCAACACCCTCGCACATTTAGGTCTAATACTTTTCCCGAGAAGTGAACGAGTAAAATCGAGCCCCCGAAGCATCGACATTTTTCAGGCGCTGTTTCCTGCGGTTCCGTCGGGTTTTTCCTGCAGTTTTGCCGCCAAAAAGTGTGGATGCTTCGGGGGTCCAAAATAGGTCGTTCACATCGCGGAAAAGTATTCACCTTCGTTTTCGCGCAAACACAAATCCGGCCGCCACAACGCAAAACGGGGCCCGCGCGCAGCGCAGACCCCGTCAAAAAGATAATTCCCGTTACCTAGTACTGCTCGATGCCCATGTAGCGACGGATCTCGGGGCTGTGGTCGAACACCTTGCCGCGGGCGGCGCGCAGCTCGCAGCTCATCGCGTAGAAGAAGATCGGCTCCAGGAACGAACGGACGCTGGCGGGCACCTCGCCCACGCCGTATTCGAGCGCATCGAGCACCATGACCGTATCGGTGTGCGTGTTGAGGAACGCGAGTGCACGCTCCTCCATGGGGCGGCACTCGCCCGATCCGAGCTGCACAAAGTAGAACACGCCGGGCTCGGTAGCCTCGAAGGGGCCGTGGAAGTACTCGCCGGAGTGGATATAGCAGCAGTGCTGCCACTGCATCTCCATGAGCGAGCAGATGGCCATGGCGTAGGTCTGACTAAAGTTGGGGCCGGACCCCAGGATATAGAAGAACTTGTGCTGCTGGCAGAGCTCGGCAAAGCGGGCGCCCAGCTCGGCGTTGACCTTCTCGCGGGCGGCGGGCAGCAGCACATCCATCTGCTTGAGGCCCTCGTACATGTCGGCGAGCGCCTCGTAGCCTTCCTGCTGGTCGAGCAGCTCGGCAGCGATCAGGGCGCCGATGCCCTGCGGCACCTCGGCCTGCGACACGCCCTCGCCCCAGGGGTAGACCCAGGTAGTCCACTTGCCGTTATCGATCTTGGAGCCCTCGCAGTCGGTGAGGGCGACGACCTCGGCGCCGGCGGCCAGTGCCATCTCGCAGCCGTCGACGACCTCCTGCGTGTTGCCGCTGTGGCTGCAGGCAATAACGAGCGACTTCGGCCCTAAGCTCTTGGGGGCCATCAGGCAAAACTCGCGTGCCGTGTAGACCGTCGAGGTAAACGTGGTGGCCTCGCGCTTGAGCAGCTCGTTGGCCGGCATCAGGTCGATCATCGAACCGCCACAAGCGATCCAAAAGACGTTTTCGATCTTGCCCTTGCGCTCGATAATTTCCTGAACCAGATCATGTGCGTTCATGGTGGTGCCCCTCCTTGTGTGGCGGTTTAGAACGACGACAGCTCGTACCTGCTGTCGTTCTATGTTGTCCTATATATAGCACGCACGACGACACCCGTGAAGTCATTTCACCAAATTTGTTCTATATTGTTCTATCTGTGGACGTTAGATGTCGAACACGTAGCGCGAGCCCACGATCTTTTGGCGCCCGAGCAGCAAGGGCCGCTCGTCCTCATCGGTAAAGTACGCCTCCATATAAAACAGCGGCTCGCCGACCGGCACCTCCAACAGCGGGGCTGCCTGAGCATCGGCAAGCGCAATCTCCACAGTACAGGGGTCGGACTTGAGCGGCGCGCGGCCCGAATGCTCGGCAACGAGCGCAAAGATGGAATTGTCCGTGAGGTCCTTGTCGGCAAGCGTCTGCAGATAGGGATGGTCGGCCAGCACAAAGGCGTTGTTCTCGAGCATGACGGGCACGCCGTCTGCCGTGCGCACGCGCTCGACAACGATGAGCTCGCAGCCGGGTTCCGCCCCAAAAAACGCCGCGTCCTCGCGCGTCGCCGCAACCACCGTGCGCGACACCAGGCGTGCTCCGGCCACCATGTCGTTGGCAGCGCAACCCTCAGAAAAGCTCTGAACGTCGCCCTTCTGGACAATCTTGCGCTTGAGCTTGGGCGCGCACACAAACGTGCCCCTCCCCTGCTGGCGGTTGAGATACCCCGCGCGCGACAGCTCCTCGATGGCGCGGCGCACGGTGACGCGCCCCACGCCATAAGACTTCGCGAGCTCCATCTCGGAAGGAATGCGCGAGCCGGATGCGTACACGCCACGCGCGATCTCGCCCTTCAGGTCGTCCATAACCTGCTGGTACAGCGGAACAGCGGACACCTCAGTGCGCTCGGTTTTATCGTCGGATGCCATCGTTATGCTCCATTCCGTGCATGCTCGGACTCGAACTCTTCAATCGCCGCCATAAACTGCTCACCAAAGGCGTCGGCCTTTTTCTCGCCGATGCCGTTGACCTGGATAAGCTCGTCGCGCGCCTGCGGACGTAGGCGGCACAGGCCGCGCAGGGCCTTGTCGGAAAAGACCATGTACGGCGCCATCTCCAGCTCGGTCGAGATCTCCTTGCGCAGGGCGCGCAGGCGCTCGAACAGCTCGGCATCGTCACCCACGCGCGGGCGCTGATCCAGCTCGGCTTCCTCGCGCAGCAGATCCACCGCACGGCGAGCGCGGGCCGAGGCCTTGCGCTTGGACGCGCGACGCTTAACGGTAAAGGCAAACGCCTCGTCCTCGACCTCGCCGGCGCGCGGGCCCAGTCCCACGACCGGGTACTGCCCCTGCGAGGTGGCCAGATAACCGCGGCCGCACAGCTGGCCGATGATGCCCTTGATGCGCCCGACCGATTCGCTCGACAGCTCACCGTAGCCGCGGTCCTCGTCCAGATGCATCTGGCGAATGCGCTCGGTATTGCCGCCGTGAAGCACGTCGGCGATGAGCGACTTGCCAAAGCGCATGGGTCGCGCGGCCACATAGCGCACGGCGGCGCGGGCCATATCGGTGACGTCCTCGACCTCGAACTGCGTGAGGCAGTTGCTGCAGTTGCCGCAGCCCTCGGCGTCATCCATGGCGGTGGCGCCCGCACCAGCCGAAGCAGCATGCTCGGCCGCGGCCTCGTCGCCAAAGTAGCGCAGCATGTATTCGCGCAGGCAGCCGGTGGTACTGCAGTAGCCCTCCATCTGGTTGAGCAGACGATATCGATTCTGGAGCGCCCACGCGCGCTGCTCGTCGTCGAGTGCCTCATCGGCAGCATCGCCGCGGTCGATCAGAAAGCGACGCATACGAAAATCGTTGCCGTTCCACAGCAAATGGCAGCTGGCCGGATCGCCATCGCGGCCGGCGCGGCCCGCCTCCTGGTAGTAGGCCTCGATGCTCTCGGGCACGTTGTTGTGGATCACATAGCGCACGTTGGGCTTGTCGATACCCATGCCAAAGGCGTTGGTGGCAACCATCACCTGGATATCGTCGTCGATAAAGGCGCGCTGGCTTTGGCGGCGGGCGTCGTTGCCCATGCCGGCATGGTAGCGGCCAACGCGAATGCCGCTGGGGCCCAGCGCCTCGGCAAGCTCGCCTGCCAGCGCATCGACCGTCTTGCGGGTCGAGCAATACACGATACCGCTCTCGCTCGAATGCGCGATCACATAGTCGCGCACCCAGGCAGTCTTGGCCTTGTCGCCCATCTCCTCGCAACCAAAGTAGAGGTTCTTGCGATCGAAGCCCGTCACCACCGTCGCGGGATTTTGCAGGCCGAGTATCTGCTGAATGTCCGCGCGCACACGCTCGGTCGCCGTAGCGGTAAAGGCCGCCACGATGGGGCGCTGCGGCAGGGAATCGATGAACTCGCGAATCTGCAGGTAGGCGGGGCGGAAATCCTGGCCCCATTGGCTCACGCAGTGGGCCTCGTCAATGGCCACGAGCGGCACGCCAATGCCGCCGTCCGCCGCGGCCTCCTGCGCAAAGGCTAAAAAGCGCGGCTCGAGCAGACGCTCAGGCGCCACGTACATAAGCTGATAGCGACCCTCGCGCGCCCGCTTGAGCACAGTGTTTTGCTGGGCCGGGGTAAGGCTGGAGTTGAGATAGCTGGGTCGCGCACCTGCCGCGAGCAACGCACGGGTCTGGTCCTCCATAAGCGACAGCAGCGGACTCACCACAAAGGTGATGCCGGGCAGCATGAGCGCGGGAACTTGGTAGCAAATGGACTTGCCGGCGCCCGTGGGCATAACACCCAGCGCATCGCGACCGGCAAGGATCGCATCGACCATGCGGTCCTGTCCCGGGCGAAACGAGGTGTAGCCAAAATAAGCGCCGAGCGTGTCGAGCGCCATCTGCTGCATGCTATCGGTCATGGTTTCCTAACGTCTAAGTCATCTGCCGCCGATTATACGCCGCCACGCGGACCGGTGCCGCGTGGCTGTCGGCCACGGGCGATGCAATCCAAGGCGAATGAGTGTGGATTTTTGGGCACTTTCCGGATAAGTGTGGATAATCTCCCACTTTGAACCCGTCACCAAACCAAAAACGGGAGATTATCCACGCTCATTCTGCAGATTGCCGCTTAGGGGCGTTTACAGCGTCGACCGGTCCGCCGTTCGTTAGAACGGCGGAACCTTCTGGTCATGCCGCCGAAGTTGAAAGGCAGATTGCCGCTCTGGCGGGCTTGCAGCGTCGACCGGTCCGCCGTTCGTCAGAACGGCGGAACCAACCCTACATAACCATAACGTAGCGCGATCCCACGTAGTACTGCTTACCCATCAGGACCGGCTCGCCATTGGGGCCGATAAAGCCGGCACGCAGGTTGAGCAGTGGATCGTGCGGAGCAATGCCCAACTCGGCCGCCTGCTCGGTATTGGCACGAACGGCCTCGACCGTGCGGTAACCAACCGAGACAATCGGCGTTCCGCCAACACGCTCGACCTCGGCAAAAATCGACTTGTCCTCAAGATCGGCCGTCAACAGCTCACGGTAGGCGTCAAACGGCACAAAGATGTTCTCCTCAAAAATGGGCTCGCCGTCGGCCGTACGCACGCGCTTGATGTGCAGCAGCAGCGCGTCCTTCTGCAGGCCAAAGAACTCCATCTCGTTTTGACGTGCCGGCACAATCTGGCGATCGACCACATGCGCGCCCGCCTTCATGTCATTATCGGCACACAGCGCGGTAAACGTCTGCAGCGTCGAAGCGTGGAACTGGCGGTTGATGTGCGGCGTGGAGACAAAGGTGCCACGGCCCTGCTGCTTAACCAGGTAGCCATCGGAGCACAGCTCCTCGACGGCGCGGCGCACCGTAATGCGGCTCACGTCGTACTGCTCGGCTAGCTCAAGCTCGGACGGAATACGCTCCTTGGGTGCATAAACACCTTTCTCGATCGCGTCCTTGATTTCGTCATAAATCTGCTGGTAAAGCGGTGCATTTTTGGGCGTAGGCATATCTAATCACTCTTATTGGAATATCGAAATAACTAATACGTATATAACGTCTAGTTTCATGTTACCTCATATTGATAAAACGATACACCCCCCCTACCAAAAAGCGACAGCTTCATTTTGGTAGGTTTTATCTGGGCAAACGAAGGCCTCCCGAAAGCAGCGAGGCTTTCGGGAGGCTCAAGCGGACAGGATTGCGCCAGGCCGGCAAAATGCCGGTACCCTACTTGCCGTCGTCCTGCTGCAGGCTGTCCTGCTCGCTGAGGCGCGCCTGCCTGCTGGCCATGCGCGCGGGCTTGTCGGGATCGGGTACGGCCGTGGGCATGGGCTCGTCGACATGACCGCCCCACCAGCCGCCCACAAAGTTGAGCGTGTGGAACACATTGATCACGGCGCCGGGATCAATGTCACACACCAGCTTGATAATGTCCTGACTCTCGTAGGTCGAAACAACGGCGTGCAGCAGGTACATCTTTTCACGGCTGTATCCGCCGATGACCTCAGCGCAGCTAATGCCATGCTGAAAATGGTCAACATAGGCGGTCATGACCTCATCCGCCTTGCGCGTCGTGATCTGCAGCGTCACGCGGTCGTAACGACGATAGAAACTGTCGATGGTCTTGGTCGAAATAAACTGGAACACGATGGAGTACGCCGCCTTGTCCCAGCCAAACATAAAGCCAAAGATCGCCAGGATAAAGCAGTTGAAACCAAAGATGACGCCCCAGATGGTCTTGCCCGTGTGGTTGGAAACCCACAGCGCGATAAAGTCGGTGCCGCCAGTGGATGCGCCGGATTTAAGCGCGATGGCAGCGCCCAGACCCGAGACCACGCCGCCAAAAATGATGAGCATGATCTTGTCACCCAAAAACGGAGCGAAGTGAAAGACGTTGAGAAACAGCGATGAGAGCACGACCTGCATCATCGAGAAGATGACGAAGCGCTTGCTAATGCCGCTCCAGCATAGGAGCGCCACGGGGATGTTGAGCGCGAGCATACCGAGCGAGATGTCGATGTGAACGCCGCCGAGCGAGGTAACGCGATCGAGCAGGACCGCGACGCCGGTAAGACCGCTCGGAAGCAGGTCGGCGGGCTGGATGAACGCCTGGATCAGAAATGTCTGGAGAATGGCGGAAATTGTGACCGCCACGGCGGTAATAGCGCGGCGAACGATGGTGAGACGGCCGAGCACGAGCACTCGGTCCGTGAGCTGATCGATGGCGTTCGCCACGTAGGCTCCCTTCGAAGGCAGATGTGGTTGTGGGGCATGCCCGCGATTGTAGCATGGAGCGTGCGGGGGCGCTTCAATTCACCCTCCCTCGACAACCAAAGCGGGACCAGCAACCCCCACGACCAAAGGCCCAAATTACAAGTGAGTAGACTTTTTACGATCTGCCGAGCACACCCAAAACCGCCACCCATGTGACCTGCGGTTTTACAAAGGAAGATATGCATTGTGCTCGGCCTGCGCCAAAAAGTCTACTCACTTAGCCCGAATCGAAGCCAAACGGATCAAAATAGAAACCAAATTGAGCCAATCCACCGCAAAAAACGTTTGAACCCGTGCTTCTCGCGGCGGATTGACACTACAAAGCGGCCAAAATGTCGGTCAGATTATCGATAACGGCATCGGCTCGCGATTGATCGAGGTTGACGCCCTCGTGCGGACGCAGCGCCAGGACGCGGGCGCCGGAGCGCTTGCCGGCCTCGATGCCCAAAGGCGAGTCCTCGATAACCAGGCACTCGGTAGGCTCCACACCCAGCGCCTCCATGGCACGCAGGTAGATCTCGGGGTCGGGCTTAAACGCGCTGCACTCGTGACCGCTGATGGTGTAATCCAGCACATCGGCAATGCCGGCAATCTCCACCAGCTCGTCAATAAGCTCGCGATAGGACGAGCTCGCGATGGCGCACTTCACGCCGCGCTCGTGCAGCTCACGCATCACCGGCTCCGTCTGCTCGTTGAGCAGCTCGGCATACGGAACGGGATGGTCCGGGCTATAGACCTGCTTGTACTCAACGCGCAGGCGCTCGCGCAGTTCAACATCGTCGGGCACCAGTGCCTCCCAAATGGCCGGCTCGTTAGATCCCGAAAGATCGGGGATCTCGTCAAAGTGAAACCCCTTCTCTTCCATAAACGCCACGCGACGACGGTTGTAGAACCACTCGGTATCGACCAGCACGCCATCCATATCAAACAGCACTGCCTTGATCATACGCATCTCCTCCCACCTGCCAAAAAGGGACAGGTTTATTTTGGTAGGTTTTATCTGGGGTTTTGCAGCGCAACGGGCACGTCCTCCCCAAAGCAAAAAGGGGACAGGGCGCAAACCCCATCCCCTCTCAATCAACCCGTAAGGTCTACTTACTAGCGATTAGTAGCTGAGCTTCCACATGTAGCGACGCATGGTCAGCGGGTGCTGACGGGCCTCGGCGATCTGGTTGCCGTACTCGCGCATAACGGCGAGGTGCAGCAGCGGGTTGAAGTAGGTGATGACGCTCGCGGGCACGGCGTCAGCCAGACCGTAGTCCTTGGAGTCGATCAGAGCGACCTTGGCACCCATGCGCTCAAGGAAGGTGAGGGCGCGAGCGTCCATCGGACGGGTGGCGCCATCGGACATGAAGAAGACGTAGGGCTTACCCTCGGTGGAAACCTCGAACGGGCCGTGGAAGTACTCGCCGGTGTTGTAGGAGGCGGCATCGATCCACTGCATCTCGGTGAACAGGAAGGCGGCGTTAGAATAAGCCATCTTCTCGGAGGCACCGGAGGCCATGAAGTAGATCATCTTGTCGTCCTTGAAGTCCTGAGCGAACTGCTTGGCCAGGCCCTTGGCGGAGTGAGCAGCGTTCTCGATCAGCTCGAAGATGTTGGTGAGGCCGGTGATCATGTCCTCGTAGTGATCATAGCCCTCGGTCTGCTGAAGGATCTCGAGAGCAAGAGCGATGGCGTAAGCGGGCTTCTCGGCCTTGGCAGCATAGTTGGCATGGAAGCCGTGAACGATGACGTGGTCGGCGTCGACGGTCAGAGCGGAGCCAGCCTTGTTGGTGAGGGAGACGACCGGGCAGTTGTGCTTCTTGGCGGTCTTGTTGGCCTCGACGGTCTCGGGGGTGGAGCCACCGAGGGAGCAGGTGATCACGAAGGTGTGCTCGTTGACCCAAGAAGGCGTGTCGTAGTTGAACTCGTTAGCGGTGAAGATCTGAACGTTCAGCTTGTCCGTGTTGTTGGCCAGGAAGTACTTGGCGGGGTACAGGTCGGACATGGAAGCACCGCAGCCGACGAAGGCGACGCTGTGGATCTCGTGGTTGGACAGGACGTCAGCGACGATCTGCTTAGGGAGGTTAAGGTCGATCTCGTACATCTGACACATTCCTTTCGATTTTTGCGGCGCCACATTGCCGGGCGCTCGCAGGGTTACCGTGATTTGGACCGAGTCGCCGGCCCGTTGAGGAAGTGTCAAAGGAACTGTCCCTTTGACACATTTAGGGATGGAAGCCTGCCTTGGGTATGGGATGCCAGGCAGGCCCCCGGGGGAAAGCGATTAGGCGCTTGGTCGCGACTAGGCCAGGATGCCGGCCGCGGAGAGGGCGATGCCGCCCACGATGGCGATCACGAGAAGCCAACCGGTGTTGACGTTCTTCTTGATGAGCCAGTACATAAGGCCAGTGAGGCCAAGGGAAATCATCTGGGGCATCATGCCGTCCAGGATGTCCTGGATCACGACGGTGCCCTCGGCGAACTGCAGCGGGGTGGTAGCGCCGATCAGCGTAGCGATCATGCCGCCCACGGACATAAGACCCACGATGCCGCAGACATACATGAGCTTCTCCATGAGGTCGCCGCCCTGAAGCTTGCTCAGGTACTCGTGGCCGCCCTGATAGCCCATCTTGGCTGCGAACCAAGTGATCAGCACAGAGGGGACGATGGAGATGAGCATAGCCAGGATCGGGCCCATGATGGAGCCCTGCTGAGCCAGCTGAACGCCCAGGCCAAAGGCGATAACGCGGATGGTGCCCTGGAAGAAGGAGTCACCGATGCCGGAAAGCGGACCCATGAGGGAGGTCTTGACCGCGTTGATCGAATCGGGATCGAAGTTCTCGGGATCCTTGGCGTACTCCTCCTCCATGGAGGCGGAGAGGCCCAGGATGAAAGCGCTCGTCTGCGGGGTGCAGTTGTAGAACGCCATGTGACGGTGGTAAGCCTCTTTCTTAGCAGCGAGCTGCTTGGGGTCGGACTCATCCGGATAGAGGCGATCGAGCGTGGGAACCATGCCGTAGAGGAAGCCCATGTTCATCTGACGCTCGTAGTTCCAAGAGGCCTGGATGGCCCAGGAGCGCCAGAAGAACTGGCTGACCTTCTTGTTCAGGGACACGTCCTTGGTTGCGGTTGCCATAGTGTGTTCCTCCTTAGTCTTCGTCGTCTTCGAGCGGATCGTAGTCGGAATCGACACCGGCGGCTGCATGGGAACCGTTGAACTTGAAGCCCATGAAGACGACAGCCAGGCACACACCGATCAGAGCGACCGCGATGACGGACAGGTTGAGGTAAGCGGCGAGCAGGAAACCGATGAACAGGAACGGAGTCATACCCTTCTTGATCATCATGGTGAGCAGCAGGGCCAAGCCGTAGGCGGTCATGATCTTGGTCGAAACGTTAAGACCAGTGGACAGCCACTCGGGAACCATGTTGACGATGGCCTGAACCAGGTCGGTGCCAACAAAGACGGCGAGGAAGATCGGCAGGAAGTACATAATGGCGTACAGACCGGAGCCGGCGCAGATGTGCATACGGTAGGCGGTCTTGAACTTTCCGTTATCGATCGCGCTATCTGCCACATGGGTGAGGGCGGCGATGATGGAACGGAACACGATGCCGAGGAGCTGACCCAGGACGGCGACCGGGATGGCGATCGTCATGGCGGTCTCGGCGGAAGCATCGGTCAGGCACGCAAAGGCAGCGGCCACGATGCCGCCCAGGACCATATCGGGCGGAACGGCGGCGCCGACCTGCACCAGGCCCATGGACACGAGCTCGACGGCGGCACCGACGGCAAGGCCGGTGGGCACATCGCCCAGCAGCAGACCGACGAGCGTGGCGCCAACGAGGGGCTGCTCGAAGTTAAGACGACCGAGCAGGCGGGAGTCCCACATGCAGAACACGCCGACGAAGCCGACGAGCACCGCACTGATGAACGTATTCATACCCTTCTCCTTTCAGTCAGGCAAAAGCCTGGTTGATTACAGCTTGGCGTCGATGTCGACGCTCTGATACGTAGGGGTCTGCTGGACATAGAGCTTAATGCCCATGTCGAGCAGCTGGTTGACGTCGGCCTTCTGGGTGGCGTCGAGGAAGACGGAGCTGTCCTTGCCGCCGACCTGATCGGCACCGTCGTGGTTGGCGGTGGCGCCCAGGTTGATAGCGTCGAGCTTGTAGCCCTGGCAGAACTGCAGCATCTCGGCCGTGTTGCCAAAGACGAACATGACGCGCTCGCCGAGGGTGTTGAGCTTGTCCATCTTGGCGAGGGCACGCTCGACGGTGAAGACGTTCAGGCGCACGCCCTGGGGCTTGGCCAGCTTAAGAGCGCCCTTCTTGATGTCATCGTTGGCGGCAGCGTTGTCGACGACGATGATGCGCTCGGCCTGAACCTTGGTGGTCCAGGTAAAGACGACCTGGCCGTGCAGCAGACGGTAGTCAAGACGTGCGAGGACGATCTTGGCGGGACCGGAGCTGTGACGGGACGCCTTGGCTTTCTTGGCGGGAGCCGCGGCGGCCTCGACCGGTGCGTTGGGGTTGGTCAGACCGGTGCGGGCCTCGTTGATGAGGGCCGCGAGCTCGGCGCCCTTGACGGGGACGGGGCTCATAGCGAGCGTGAGCGCAAGCGGGATGTTGAAACCGCTGACAACCGTGAACTTCGTGCCGTTCTTGGAAAGCTCGACCATGTTGTTGTTGACCGAGCTGCCGAGCATATCGGTCAGCACATAGACGGTGTCGTCCGCGTTGAACGTGGCGATCATAGCCTCAACCTTATTGGTGATGGGCTCCTTGTCGTCACGAGCAAGCGACACGACGTGGACGTTCGACACGTCGCCGAGAACCATCTCGAGCGTGTCTTTGGCGCCTGCGGCCAGGCCGCCATGAGATGCGAGAATGATCTGATTCATCTTGCCTCCTCCTTTTCGTTATGGTCATTATAACGTCTTATACGTTGCTTATATTGCTAATTAGTATAAAGACCGTTCGCGGGTGAAAATCGACCGTTGACGGGTTTAACGCACTTGAAACGTTGGGGCCGGGTAGGCCGGCGCTAGCCGGATAACCCCAGGTCAGACCCTGTGCGCAATCCCCTATCGCACGAAGTACCAGGGGCTTTCCTGTACGGTGGGTTCCAGCGCAATGCCGGTGCGTTCCTTAAACAGATCCATGTCCTGAGATTTTTCGGTCCACCACGCGTTGGGCTTAAAGGTCATGCTCTCAATGACATGACCGACAAACACACTGTTGCGCAGCTTGGAGAAGTCGGTGTTCATAATCAGGATGGACGCGAGCACCAGCACGATGCCCAGGACTTTAATCGCGCCGGCGGGCTCGGCGTAGACACCAATGCCCACCAGTACGGTGACGACCGTCTCGAAAGACATTACGACGGGAACTTTCGATGTCTCGAGCCCCATGGACAGACCCTGCATATATAAGATGTAAGCAACGGCTGTGGGGATGAGTCCAAAGCCAAGGAACAGCAGCAGCAGCTGTGGCGACATTGCCGCGGCGACATCCGGCCACGGAGCCGCGATAGCTGCCATAACCGCACCGCCAAAAACAAAGCCCCAAAACGTGACAGCCAGCGGGTGGACCGTCTTGGTTGCTATTCGGCTAAACACCGCGAGCGACGCACCACAAAGGCCTGCAATCACGCCCGACGTGACGCCCCAAACCGAAAAATGAAAACCGGAAAGGTCGCCATTGGTCACTGCAAGCACGCAGCCTACGATGTTAAAGACAATGGCAACGAGCTTGTTGGGGGTCACGTCCTCGCGATAAAGCAGGCGGCCGAGCATGACGCCAAACACCGGCGAGGTGTAGAGCAGCACCGAGGCCGTGGACATGCCCACCTCGCCCATGCACTCGTAATAACAGGTGTTGGCGGCGGCCAAACCGACGATGCCGACAAGCGCACAGGGAACAAGCTCTTTAGGGCTTGCCTTGAACAGGGCCAGCGGACCCTGAGCCACGGTAGACCCCTCACCCGGACGGCAGCCCATAAACATCAGGACCGGCGCCAAGATAAGCGCTCCGACCAACAAGCGAAAGGCAGCCATGCTCTGGGACGAGACGCCCATGGCCGAGATGCCGTTTACAAAGATTCCGATGCTGCCCCACATAAGCGCGGCGACCAGCACCAGCACATAGCCCAGATTGCTTTTCTTCAACGCAGCCTCCTCGGTATTGTTTCCAATATGTTTCACACTACGTTATAGTCGTTATATACATTTTTCAAGACACAAATCGGCGAACGAGGAAATGATTCCCAGGAGTGTCCCCAAGTGCCAGCACAAAAGAAACGTCCCCAAGTGCCAACCACGGCAACGCCGACGTTTTGGCAATGTCAGCGAGCGCCCGTCATTTGAGCCAAGGTGCCGTGAAATGAAAAGGCGCTGACCTTCTGGTCGCGCCTTTGAAATTGAACGGCAGATTGGCCAAATGCCGGGTGCGCAGCGTCGGCCGGTCCGCCGTTCGGTAGAACGGCGGAACCAATATCCCCTAGTAATCCAGCTTCCACATGTAGCGACGCGTCATGTAGTCCTTGTGGGTGACGGCAGAGAGCGCGCGCATGTACACGTTGTTAAGGATCGGCGCAAAGATCAGGTGGTTGAAGTACTCGCTCACGCTATCCTTGATGTCGTTGAGGCCGAGCTCCTTGGCGTCGAGCTGATAGACGCGCTCGCCACCGTACTGGTTGACGAAGCGGATGCCGCGCTCGTCGTTGCAGCGGCTGCGGCCGACGCTGATGAGCTGGAACAGCGAAGTGCGCTTGTCCAGGATCTCGAAGGGACCGTGGAAGAAGTCGCAGGTGTTGATGGTGCAGGAGTCGATCTGCAGCATCTCCTGCACGTTGCAGATGCTAAAGACGTAGGCGGCACCAAAGAGCGGGCCCTGAGCCATGACGTTGATGCAGGGCTTGTCGGCGTTCTGCTCGGCCCACTTGGCAGCGAGCGGACGAGTGTACTCGACGGCCTTGCGATAGATAGGGTCGACCAAGTCGAACGCGGCCATAGCGGTCTCGTACTCGGCATAGCCCTCGGTCTGCTGCGTGAGCTCCATGGCGATCATGGTCACGACGGCGGAGTTGGTGCGGCCCATGCAGGACTCGTCGACGGCCAGGCTGTCGTACTGGATCTTGTAGTCGCAGACCTCGGTGAGGCCGGACTCGTCAACATAGATGGCGATGGTGCTGGCGCCGTGGTCCTTGGCGACCTGGGCGGCAACGATGGTCTCCTTGGTGCCGCGCATGGACACGACGACGGCCAGGGTGTTCTCGTTGACGTAGGCCGGGGTGGCGTGCACGAACTCGTTGCTGGTGTAGCTGGAGCTCGCGACCTGCGTGGCCTCGTGCTCCATAAAGTACTGGGCAGGATAGTTGCCGCCGTTGGATCCGCCAGCGCCAATCCACACGACGCGCTTGATGCCGCCCTTGTCTGCCTTGTCAGCCAAAACCTGGGAGACGACATCCTTAACCTGTTCCTGAGTAGTCATCGTGCATCAG
This sequence comes from Collinsella sp., assembly GCA_036426035.1. GTDB lineage: Bacteria > Actinomycetota > Coriobacteriia > Coriobacteriales > Coriobacteriaceae > Collinsella. The sequence goes on from JAXJPE010000089.1 coordinate 21,260, forward strand.
CCTTTCTTCTCGTTTGATGCTCTCGATGGCATACAAGTTACATACATGTTTTGGTTATGTCGACTAGTTGTATGCTATATTTATCTTAGAAATTTTGCTGATGCGGTTTTCGATAGCTAGCTACCAGCGGTTTTGTTGTTGTATTGAATACATGCTTGATTAGATACGCATACAAGTTAGATACAGGTTGATCGCATGAACGCTTCGTCTAAAAAGAAACTGGCCCAATACGAGCGCTTGGCGGGTACGCTTCGCGACCGCATCGCCGCCGGCATCTACGCACGCGGAGACAAGCTGCCGTCCGAGATGGAGCTCATGGACGAATCGGGGCTGTCGCGCAGCACCGTGCGCCACGCCCTTAAGGTGCTCGTTGATGAGGGCCTGGTGCGCACCGAGCGCGGGCGTGGCGCCTTTGTGGCCGACACGCCCGCGCTCCACGAGAACAACCTGGTGTTTTCGAGCTATACCAAGCAGGTCGAAGGCCAGGGCATGAAGCCCACCACGCGCACCGTGGATTCGGGCTTTGCCAAGGCGGCCGGCAGCATAGCTAAGTTCTTTGACGCCGCCGTGGGCAGCAAGCTCGTCAAACTTGTCCGCCTGCGTTATCTGGACGATGCGCCGCTGTGCCTGGAGACCACTTATCTGCCGCCAAGCTTCGAGGCACT
>JAXJPE010000090.1:0-25652 GCA_036426035.1 Collinsella sp.
GTTGCGGCCGCTGCCAATCGGCCAGTTCATGGGATACGTATTGATACCCAGGACGTTCTCGATCTCTTCCATGAGCTCAAAGGGGTCGCGAGCCTCGTGGTCGAGCTTGTTCACAAAGGTAAAGATGGGAATATGGCGCAGCGTACAGACCTTAAAGAGCTTTTTGGTCTGCGCCTCGACGCCCTTGGCGCCGTCGATGACCATGACCGCGGCGTCGGCGGCCATAAGGGTACGGTAGGTATCCTCCGAAAAGTCCTGGTGGCCGGGGGTATCGAGGATGTTGACGCAGGCGCCGTTATAGGTGAACTGCAGCACCGAGGAGGTAACGGAAATACCGCGCTCCTTCTCGATGTCCATCCAGTCCGAGACGGCATGCTTGGCCGAGCTCTTGCCCTTGACCGAACCGGCGGTCTGAATGCTGCCGGTATAGAGCAGCAGCTTCTCGGTAAGCGTGGTCTTACCGGCGTCCGGGTGGCTGATGATCGCGAATGTGCGGCGCGACGAGATTTCATCCGACAGGCTTGCCATGCGGATCCTTTCTTGCATTGAGTGCATTACGTCGATGTAACCGCCCTATTGTAGCCGCGAAATCCCGATTTAGAGCGCCTATCAGGACAAATTCATCAGTTGGGGCCTGGGTAGCCGGCCCAATCCGTATTTACCTCTTGCATAACTGTGCATAGTGTATATATACTGTGCTTACCGGTTATATACACGTGTAGCCCAACAGCTAAGGAGCCGCTGTGGACATCATCCTATCCAATTCGAGCGACAAGCCCATCTACGAGCAGATAACCTCGCAAGTCAAAGCTCAGATCTTATCGGGCACGCTCGCTGCGGGAGCCAAACTCCCCAGCATCCGTGCACTCGCGACCGATCTTGGCGTGAGCGTCATCACCACCAAGCGCGCCTACGCCGACCTGGAGCAGCTTGGGTTTATCTGCACCGTGCAGGGCAAAGGCTGTTTTGTCGCCGAGGGCAACCAAGAACTCTTGCGCGAAAGTCAGCTCTGCCATATCGAAGAGTTGCTTGCGAAAGCGGCGAGCCAAGCCGAAACCCTGGGCGTCACGCGCGACAAACTGCACGAGATGCTCGACCTGGTAGCCCCCGAAACCATGCAGTAGCCATCTGCAAGAAAGGCTATACCATGCAAAACTTGTTAGAACTCAAAGGTGTCTCACGCCGCGTGAGCGACCGTTTTTCGCTGCGTGATGTCATGCTCGCCGTGGAGCCCGGCCAGATTGTTGGCTTTGTGGGCGCTAACGGTGCCGGCAAGACAACGACCATTCGCGCCGCGCTCGGGCTTATCAAGCTCGATGCCGGCGAGGTGCGCCTGTTTGGGCAGCGCTGTGGCGCCGACGCGCCCGATGAGACACAGCGCTGCCTGCGCTCCCGCGTCGGTCTCGTCCTGGACACGTGCCCCTTCCCTTCAACGCTCAAGGTGGGCCAGATCGAGGCACTCGTAGGTCAGGCGTACCCCACGTGGGACCGCAAAACGTTCGCCGGATTCATCGACCGATTTGGCCTCGATCCCAAGACAAAGGTCAAGAACCTCTCCCGCGGCATGGGCATGAAACTGCAGCTTGCCTGTGCACTCAGCCATAATGCCAAGCTACTCCTTTTGGACGAAGCCACCGCGGGCCTCGATCCCATGGCGCGCGAGGAACTGCTCGATGAGCTGCTTGCTTCTGTCGCCGACGGCCAGCACAGCGTGCTGCTCTCGAGCCACATTACGTCCGACCTCGATCGCGCCGCCGACCGCGTCATCTGCATCGATAACGGCTCGATTGTGTTTGACCTGCCGCGCGAGGACATTACCGACCGAGCCGGCATCGCCCACTGCACCCAAGCGCAGGCCGCCGAGCTTATGGCTTGCGTCGAAGGTGCCCATGCCGCCCGCCACGCCTACAGCGTGGACGTGCTCGTGCCCAACCGTCGCGAAACGCTCGAGGCCTTTCCCGAGATTCCCTGCGATCGGGTAACCATTGACGACTATCTTCGCCTCACGCTGAAAGGGGCTTCAAAATGAAACGCGCCTTTATGTCCGAGCTCGCCATCGCTCGCACGCTCATCCCGAGCATTGCGGGCGTCGGCCTGTTCATCTTCGTCGTGCTAACCCTTGCCAACGCATCGGACGGCGATTCCGGTATGAGCGCCGGCGCCTGCGCGGTCAGCGCCATGTCACCCATCATAATCATGAACTCACTGGCTGGCTACGATAACCAAAACGGCTGGGAGCGCTATCGGGCAACGCTGCCGTTCTCGCGCAAAGACATCATCTGCGCACGCTACCTGTGCATTATTGCTTTCTCGGCCGTCATGGCATGCGCCGCCGTGCTTTTGAGCATCATCGCCCTTCCGTTCTTCGATCACACGGGCATTCCCTCGACGGGACAGACCGTCTTTGAGATCACAATAGCCTCCGCCGCATCGATGCTCATCTCCCTCATGATGGTGTTTTTGGCACAGCCGCTGTTCTTTCGATTTGGACACATGGAGGCGCTGCGCCTTTCCGTCGGCCTGTTTGCCCTGATGGGCTGCGGTACCATGGCGATGCTGAGCTCTTCCAACCCCATTAGCAACTGGCTCATGTCGATTGCCGGAGCGAATCCCAATCCTGCCGTCCTTGGCGGTCTGTGCGCAGGCATCGCCGTACTTGCCCTCGCGCTATGTGCAATCAGCTGCACCGTCAGCACCAAGGTTTATCGAGTACGCGATCTGTAGCCACGCGTATCTCAATCCACGAAGGACGCGATCGCCGCCCCTCCCCGTAAATCCGTGACAAATGGCATATCCCCAGCGTGAGCCACCGTACTACTTGCGCAGCGGCTTGGGCAATGGAATACCGGCAGCGATAACGGCCGCGATGATCATGCAGACGATGCCTTTGAGCGGGAAGCACATGAGCAACAGGCCCACGACCATAATGGGTTGGCGCATGACGGCGCCCATCGTCGATGCCGTGCAGACGGCGACGCAAAAGACCGGATCGGCGCCGGTGAGGATGGCAAGGCCGTAGCCCAGGCTCACACCCGAGAAGATAACCGGGAAGAAGTGGCCGCCACGCCAACCAAGGTTGATGAGGGCGGGCGTCAGCATGGCCTTAACAAGACCGGTCGCGATAAGCACGCCAGCGGGAATGGTCAGGTAGGTTTCCATGAGCACGTCGGCCTGGGTCTCGCCGGCAAACATGGTATAGGGCAGGACCGTGCCACAGATGGCGAGTGCCAAACCGGCCAGCATGGCCTTGACGACAGGACGCTCCCCTATTGCGTGGGACAGTGCCTCGCTTGCATGCTCAGAGACAAAGTACAGCCAGCCGCAGACGGTGCCGATCAACGACAGAGGGACGAGCCAGGTAAGCTCTAGGTTGCCCACCTCGGCGGACTCGAACCTGGGCATGCCCATGCCGCCGCCCACAAGCTGTCCAAGCAGCAGGTAGGTGCCCAGACCGCCGGCAATCGCAATACCGTAGACCACCGTCTTTTGCGCCTTGGGCAGCTTGATGGTGATCTCGCCGGACGCGGACTCATCGTCGGCGTCTTCACCCTGGCCGTCGGTGCTACCGGCAAGCGGCGCCACAAAGCCAAAGACGGGCGCGGTAAAGAGCGCCGTCAGGGCAGCCTGGGTGCCCAGCAACGTGAGCTCCCTAAACTCGGCGCCAAAGCGACGCATGCGGTCGCCGACCCAGCTGTACAGACCGGCGATAACGCCGGTCAGGCCGGCCTCCGGTCCAATGCTTCCGCCAAACAGCAGCGGCAGCAATGCCGCGAGCGAAAGCTTGCCCAGGTTGTCGTACGGGTAGCGCCCGTCTTGCTTAACCTTAGCCATCACCTGGTTGAGGTCATCGGTCTTGGTGCCTGTCATCTTTTCGTACAGACCGATTAACAGGCCGCCCAGCAGGCAGACAAAAAACGGGTACGGCAGAAAGCCAAACGGGCCGCTGGCAAGCTCGGGCGAAGCGACGCCCAGCGCGTGCGGAATCTCGGTCCATAGATAGTCGATACCGTGCTCCATTGCAAAAAAGAACAGCCAGACTGCGGCACCCGCGAGTGCACCGGTCACGGCAACGCTGACCAAAAACAGCGCTCGGTTCGTGGGTTTGGCAAGGTTATCCATCGGGTCCTCCCGCGGTCAAAGTCGACATAGATACGTTTTATTGTAGAGCGAGCGTTACCCGAACGAACCAACCACCTGCGCCGCAAACGGCACCATTGGGAGCCATAGTGGGGCAGGCTCAAGACTTATCCGTTGATAATCGAGGCAATCTCGCGCAAATCGTCGGCAAAGTAGATGCCGTGCTGACGCCTCGGGCTCGAAAGCCCCTTATCAATCATGTGCCCGAGCAACGCCTTGAGGTCGTTGTAGTAACCGTCCAGGTTATACAGGATGCACGGAGCACTCAGGTGCCCCAGCGATACGGCGGACATGATCTCGGAGATCTCCTCGAGCGTGCCCGTGCCGCCCGGAAATGCGATGAACGCATCGCCGAGCTCGATCATCTTGGCTTTGCGCTCGGCCATGTCGCTCGTCACGATAAGGTCGTCGATTCCGTCGTGTTGAAACTCTGCCTCGATAAAAAAGCTCGGCTCCACACCCGTCACATGTCCGCCTGCCTCGAGTACGCTATCGGCGAGCGCGCCCATCAGTCCCGATTTGGACCCGCCGTATACGAGCGCGTGTCCGTTGGCGCCAATCCAATTGCCCAGCTCCTGCACCGCGGGCAGAAACGCCGGGTCGTTGCCGACGCTCGCGCCCAGGTACACCGTGATGTTCATATGCAATCCCCCTCGTCGTGACGCGCGGCACCCGTTCTATCGTTGCCGGCGACGGTATTCGCGCACGCGGCGCGACAAATCGGCGAGCTCATCGCGGTCGAGTTCTTCCAAATGCTCAAGATCGTCCATAAAGCGCGCCATGGTGTCCTTTTGGCGCAGTTTAATGAGCGTATTGCAGTAGTTCACCGCCACGCCCGTAAGCATGGCGATATAGAAGATACTGATGACGCTTAGGATAACGGTAATGCCGCGGGCAACCGGCGTTTCAGCGGGGATATCACCAAAGCCGATCGTCGAGACCGTCTCAAAGCTAAACCAGAGACCATCGCCAAACGTGAGGGTCGTGGGCTCGGACAGCCAGACAGCCGTCGAGCAAAGCAGATAGAAAATAAGAAACAGGCCCGTGATGCGTGCAAAGCCAGCCTGTCGCAGCACATCGGCAAGCGTCCTGAGCTTTTTCATCGCGACCCCTTTTCCCAGACGCCCAATCACATTCGCTCGATATTGTCCCACAACCGACAGTTAGGGACGTTCCGGGGGTGCGGCAGAAAGGGACTGTCCCCAACTGCCGGGCGGGACCGTTTAGCGGTGCAGCTGCCGACTGGGCAGGCTGAGCTGGTATCCTTATGCGGTAATGTCTCGATTCGTTAGGATTGCATGTGAGAGCTTCCGCTGTCCTTCGTTCAGTTATATATCGCACCTTGGCCGTCGCGCTTGCCGTGCTCGCCGTACTGAGTACCATCATGCCCGCCCCCGCCTATGCCGCCAATACCGATCAGCAGGTCAAAACGGTCCGCGTTGGTTGGCTTGTCAACAACGAGGGCTTCCAGGACGGCACCCCCGGCGAGCGTCTCTCGGGATGGGGTTACGAGTACCTCCAGACTCTGTCGTACTACACGCCCGGCTGGCGGTACGAATACGTCTCCGGCACCTTCACCGAGCTTATGGACATGCTCGAGGCGGGCGAGATCGACCTCATGCCCAACATCTCCTACTCCGAGGAACGCGCCCAAAAGCTGCTCTTTTCCTCGAACCCCGAGGGCACCGAGCGCTACTTCATCTACGCCAAGCCCGATCGCGACGATCTGGCCAAGGGTGACCCCCGAGCGCTCCAAGGCCTTACCATCGGCTGCAACCCCGACGTTATGCAAACCTTCGTTGGCCAGCAGTGGCTCGCCAACGAAGGCATTACCTGCACCTATAAAGAAATCGACACTGGCGGTGCCCTCTTTGACGCGCTCGCAAACAACGAGGTCGATGCCATCATCATGAACGACACGACCTCGTCGCCCAGCGCCTCCCCCATGTTCTACATTGGTTCGAGCGACTACTATTTTGCCGTCCCCAAAAGCCGCCCCGACCTGATGGACGACATCAATGCCGCCATGTCGGCAATCGCCCGCGTCAACCCACGCTATATCGACGAAGTCAAATCTAACTACTCGGCCCAAAACAGCGGTTCATCATCGCTCAACGGCCCCGAACGTTCCTGGCTCAAAACAAATGACAACACCATCACGCTCGGCTACATTACGGGCAGACTCCCCTACTGCAACGAAGACGAAAACGGCGAAATGGAAGGCTCGCTCGCATCGCTTGCGACGACGTTGCACGATAAATTTGGCATTACGGTCAAAACCGTCGCCTTTGATAGCTACAAGATGATGTCAAAGGCCCTGTCAAAGGGAAGCATAGACGTTGTGCTGCCGGTATACCGAGATTACTGGTTTGCCGAGCAATCAGGCGTTGTGCAGTCGGTATCGTTGGGGACCATATCCCTCACCGCCATCCACACCGGCAGCGACCTGAACAAAGACCTTCAGAACATCGCCTGTACCAAATCATCGTTTGTCAACAAAAATGCACTTGAAAGTCTGTTCCCCACAGCGACCGTGACCGAATACCAATCCGACGATGAAGCGTTCGACGCCCTCAGAAAGGGAACGGCGCACTGCATCGTCGCTCCCAGCTCACGCATAAAAACCATCGGCGACCGTCATGATCTCAAGGACTACGAGACGGTCGAGCTCCCTGACACCTGTGAGCTCTCGTGCTGGATTTCGCGCGGAAAGCCCGAGCTGCTGGGAATCATCAACAAGGGCATCATCAATGCCGGAGAATCGCTCTCCGCAAGCAATTACTCATCCACGTCGTACACGACCCAGGAATCAGACACGCTTCAATTCCTTTTTCGCAACCGCACCGCCATTGCCGCTACCCTCATCGGTATGTTGTCGGTCGGCATCGTCCTGCTCATCTGGGCGCTCGTGCGCGCTCGAACCGAGCGCAAAAAAGCCGATGCTGCCAACGCCGCTAAGACGGCATTCCTCACGCGCATGAGCCACGACATCCGTACGCCACTCAACGGCATCCTGGGTCTTATCGAAATTGAGGAATTGAAAGACGGCGACATGCAGGCCGCCCGCGAAAGCCGCGCCAAGGCGCGTGTTGCCGCCAATCACCTACTCTCGCTGATCAACGACATCCTCGAGATGGGCAAAATCGAAGACCGCAAGCTAACTCTGGAACATGCGCCTTTTAACCTCAAAGAGCTCTGTGACGATACGCTGGTGCTGTGCAAGCTCCGCGCATCCGATAACGGCATCACAATGCAGGACAATAGTCTGCCGTACGCCACGGGGCCATACATGATCGGCAGTCCCACCCATATCCGACAGATCATAATCAACCTGTTAGACAACAGCATTAAGTACAACAAGCGCGGCGGCTCCGTCACCTTTAGTTCAAAGACCAAGCCACTCGATGATGGGCGCGCGCTCTTTTGCTTTAGCGTTTCGGATACCGGCATTGGCATGGCTCCCGAGTTTTTAAAGCATATCTATGAACCGTTTGCCCAAGAAGGTGACGATGCGCGCAGCAAGTTCCAAGGAACCGGCATGGGCATGCCAATCGTCAAGTCGCTTATTGAACTGATGGGCGGTACGATTGAGATTTCGAGTGAGGTTGGCGTGGGGAGTACGTTCAACGTCCAGATTCCGCTCGATATCGACAAGAACCCTCAGGCGCGGGCAGATACGGTCGAGGGGGTGCTCGACTGCTCGCTCGCCGACATGAACGTGTTGCTCGCCGAAGACAACGAATTGAATGCCGAGATTGCCCAGACGCTGCTAGAATCCGAGGGCGTCGTGGTCACCCGCGCCGCCAATGGCAACGAAGTCGTCGATCTGTACCTGTCACATCCCGCCGGCAGCTTCGATGCGATTCTGATGGACATCATGATGCCGGGCATGGACGGCTATGAGGCAACCCGCGCGATTCGTCTGAGCGAGAAGGTCGATGCAGCCGATATCCCCATCATCGCGCTCACCGCCAACGCCTTTGCCGAGGACGCCAAGGCGGCACACGATGCCGGCATGAACGCCCATCTGTCCAAACCGCTCGACTTTAACAAGCTCAAAAACATACTCGCCCGCATCAAGAAAAACGGATCCGTTTCGCTATAGTTTGTGCTCAACCACCACGCACGACCAGAAAGGAAACCAACGATGTTTAGGCCCTTACGTCGAAAAAAACGCGCCATCACTGACGAGGAAGCGCGCGAACTGCTCGCTACCTGCAAGCGCGGCGTCCTTGCCGTCAACGGCGATGATGGCTACCCCTATGCCATTCCCGTCAACTACTTCTTTGACGCCGAGCACGACAAGATTTATTTCCATGGCGCCAAGGCTGGCCACAAGGTCGATTCACTCAGGCATGATGATAAAGTCTGCTTTACCGTTTACGGCAACGAGTGGTACAAGGACGGCGACTGGGCTCCCTACGTTATGAGTACCGTTGTCTTTGGTCGTTGTCGCCTGGTAGATGAAGCGCCCGCGTTTATCGAGGACAAAGTCCGCCAGCTCGCGCTTAAGTACTACCCTTCCGCCGAAGAAGTCGAGGAGGAAATCGCCAAAGACATCAAGGGCGTCCAACTCTACGAGATTTCGATTGAACATCTTTGCGGCAAGCAGATTCACGAAAAGTAGCGAATGCCGAAAACGCGCTCGCTACCCTCTGCGCCCCATGCGCCCACGCATTTTGACGGCGTGGGCGCATGGGACAGCACTCGAATCGAGCGCGCCCTATACCCCAAAAACGTAGCGGTCCAGGCGCTCGCACGCCTCCCTTACGCGCGAAAGCGGCAGTGCCAGATTCACGCGAATGTGGCAAGGTCCATGGAATGGACGGCCGTCCTGATAGCCCACGCCCACACGCGCGCCCTCGTCGAGCAACCACTGAATATCGTGGCCATGATCGCGGCACCACTCGGTGCAGTCCAGGAACACCATATACGTGCCCTGCGGGCGCGAAAACGCGACGCCCTTCCAATGTTTTTCTGCATACGTGCAGAAGTACTCGATATTGCCGGCAAGCACCTGGTTGAGCTCGTCAACCCACTCGTAGCCCTGCTGCTGGTAGGCACCGATAAGCGCATGCATGGAGAGGACGTTCATCTCGTTGTAGTGGGTCTTGTTGGACACGGCGCTCACGCGGTCGCGCAGCGTCTCGTTATAGATGATGTGGTAGCTGCCGACCAGGCCCGCCAGGTTGAACGTCTTACTGGGCGCATAGAGGGCAACCGTGCGCATGCGGGCATCTTCGCTCACCGACTGCGTCGGGATATGCTTGTGACCCGGCAGGATGATATCGGACCAAATCTCGTCCGATATCACCACGCAATCGTGCTGGCGATAGATGTCCATGGCGCGCTCGATCTCGTCGCGCTCCCATACGCGACCGCAAGGGTTGTGCGGCGAGCAGAACACTGCGGCATGGATGTGGTTTTGGACGAGCTTGCGCTCCATGTCCTCAAAGTCCATGCGCCACACGCCCTGGTCGTCGAGCTTAAGCGCGCTGTGGACAATACGATAACCCGCGGCTTCGATGGACTTGGTGAAACCAATGTAGGTGGGGCTATGGATCAGTACCGCATCGCCCGGCTGGACATACGCGCGCAGCGTCGACACGACACCGCCCAGTACGCCGTTTTCGTAGCCGATATGCTCCGGCGCCAAGCCCTCAACGCCGTTGCGACGGCTCTGCCATTCGATGATGCGGTCGAAGTACTCGGGACGCGGATTGAAGTAGCCAAACATGGGGTGCTGAGCGCGCTTGATGATGTACTCCTGAACCGTGGGCACCGTGGCGAAGTTCATGTCGGCCACCCACATGGGAATGCGGTCGAAGCCCTCGTCGGGTGCGTTCGGAGCCATACCGGGCATCTCACCCCAAGAGTCAACAGCGATGGAGTCCATGCCGTGGCGGTCGATAAGCGAGCTAAAGTCGTATTTCATGCTGAGCTCCCGTGCAAAGCGGATTGTTTTGGTAGGCGTTATTGTCCACCAGCGTGGGCGGTTTTGCACGGGTTTTGGCGTTGAATTTGGCGGATGCGGGCGGGTCGCCGGCTAGCCCCGTGTGTCGTTGACGGCGGTTACCGTCAGCCTGGTTCCATCGACCGTAAACGATATGTCGAGCCCGGCGTAAGCCAGATGGTACACGCGGTTGGGCTCGTGCTTGCTGCCCGCGCGGCGCGGATCCTGGCGAAGGACCTCGACCAAGCCGGGGAGCTTTGCGGGCGGGATCATCTCCTGCAGCGCTTGCGGAAACTCGACGTCGAGCTCTTGCCACGGCGCGTCCTCAATCCAGCCGCCGGTCGCGTCCGGGTGACAGTCTGCAAACGGAATGTAGGGCTTGATATCGTAGATGGGCGTGCCGTCGCGCAGGTCGGCCCCCAACACATGGATGATAGGGCCGTCGTCAGTAAGCTCGACACGATCGAGTTTGACGCAGGTAAGACCGATGGGATTGGGGCGAAACGGACTGCGCGTGGCAAATACGCCCACGCGCTCGGCTCCACCCAGGCGGGGCGGACGCACGGTCTTCGACCACTTGGCGTTGGTGCCGGACCTGTCCTGCGTCTTGGCATCGGCGGCGATATCCTCCGCCGTGCCGCCGGGCGTTCCGTTTTCAAAGCGCCAGAGCAGCCATAGGTGAGAGAAGGAGTCCAGGCCCTCAACTGCCGCGTTGGAGGCAAATTCCGGCTCAAAGACGATACGCCCCTCTAGATGGGGCGCCAAAAAGCTGTTGCGCGGAATGCCGAACTTTTGCGGCAGGTCGGTATGTATGCGTGCGATAGGTTCCATGCCGGTCATTGTACGGCACAGGCGTGCGGGTGAAGGGTCGCGATTCCCTCTCACTGCCATCTGCATGCAACCAACGGTTGCTTGGAAGGGTGCCGGCTGCCGCGTATGCTTAAGCCATCAACCAGCAGAAAGGAGCCATCATGGCCTTTGCAGAAAAACTCATCGCCGTCCGTCGCGCCAACAATCTCACCCAAGAGCAGCTCGCCGCCAAGCTCTACGTCACGCGCCAAGCCGTGAGCCGTTGGGAGCGCGGCGAAGTCACCCCGGGCATCGACATGATGAAGCTTATTGCCGCCATAACCGGAGAGCCGCTGTCCCACCTGCTCGAAATGCCCGAGCACTATTGCCAGAGCTGCGGCATGATACTCACGCCCAACGAATGCGGCACCGATGCCACGGGCACCACGACCGACCATTACTGCAAGTGGTGCTACGACCACGGCAAGTACACCTACGAGACCACGATGGAGGCGATGATCGAGGACTGCGCCCCGCGTCTGGCGCAAAACACCGGCATGTCGCTCGACGAAGCCGTCTCGCTCATGGGCGCCGTCCTGCCGCAACTGGAGCGCTGGCGCACCGTGCAGGAAAACGAGGAGCGCTACGGAGTCGAAGCCCGGGCGCGCTATGGCGATGAGGCTATCGATGCAGCAAACGAAGCGCTGCTGGACATGGACCCCGAGACATGGAACGACATGAAGGAACTTGAACGCGCTATTTTGGGTCAGCTCTCGATTGCCATGGGCGACGGCGATGCGGATGGAAGCGAGGCTCGCAAGCTCGTCGCGATGCATCGTCGTTGGATTGGTCTCAACTGGGGACGCGAACCCCAGAACGAAGCGTACCTGGGCCTCGCCCACGACTATCTTGCCGACCAGCGCTTTATTGACTACTACGACAAGCCCTGCGGCGCCGGAGCCACGGCGTTTCTGGTACAGGCCATCGAGTCGTCGCTGGCCCGCGCATAGATTGCGGCGGCTTTGGGTATTTCAATCGAAACCGCAACCGATTGGAGACCTATGGCTACTAATCATGAGCTCGTGCTCTACGTTATGACCGGCTGCCCGTATTGCATAAAGGTCAAGCGCTTTTTGGCCGATAACGGCGTGACCATTCCCGAGCGCGATATCTCGACCGACCCCGTTGCCGAGCAGACGCTCATCGCCGTCGGCGGAAAACGCCAGGTTCCCTGCCTGTTCATCGACGGCAAGCCACTCTACGAGTCGAGCGACATCATCGCGTGGGTACAGGAGAACCTGCTCTAGTGCAACACGGCCATTGGGGACGTTCTTAAATGACTAGTCGTTAAAGAACGTCCCCAACGACTAACTAGCCGTGAAAGCGGGCTATGGGCGCAAGTGGCTGCTCGCGAAAGACGCGCTCGACGGCGGCGCGGTATTCGTCGACCTTTTTGGTCTTGCGCACGATCTTGTGAACGTTAGCGGGATTGGCGAAGGCGCATTTGGCGTAGAACCACCACTCCTTCATGCGAAAGACCGCATTGCCGCCAATCTCTTCCGCATATGCCGCAAACAGCGTGTCGTGGAAGCGCTGCAGCTCAGCAGCCGTGGCAGTAGGGCCGCCCTTAACCATGCGAGCCAGCGCGGGGTTCGCAAGCAAGCCGCGCCCCAACATTACGTGACGCGTTCCGGGATAGGCCTCCACCAGCGCATCCATCTCCTCAAGATCAAAGATGTCGCCGTTGTAGGCCACCGGGAACGGCGCCCGCTCCAGCGTCTCGCCGTAAAACTCTTTGCGCGGCGAACCCGCATAGCGGTCCTTTTGCACGCGCGGATGCACGATCAGCTCTGCCAGCGGCATGCGGCAATAGAGGTCAAGCACACGCTCGTATTCGTCGTCGCTTTCCAACCCCAGCCTGGTCTTGACCGACACCGGCAACGGCGAGCGTTCGCACACGTCGCTCAAGAACACCTCGAGCTCGTCGAGATTGCGCAAGAAACCCGAACCCTTGCCCTTGGCGACAACCGTTCCCGAAGGACAACCCAAGTTGAGATTGACCTCGCGATAACCCATGTCGGCGAGCACCTGTGCCGCCCACACAAACTCGTCCGCGTTCTTGGACATCAGCTGAGGCACTACGTTGAGCCCCTGGTTATTGACAGGGTCGACCTCCTTAAACGCCTTGCCACCAAAGCGGTTTCCCACCCGTGGCGGCGGCAAGAACGGCGTGTAATAGCAATCGAGCGCACCGAAGCACTCCGCGTGCACGCGACGGAACACATGCCCGGTAATCCCCTCCATAGGGGCCAGCGATAGAATCATCAACATCTACTCTCAGATCAATGCGGCAAAGGGACTGCCCCCTTGTCACATCCTATTCAAACGGTTCAGAAACTCTTCGCAGGCGCGGGAACGCAGGCGATATTTTTTCCATACCAGATACGACGCAATGGTAAGCGGCGGCTCAAATGGGACAAAACGCAGATCGCTGTCTTCATCTATCTGCAGCAAGCTTCCAATGCTAACCGCACACGCAGCGCCCGAACGCACCAGATGCGACGCGTTGCCGATCAGGTCGAAATGCCCCACGATGTTGAGTTCATCGACGCTAAGGACGCCACTCGACCACGCTTCTAGGTCCAGCGCTCGATTCGAGGTGCGCGAACTCACCAGCAGCGGCATATTCGCCACGTCCGCAGGCGCCAGCACGTCCCGGCCGCCCCATGGACCGCTCGCGGCAACAACAGCACCGACTCGATCCGCCTCGGGCATACGAATCCATTCGTATTTCTCGACGTTAACGGGCTCCAGCAACAACGCAAAGTCGAGCAGGCCACGCTCCAAACGCTCCTCCACCGCATCGGCATTACCGGTGTAGAGCTCAATCGTCACTCCGGGATAATTCCGATGCAGCTCTGCAAAGGCATCAAGCACCAGCCGCATCGATTTGGTTTCGCCGGCGCCAATGCGGATAACGCCCGCAATGCCGAGCTCCCGATCCGCCAACTCTAGCTCGGTCTGTTCCACCAGCAAGACAATCTCCTCGGCACGCTGGCGCAAGCGCATGCCATCGCTCGTGAGCACACACGATCGATTGGTGCGCTCGAACAGCTCCACGCCCAGCTCGCGTTCCAAATCGGCTATCTGGCGCGAGAGCGTGGGCTGCGTCACATGTAGCACGTTAGCAGCTTCGGTCATGTTTTCCTCGCGGGCCACAGCAAGAAAATAACGCAGCGTTCGCAGCTCCATGCTTGCTCCTTCGTGCACAACGGAGAACCTCATTCGGTCCAATTCGTTTCACATACATAATCCGTATATCTAGCTAGTTGCTATAGGCAATATACATTATCAAATCTCGAAACTATCGTTACAGAAGAGAACCATCGAGAAAGGAAGCGCATGGAATACATCACACTCAATAACGGCATCAAAATCCCCCAGCTAGGACTTGGCACGTATCTGCTTAAACCCGACGATGCCCAATCGTCGGTTACCTCCGCACTCGGCATGGGGTATGAGCTCATCGACACTGCCAATGCATACGTGAATGAGCGAGCAGTGGGTCGTGGCGTGCGCGAATCAGACTCGCCGCGCGAAAACGTGTTTCTCGAAACCAAGCTCTGGCCCTATTTTTACAACAGCGACACCGCCGTCAGCGAAACGCTCGAGCGTCTGAACACACCTTACATCGACCTCATGATTCTGCACCAACCCGCAGGCGACTACTTGGCGGGCTATGAGAAGCTTGAGA
Source organism: Collinsella sp. (assembly GCA_036426035.1). Classification (GTDB taxonomy): domain Bacteria; phylum Actinomycetota; class Coriobacteriia; order Coriobacteriales; family Coriobacteriaceae; genus Collinsella. The sequence goes on from JAXJPE010000090.1 coordinate 14,634, forward strand.
TCGCGTACAAGGAAGGCAAGCTCCGCTCCATCGGAATCTCCAATTTCGACGAGAACGAAATCGAGAAGCTTCTCGCAAATTGCGAGATCGTTCCATACCTTATTCAGGTCGAGTGCCATCCGTATTTCCCGCAAACCGAACTGAAGAAACTGCTCGCCCAGCACGACATTGCGTTGCAGGCGTGGTACCCGCTCGGCGGGCGCGGTAACAGCAGCATCATGAACGAGCCCGTCGTGCGCGACCTCGCTGTCAAGTATGGCAAAACGCCTGCTCAAATCATTATGCGTTGGCATATCCAAGAGGGAAATATCGTCATTCCAGGCTCCAAGAATCCGACGCACATCGCCGACAACATCGATGTCTTCGACTTCGAGCTCACGGACAGCGACATGACCGCCATGGCTACCCTCGATCGCGGGAACCCTTCTATGAGCGCACGCCCGAGAAGCTTGCGCAATATGCCGCCTGGCACCCCGACGTTGAGAACCAGAAATAGGAGCATCATGCAGTACACAACCCTTGGCCATTCCGGCATTAAAGTCTCTAAACTCTGCCTGGGAGGCATGAGCTTTGGCGAGCCCAGCCCCGACTTTCATCAGTGGACCATCGGACCCGACGACACACGCGCCGTCATCAAACGCGCACTCGACACCGGAATCAACTTTATCGATACCGCGAACTGCTACAGCTTTGGCACGAGCGAAGAGTACATTGGCGCCGCCCTGCGCAATCTGGGCATTGCTCGTGAGAGCGTCGTGCTGGCTAGCAAGGTTCACTTCAACGAGGGCGGCCTTTCCGCCGACGCCATCAAACGCGAGATCGAAGGCTCGCTCAAGCGCTTGGGCACCGATTACCTTGACCTCTACATCATTCACCGCTTCGATTACGACGTTCCCATGGAAGAGACCATGGGAGCACTCAATGACCTGGTACGCGAGGGCAAAGTTCGCGCACTCGGCGCCAGCGCCATGTATGCTTACCAGCTGCACAACCTGCAGATCGTCGCGCGCGACCACGGATGGACGCCCTTTACGAGCATGCAGTGCCACTACAACCTGCTGTACCGAGAGGACGAACGGGAGATGATCCCGGTGTGCCGCCAGTTTGACATGGCCCTTACGCCATACAGCCCCATGGCGTCGGGGCACCTCTGCCGTCCCACGTGGGAAAGCTCGAGTACACGCGGCACCACCGACACGACCATGGCCAACAAGTATGACCATGACCGCGTCATCGACATGCCCGTCATTGAGCGAGTGGCCAAGATTGCCGCCGATCACGACGTGCCGATGTCGCAGATTGCGCTGGCATGGCACTGGGCACGTGGCGTAGCGGCCCCCATCGTGGGCTGCTCCAAGCCTGAGCGCGTCGACGACGCCGTGGCTGCGCTCGACATAACGCTCTCCCCCGCCGAGATCGACTTCCTCGAAGAGCTCTATCAACCGCACGCGCTCGTTGGCCCCAAGGCCCGTCCCGGCGAAAAACCACTTGCCGGCACCACCAAAGTCAAAATCGCAAAGTGATGCCATGGACGACAACATCATCGACGGCCTACGCGACGCCGGTTGCAGCGAAGAGTTTATCGAGCTATACGGCACTGCTGCCAGCGACTGTGCGCGCATTTGCCTACTAAAACGGCATCGCCGCGAATTGCTCAACGATATACACGCGGGGCAACAGAAGCTCGAATGCCTTGACTATCTCATCTATCGGCTACGCAACGCCTCAACCGGATGCTGTTCAAGCCGCTCGGTATCGCGGCCATGAGGCGGCACTTAATAGCACCTCACCATGGCACCAAATACTGCCTCACCATAAAGCCTAAACCGCAGCAACGAAAGGAACTCCAATGACTAAGGCACTTGTGGCATATTTCAGCGCATCGGGAACCACGATGGACGTTGCAAACCACTTGGCTCGCGTGACGGACAGCGACCTGTTCGCCATTGTGCCCGCCAATCCATACACAAGCGCCGACCTTAACTGGCGCGACAAACAGAGCCGCAGCACGCGCGAGGCCGCCGACCCCTCCTGCCGCCCTGCCATAACCTCCAGAGTCGAGCACATCGAAGACTACGACACCATCTTTTTGGGCTTCCCCATCTGGTGGTACGTGGCGCCGGCGATTATCAACACATTCCTTGAGTCTTACGACCTGACGGGCAAAACGGTCGTCCTGTTTGCCACCTCGGGCGGAAGCGGAATGGGCAAAACGGCGTCGGTCCTTAGGGCAAGCGCTCCAGGCGCAAAGATCGTTGACGGCGGCATTCTCAACAACGCAAGCAACGCCGACATCGAGAAGTTCGCGGCAAGGTACCTCTAACGCGGCAAAGGCCGACAAATCGGCGGCGCGGCGAGCACGATGAAAGCGGCATCATCGAGTGGATATAGGAGCGCCTGCCCTATTCCAAAGTCGCCACCCTAACCTTTCATCCACTCCAAAACATGTACGTCAACATCCAAAGTCAACATTTTTTGACATCTTTGAATGCTGACGTACAGCTTTTTGTATGGACCGGAGAAGGCGCAAATGGCGAACCCATCGAGCCGTCAAGACACTTTAGCCGCATGACCATGCACTCATCGATGGCAGGATTCCCTATACTGAGTCACATATGACGGTATCGCGCCAAAGGAGAACGCCGTGGCCACGTCGCAGATATCCCTGCTCGCGCTCATCTCGGTTGGAGGCATCGGCATCCTGCTTATCGGAATGAGCACGCTCATGAAAGCCGCCGCCCGCAGGAAAGCCAAGGCCTGCACCGCTATGATCATGGGAACGGTCATTGACCACCGCTTTATGGGCGAAGGCAGGATGTATCCCGTTTTGGAGTACACCGTCGACGGCACGCAGTACCACGTGAGAAAACAATTCCGCGGCGTAAAGACCAAAAGCTTGTCGGGGCTCCCCGTCCGCACGCAAAGCGCGGCGTACGAAGACGCCAAGGGCTGGTTGCACGTACATACAGGGCCCATCGCACGCCTAGATACTCTCGCAGAGCAGCTTTGGCCCCTCGGCAGCCAAATGACTGTGCACTACAACCCCAGCAGCCCAGACAAGAGCTATGTCGAGCGCCCTATCGTGGGCGACTTTGCCACGCTGATGTTTAACATCGCGGGTATCTTGCTCATCGCGCTGAGTATTTTGCTCTATGTTCTTATCCAGCGCTAGCTCAGACTGATACATCCCGCGCGCCGCGCGCCGTAACGACCGCCACGACTCCAAGGACCAGCTATGGCAACACTCTCCGAACAAGAACGTAAACGCATCCAGCGATACTGCATTTGCCCAAAGGTTGCCGGCGCGGCGCTTGCCATGGCATTCGTGCTGCCCTTATCGATTATTCCTTTCGAAATGATCGACGACATCGTCTTCCATCACGAAGGCTTCCAAGAGACAGGCATGATGACCGCCTTGGTGCTCACCGCCATCGAGCTCGTTATATTCTGCTACTGCGCTCTCGCCCCGCGCTTTGGCATGCGTGGCAAGCAGTGGAAGGAAATGCAGCGCCGGCTCGCCGTCGAGCAGAGCGAGAAAGACCGCTCGGCACAAATCGCAGGCGTTGTTGGCACGCAGGCCGCCGCGCGCCTGCTCAAGAACAGCGACAACGAGACCGCGCGCAACCTGGGCGGCGCGGCAGAAGTCGCCGCTGCCGTAGGCGCCGTTGCCACCGCGGCAGACGTGCTTACCGAGAGCTTCGCCAACGCAAAGGCTATGGCAGAGGCCTGTGGCGTTCCTGTCCCCCGTGCAAAGAAGTGGATCGTCGCGCTTGTGGCACTGCCCCTCGCAATCGTGTGCGGCGCCTATATCCCGCAGCTGGCGCAGGGAAACATCGAGATGCAGGAGAACGCCGCGGCCGCGGCCGAGCAGATCGCCATCGCCCGCAAGGCATTAGAGCCCGCATGCGAGTACGTGTCCGCCGATGACCCCTACGAGCGATATCAAGATTACGGCTATCATGTCCGCGGCTATCTGCACGAAGGCGACTCCGACGCCCAGAAGACCTATACGTATCTGGACTTTGACAACAAGGGGACACTCAAGGAAGTGAGCTACGTGGCAGAGGTCGACCCCAGCGCGAGCCTTGAGGATAACCTTGCCCGCATCGAACGCGAGCTTGACGAGCTTTCCTCTGCCGTTCAAACCGTTGACGTCAAGACGGTGAGCCCCGAGCTCCTGGCACCGCAGAAACTCCCCGAAGAGTTTAGGCAAACGTTTTTGAACGGCTCGCTCTACGAGAGAATCTCTATCAGGACGAGCGACGAGCCCGTCAAAACGTATTATTCGTTTGACACGGAACCCGAGGACGAGTTTGACGAGTACACCCATCCAAGTATCCGCATCACGCTGATGGGCAAAACGAGCTAGGCGCAGAATGTGACAAAGGGCACCGACATTAGTCGATGCCCTAAGGTTACTGCATGTTAAGTCCTACAGCGTATGTCTAAGACGAATCGAATTATTCATCCCAGGAGAGATTCTTGCCAGTCTTCTTTGCCAGCAGCAAAAACAGACCGATGATGACGTTGCATGCAATGCAGAAGATGAAGACGCCCTGGAAGGAGCCAACGAGCTCGTATACCTTCATCATGACGGGCATGCCAAAGGCACCGACGATATAGCCCACGGAGCAGATGAGTGCGAAGATGCGACCAAAGTCACGGGAGCCAAAGACGTCCATCACCAAAACGGTCAGAGCGGTGCCGGCAATGACGTACATGACGTCGTTAACACCGGCAGCAAGAATGCTGAGCGTCGAGTTGCCGCTGCTCATCATGAGCATGACAAAGGAGAGAATCGAGACGGCGAGCCAGCTCAGAATGGCCTTGGTGCTGCCAAACTTATCGCAAGTGGTACCGACGATCGGGTTGAGGAACAGGTCGAACAGCGATGCGGCAGAAACCATGAACCCACCCACCATGGGGCTAAAGCCGACCTCGGCGGCATAGGTGGGGAACAGTTGGTTCATGCAGCAAGTAAGCTGAACGAGGCAGAGGAAGCCGATGCAGAAAAAGAATGCAGGCGACTTAATAGCGCGTGCGTAGCTAACGCCACGTGCACTATCCTCGGTCGTTTCCTCGGTCTCGGCGACCGTCTCGCCTTCGACATAGCCATAGGGCAGCATGCCCTTGTCCTGGGGCTTATAGCGGATAATCAGGATGGAAGCGGGAAGAATGAGCACGGCGGAGACGCCAGCGAGCACCAGATAACCAGTCCTCCAGCCAGCGGCCTCAATGACAGAGGTGATGACGGGGCTCATGATGAGCATGTAAATCGAGTTCACTGCCCAAGCGAGGCCAATTGCCAGGCCGCCAGATTTTTTGAACCACTGGTCAATAACATCGGACATGGCGACGCCGGTAGTGAAGGCGAAGCAAACGCCAATCAAGGCACCAGCTGCGATGAACATCCAGACTTCGGTGTAGAAGGCCATGCCTACGCCAGCGGCGAGCAGAATAAGCTCGACGACGGGGAGCCAAAACTTGCCAACAACCTTGGGGATGAGTTTTCCGACAAACGGAAGAGCTGCCGCAAGACCAATGAGCGTTGCAGTGAAGTAATACGAGAAGATGGAATAGTCAAATCCGAACTCCTCGCACACGGGCGCGACGAAGGAGCCAGCGATTACGCTATAGGATCCGGTCGTACCGGCAGACATGAGGCCGAGCGCGATCACGAGAACCCATGCGTAAACCTTGCTGCTCTTTAACTTTGCATTTTCCATTGATACAGCTCCTAGAGACCCAGAAGGGCGCACATAACGGCCTTGATGGTGTGCTGACGGTTCTCTGCCTCACGAAAGATGACCGACGCGTTGGCCTCAAAGCACTCGTCCGCAATCTCAAAGCCCTCGGTGATGATTTCACGATGCAGGTCGTTCTTGCACTGGTCGAGCAACATCTTGCCAACGCGGTGATTTGCGTTGTGAACAGAGGGGAGCTCGTGCATGCAGAAGATGTCGGGGTTGTTGGTGCGCTTGCACAGCTCACTGGTGACGCGATAGGGGTACAGGGACTCGGCGTCGCCAAGCCAAGAGTTGTAGTCATCGGGGTCCAGAACCTCATCGCCGCACTCGGGGTTGATGTAGCGCCACTCCTCGGTAACGATTACGTCGACACCGTCCAGAGCATCAAGGTCAGAGGTGATGGTGAAGGTCCTGTTGGGCGCGTACTTGGCGTAGCAGGCCTCGACCTCCTCGATCATTTCCTTGCACATCTGGTGACGGAGGTCGTCGGGGCCGATGGCGAGGAAGTCCATGTCGAGCATCGCGCACAGACGGCCATACCACACGGGGGCACCGGCGCAGTTGCCAACGAAGGCCATCTTCTTGCCACGGCTCGTGCGCAGGCCACCCCACTGCTCCTCCATCGTGAGAGCGTCTGCGAGCATCTGGGTCGGGTGATCGCCGAGAGTGAGGGCATTGATGACTGGAATATCGACCAAGTCGGCGACATCATAGAGGAACTGCTCGTCCTTTTGTGCACGATAGACAATGAGATCATACATGCCGTTGAAGACGCGCATGGCATCCTCGATGGTCTCGCAATCACCCATGTGGGAGTTGGTCAGATAGGTGAAGCCCATGCCCAGGTCGTTGCAAGAGGTCTCAAAGGCGCAGCGAGTGCGGGTCGAGCCCCACTCAAAGTTGGCGAGAACGTTCTTGCCGGGGAAGTAGCGCTGGTCGACACCGGACTTTTTCTGGGCCTTGAGGTTCCAGGCAAGATCGATGAGGTAACGGAAATCCTCAGAGGAAAGATCGTGGATGTTGAGGTAGTCGCGACCGCGAAGGCTGTTGTTCATGCCTATTTCCTTTCAATTGTTTGATGGGTAAGTGTCGAATGTGCCCCCGAGGGAAACACGGATATCCCTCGGGGACTGTAAATGTGGCGCCTGGATCAGGCAGCGCAAGTTTAAGAACTTGCTAGCAGCTGGCAGCCACGTCCTTGGTCCAGCAGTGCACGCCGCCGCCGGACAGGTTAAGCGCGAGAGAGTCGATCATGATGACCTTGCGATCGGGGAAGCAGCTCTCAAGAACCGCCTTGGCCTGCTCATCCTTCTCCTTCACGACTTCGCTCATGCCTTCGTGGTAATAACGCTGGCCAAGAACGACGCCATTGCAGATGAGGAAGTTGCAGTAGCTTGCTGCGGCATAAAAGTGAACGGGGCCTTCGGGCCAAGGGGTGCCATCCATGAACTTGCCGCCCATTTCGTCGATGAAGCCCTTATACAGCTCGTAGTCCTCGTCGCCGGGGGCGATGACAACCTCGATCGGCTCGGCAGTGGGCATTCGGACGATTTCGAAGGGCTTGCCCTCCCAGTCCGTCTCAGCGCGCAGGATCTCGTAGGCGGCGTCGATGCGACGACGAGACTCTGCGCCAGCCTTGCTCGAGGCTGCCTCTTCATCGGACACCTCGGCAAGAAGAATCTTGTTCGGAGTGATAAAGCGACACATCTCATCAATGTGAGCTGCAAAGCTCATGCCAAAGACGGGAGTTCCGTCTTCCTTCTCGTCGAGGATGCCCAGTCGATAGTCGTCGTCCTCGAGCATAGGCTGCGGAAGCCAGATAACCTTGTTGAGGTTGTAGATGCGTTTATACTCGGCCTCTACTTCCTCTTTCGTGAACTCGGGATTACGCTTGCGGCATTCCGTGTCCTCGATGGCGATTAGAGTGCCGTGACCGTCAAACTCGCGGTCGCCGCCCTCCGAAACCATTTCGGAATTGACAATATCGAAGCAACCGAGCGCAACCGCCATGTGAACGGCTGCCTTACGTGCGGACTGGCACTCCGGGGAGTTCTTGTCCCACACGCCGTAATAGGTCCAAGCGGGGTTGACCATATAAGAATGGCCTTTATCGTCGACCATGATGCTGGGGCCGTTGTCGCGGACATAGAAGTTGGAGTCTTCGAACTGCGTAATCTCAATGCGATCGAGATCAACCCCCTCCTCCTTCAGGCGCGAGCAAGCCTCCTCATAGGAGCCGGGGGTGCCGCAATTGAGGTTGACCGTAACGTCGCCATACTCGAGCAGAGCCTTAATCACGTCAACGCAGGGCTGGCGGTTATCGTAGCCCTCTGCACGGATGTAATCGGGAAGCCATGTCACATAGACGTTGGAGCGCTTCTCAAACTCGCCCGGCATACGATAGTTCTCGTACATGGTTGGTCCTTCCGTCGGGTTTCCCGCGATGCTGTCCGGCCGCGACAATAGCGGGGTTACACCAGCTATAGTACTACTATACCTACCGTTCGGTAGATAGTTTTGAATGTTTGCCGCTCGCCTACTGATACATACCGTTCACCGTATATAGTGGTCATGTTTGGACACGAATTGATGTTCCGTTGCCATCCTTAATAATGTTGGTAGTGCGGAAGTGATTTGCAATGGAGAAATGCAGCGTGAGCACAAGAAAAAAAATATTGGACGCAATGTACGATCTTGTGGCAGAAGTCGGTTATGACAAAGCGTCTATCGGAAAGATTTGCGACCTTGTCGGTATATCCAAGCCGTCGGTGTACTACTACTTTCCCTCTAAAGAGGAGATTTTCACTACGCTCTTGGACAGCATGTTTCCGACCATCGACTATCAGCGCGACTACTCGCTAATAGTCGATGGGGACGGGTTCAAGGCCGCGCTTATCGAGCTCGGCAATTCAGTTATAGGTGGCTATCGAAGCGATGAAAAGCGCCGGCGCGTGCTGGCCGAGGTTAGCGTTCAATCAAATCGAATTCCTGCAGTTCAGGAACGTCAAGCGACGGCGACCAAACGAACCATGGATGCGCTTAAAGACATCCTTCTTCATGGTGTAGAGATTGGCGCGTTTTCCGATAGCGCCGACGTGATGCTCTACGTACAAATTCTTTATACCGTTCTGGAGGGAGCGAGCAATACGGTCGCTCAAGGTGAGGATATTGATGAAAAAGCGGTTTGGGCGGGAATAGTCGAGCTTATGTTCAAATAGACCAGCCAAGCTGAAACGCATGTTGGCACCCACGGTGCCTGCGGGCAACCTTTAAAACGAAAACAGGGGTCGACTCCAGTCTGGCTTGGAGTCGACCCCTGTTGCGTGGCAATCTATGCCGATGTAATCGGCGCTTATTACTTTTCAGCAGCCTTACTGAGAAAGCCGGAAACGATAGCAAACGCAGCAATCATAAGGTTGCAGGCAATGCAGAAGATAAATACTCCCTGGAATGACCCTGCCATGCCGTAAACCTTCATCATGACCGGCATTCCAAAAGCACCGACGACATAGCCCGCTGAGCAAACGATCGAATAGATCCTTCCAAAATCGCGTGATCCAAAAAGCGAGAGGAGAAGCATCGGCATTGCGGTTCCAACGATGGCGAACATGACATCGTTTACACCAGCTGCAATGATGGAAACGGTCTCATTGCTTCCGCCAATGATAAGAAGCAGGAATGAAAGAATGCTGACACCTGTCCATGCGACCGTTGCTTTAATAGCGCCAAGCTTGTCGCATGTTTTGCCCACGAAGGGATTTAGGAAGATATCGGAGAGTGAAGCTGCCGAGACCATTAAGCTTCCTACGATAGGATTGAAACCGACCTCGCTTGCATAGGTTGGAAACAGCTGGTTCATGCAGCAGGTGAGCTGCGCCACGCAAAGCAAAAGGGCACAGAGAATAAAAGACGGCGTTTTCGCGGCATCGCGGAGTGCCATGCCCGAAAGGACATCTTCCTGCTCATCGGCGCTGCAGCTCTCATGGGTTTCGGAGGCGGTCTCTCCGTACGGAAGCATGTTGCGATCAGAGGGGTTAAGGCGAATGATAAATGCGCTTGCAGGCAAAATCATAGCTGCAGAAACGGCCGCAAGCACGATGTATCCCGTACGCCAGCCTTGCTGCTCGATGACCAGCGTAACGACAGGACTCAATAACAGCGTGCAGAGAGAATTAACGCCCCAAGCGAGGCCGATGGCAAGACCGGACGATTTGCTGAACCATTGGTCAATGACATCGGACATGCAGACGCCCGTTGTAAACGAAAAGCAGATGCCGATCACTGCGGCGGAGACGGTGAACATCCAGACCTCGGTGTAGAACGCCATTGCGGCGCCGGCAGCAATAAGGACGAGTTCAATGCAAATATGCCATGGTTTGCCGATTACTTTTGGAATGAAGCGACTCAAAAGCGGAAGCCCAAGCGCAAGGCCAAGAAGAATCGCGGTGAAATAGAAAGAAAAAGAAGTGTAATCAAAGCCCAGATCTTCACATACTGGAGCAACAAATGAGCCGGCAATAATGCTATATGTGCCAGTTGTTCCGGCGGACATTAAGCCGAGCGCAATAACGACGACCCAAGCAAATGCGCCGCTTTCACGGAGACAATCTTTTTTGGCTGGTGTGGTGAGAGTCATGGTTGCTCCATTTCTATCGGCAATACATCCTATATGCCTACCGATAGGTATATAAACCAGAGGACTCTTCGTCAAGCATTAAGCGGGGAGAGGGAGTTCTTAACCTGCCGAACGGTAATTAGACCCCGATTTCGCAAGGGTCTCAATGCGACAAAGGGACTGTCCCTTTGTCGCATTATTCGGAGCGCAGGGCTTCCACGGGGTCCTTTTTGGATGCACCGCGAGCCGGCAGCAAGCCGGCAACGACCGTCAGCAGCACCGAAATTGCAATGAGCACCAGCGCATCCTGCACGGGCAGGCTCATCAGATTGGGCACCTGTTTGGCAGCAAGCGCCCAGGCATTAACCGGAAAGCTCACGGCCACCACGACGACAATAGCAAAGACGCCGGCGATGAGGCCCTCGATAAAGGTCTCGGCATTGAATACGTTGGCCACGTTGCGCTTTGACGCGCCGATCGCGCGCAGGATGCCAATCTCCTTTTTGCGCTCCAGCACGCTGATGTAGGTGATGATGCCGATCATGATGGAGCTCACCACCAGGCTGATACTCACGAATGCGATGAGCACCAAGCTGATGGTGTTCACGATGTCGGTCACCGAGCCCATGATGATGCCCATGTAGTCGGTGTACGAGA
>JAXJPE010000091.1:0-7471 GCA_036426035.1 Collinsella sp.
GAACCCGGAAGCTAAGCCCCATCGCGCCGAGAGTACTGCGGGGTCAGCCCGTGGGAGGCCAGGGCGCCGCTGACCGGTGGACGGCACCGAGCCGTCGCATCGAATTGAGAAGGGGGAGGCCTCGCGGCCTCCCCCTTTTTTTGCGTTTATAGGGCCATCACTCCACTCTCGCTGTGTTTTTGGCCCTCGTTTGTCGCATCTTCTGCGAACGGGCTACAATGTCATAGTCTGTGCAGCATGGAGGTGATTATGGCCGAAGCCGGAATCGGCGTTGATATCGTCGAGATTTCCCGAATGAAATCAATCCTTGAGAAGACACCCGCGTTTGCCCGGCGCGTGTTTACCGATGAAGAGCGCGCGTATTGCGATGCCTCGTCTCGTCCTGCCGCGCATTATGCCAGCCGTTTTGCTTCTCGCGAGGCGGTACTTAAGGCGCTTGGTACGGGTTTTAGCCAGGGCGTTGGCCGTAAAGACGTTTCCGTAACGCGCGATAAGCTCGGCAAGCCAAAAGCGCTGCTTTCGGGCCGTGCTCTCGAAATCGCCCAGGAATTGGGCGTTGTCGAGGTCGCTCTTTCTATTACTCTGACGGGTGACTTGGCTGTTGCTAATGCCATTGCGATCACCGAGGATGCTCGACCTAAACCCAAGGAAGAAAAGGTGAGCACGAAGGAGCGCGTTGCTCAGACATTTAAAGAGGCTCGTTCTGTCTTAGACGAGCTCGAACAGCTGCAACAATCTGCTTTGTCGGAACATCTGGATGATGATCCGCAAGATGCGCTAGGAGCATAGATGAAACCGGTTTTGAGTACCGAGGAAGTCGTTCGCCTCGAAGATATTATCGAGCGTGAGGGCACCTCGAAGGCCGAACTCATGGAGTTGGCGGGCGAATTTGCTGCCAACGAGATTTTAAAGCTCAACCCCGATCGCGTTCTTGTATTGGTCGGTTTTGGCAACAATGGCGGAGACGGCTGGGTTGCCGCTGACATTCTGACGCATAAGGGCGTTGATGTTGATATCGTATCTCCGGTTGAGCCGGATGAGATCCCTGCCGCTCTCGCTCGTCATGTTGCCCGCCGCACTGCTGGTCGCGACGTGCACGTGTGTGTCGGCCCCTCTCGTGATGAGTTGGAGGTGCTGATCGATAAGGCTGATGTTGTAGTCGATGCCATTTTTGGTACTGGTTTTCACGGTGATCTTCGTGCGCCGTTTTCAATCTGGATCCCCACGGTCAATGAAAATGCCGATTGCGTTGTCTCCATCGATGTTCCCTCGGGTCTGAATGCCGAGACGGGTGTGGTTGATGATGACTGCATTCGTGCCGAGCGTACGGTGACGATGATTGCTCCTAAGATTGGCCTATACAGCGCTGACGGTCCCGAATATGCAGGCGATCTGGTCTGCGGTGGTTTGTACGACCGCCTTGATGAGGTCATTGACGATGTCGACCATGCTGCCGAGATCGTGGAACCCGGCGACCTTGTGGACTACTTTGCTCCGCTGCCCACGAATATCGATAAGTACTCGCGCGGCTCGGTGCTCATTGTTGCCGGATCGGCGCAGTATCCTGGTGCCGCCATTATGGCTGCTAAGTCCGCCGCCCGCGCAGGTGCCGGCTATGTGGCGGTCGCGACGCCGGATGCGTGTGCCAACCTTATCCGCATGGCGCTCCCCTCGATTCCGGTCTTTGCTATTCCATCTGATTCCCGCGGTTCTTTTGGTGCCGCTGCGCGCATGACGGTATGTGAGATTGCCAAGAAATATAGCTGCGTGCTGTGTGGTCCCGGCATGACGACATCTGCCGGTGCCATGCAGGTGGTTTCGGGTCTGCTTGAGCTCGACGTACCGCTTATCTTGGATGCCGATGCTCTCAACTGCCTTGCCAAGATTGCAATCGATGGCATCGACAGTAATCCCGAGATGTATCGTCGTGAGCAGCCGCTCGTTATGACGCCGCATTATCGTGAGCTTTCGCGTCTCGTCGCCGGTGATGAGGTCAATGACCTTGGAACCGCGATTGCCGCCGCGCAAAAGGTTGTCTGGGCCGCCGGTTCCGATAACCTCGTTGTTATCGCTAAGGGCCCGACGACGGCCATTTGCGGTGTTGAGCGCGTGCTGCTGCCGCTCTCTGGCCCGGCGTCGTTGGCGACCGCTGGCTCGGGTGACGTCCTTGCGGGTATTCTGGCCGGCACGCTAGCCACCATGCGCGATGAGATGGACCGCTGGGAGCTGCTGTACTCGTATGCCGTCGCGCTTCATAGCTATGCCGGTTTTGCCGCGGCGACGGAGTTTGGCGAGAAGAGCGTTATCGCGACCGATCTTATCGACTTGATCGGTCCCGCCATGGAGTTGGCGGCAAAGGATGCGCTCGATGATCTGGGAATCACGGACGAAGGGTCGGATGACTAATTATGAATAAAGCCGATTTGACGCGTTGGTCCTGGGTCGAGATCGACCGCGGGGCGCTTCGCCGCAACACGAGGGCCTATAAGAATTTGCTGAATCCGCGTCAGCGCCTGTGCTGCGTGGTTAAAGCCGACGCTTATGGTCATGGAGCTGTTGAGTGCGCCAAGATTATGTATTCGGCCGGTGCCGACATGTTTGCCGTGGCGACGGTTAACGAGGGTGTTGAGCTCCGACAGGGCGGGATTACGAAACCCATCCTCATCCTAAGCGAGCCGCCTATCGAGGCTATTCCGACGTTGCTCGAGTTCGATATCATGCCCTCGGTCTATACGTCCGACTTTGCTCTTGCGTATGGCGAATGTGCCGTCGCGGCGGGCAAGGTGGGTAAGTATCATCTCGCCATCGAGACGGGCATGAACCGCATCGGCGTACATTACACGCAGGTGCTCGACTTTGTCCGTGGTATTGATTTCCATCGCGGCATTCAGTGCGATGGCGTATTTACGCACTTCGCCACGGCCGATGAACCTTCGGGCTGGGACTACAAGCTGCAGTGTCAGCGCTTTACCGAGGCCGTTCAGGCCATTAAGGATGCGGGTTTTGAGTGCGGTACCGTGCACTGCGCCAACACGCCGTCCTCGATGCTCGACCCCTCGATGCATTTTGATATGATTCGCGCCGGCGTTGGCTTGTATGGCATGCAGCCGTGCGAGCTGAGTGGCCGCGTGATGCAGCTTGATCCCGTCATGAGTGTCCATGCGCGCGTGACGCGCGTGGCACATCCTGCGATGGGTGAGGGCGTGGGCTACGGCTTTACCTACCGCGTACCGCGTACGCGCGTTCAGATCTGCACGCTGCCGATCGGTTATGCCGACGGCCTATCGCGTACGCTTTCCAATCGTATGGATGTGCTGTATCGCGGCGAGCGCGTGCGTCAGGTTGGCAATATCTGCATGGATCAGGTTATGGTCGCCATTCAGTCCAACCCGGCACATGAGATTCCCGAGGCCGAGTATGGTGACGAGATGATTATTGTCGGCCGCGATGGCGATGCCGAGATCACTATGGACGAGATGGCCCGACTGCGCGGAACGATTAACTACGAGGTCGCCTGCGGCTTTGGCATGCGTCTCGACAAGGTCTACGTGTAGGAGCCGCCATGGGCGTCATGCACATCCCCGGCCATACCCATCAGGCGCCACGTGAGGTCGCCCTCGAGGAGATTGAGGCTGTTTTAGGCGACTGCCATCTCTGCCAGCTCTATCAGTCGCGCCATAGCATCGTGTTTGGCGTGGGAAACCCCCACGCTCGCGTCATGTTTATTGGTGAAGCACCGGGTCGCAACGAGGATTTGCAGGGCGAACCCTTTGTGGGGGCGGCGGGTGAAGACCTCAACGGCATTTTGTCCCTGGCAGGTCTTAAGCGCGAGGACGTCTATATCGCCAACGTGCTTAAGTGTCGCCCGCCGGGAAACCGCAATCCGCGTCCCGAGGAAGTGCTGGCTTGCTCACCGTTTTTGCGCGAGCAGATTCGAAGCATCTGGCCCGATATCATCGTGACGCTCGGTAACCCCGCAACGCACTTTGTGCTCAAGACCGAGATCGGCATTACCAAGCTGCGCGGCAGGTTCCATCAGATGGGCCACTTTGTGGTGATGCCGACGTTTCATCCTGCGGCGGCGCTGCGCAATCCGGCGTGGCAGGAGTTGCTGGAGGAAGACTTTAAGATGCTGGGCGACTATCTGGAGCGGCACCCCGCGCCAGAGGGTGCCTCGGAATAATAAGGAGCATATATGTCCCTGGAGCGCCTGGGGGTAGGTACCTATAGAACGGCTCGTACTGCCGATACGGAGCATTTTGGCGAGCTGGTCGCACCGTGTCTAGAAGATGGCGATGTGCTGATTTTGACCGGCGGCCTCGGGGTGGGCAAAACCCACTTTACCAAGGGCGTTTCGCGCGCTCTGGGCGATGAGCATATGGTCACGAGCCCTACGTTCGCACTCATGGCCGTTCATGACCAAGGGCGTATTCCGCTGTTCCATTTTGATCTGTACCGCCTGGAGCATGCCTACGAGCTTGAGGATACGGGCATTTTTGACGTGCTGGGCTATGAGGGTGTTTGCCTGCTGGAATGGGGCGAGCAGTTTCAGGATGAGCTGACGGATGAGTATCTTTCGGTGACGCTTAAGCGCGATGAGGACGACAGCGACGTGCGAACGATAACGCTCGAGGCGCACGGTGAGCGCGCAGCGGAGCTTTCCGATTTGATTGATAGGGCTGTACAAGATGAGCTTGCATAACGATTACGCGCTGGTGGTGGCGCTCGATACTTCGACCGATATGCTTGCCTGCGCGGCAAGCTGGATTGATGGGCAGACGGGCGAGACGAAGCAGGTGAGTGGCGACCATATGTGCCGTCGCCATGCCAATGTGGAGCTCGTGAATACCGTCGACAGCGTGCTTGCTCAGGCTGGCATGGACCGTGCCGACGTGGGCAGTTACGTCGTCGGCCGCGGCCCGGGTTCGTTTACGGGCGTGCGTATCGGCATCTCCACCGCAAAGGGTCTAGCACGCGGTGCCAACGTGCCGTTGCTCGGCGTGTCGACACTTGACGCTTGCGCCTGGACGGCATGGAAGGCCGGCGTACGCGGCAAGCTTGGTGTTCTTGCCGACGCCATGCGCGGCGAGGTGTACCCGGCGCTGTATGTGCTGGGGGACGAGGGTCCCGAGCGTCTGTTTGAGCGCGAGCGCGTGGTCAAGGCCGCCATGGCGCTTGATGAGTGGCGCCAGACCGCGGACTGGGATCAGGTTCAGCTGACTGGTGACGGTCTCGTGCGTTATGGCAAACTGCTGGGCGAGGATGAGACGGCGCGCTGCGTGGAGCGAGACCTGTGGTGGCCCTCGGGCGAGGGCCTGCTGATGGCGCACGCCGCAGGCGATGGCGATCCGGCTCGCGTCTTGCCGATCTATACGCGCCTTTCGGACGCCGAGGAAAACGAGCGCAAGCGTCTGGGCCTTGCCGAGAGCGCGCAGAGTGAGGTGACAGGTGTTGCCGACGAGCTTGCCGGACGTCATCTGCAATTCCGCCCCATGGGCGCGGCGGATGCCGAGGGCGCGAGCGCGCTGGAGACCGCCTGCTTTGAAGGCGCCGGACACGAGGCGTGGACGCCGGGCATGTTCCTGTCCGAGCTGGGCGAGGACGTTGCCGCGCCGCGTAGCTGGTGGGTGGCGCACGACGACGGTCGTCTGCTGGGTCTTGCCGGCGGTATGGTCGTCGACGGGGACGTGCAGATTATGGACGTTGCCGTCGATCCGGCGCATCGCCGCGAGGGCATCGCCCGCAAGCTTCTGTCGCACGTGAGCTATGACGCCCAGATGCTCGGCTGCACCACGGCTTCGCTTGAGGTTGAGGACGGCAACGAGGCCGCAATTGCACTCTATGCCGCTCTGGGCTTTACCGAGGCGGGTCGTCGCCGTGGCTATTACGGTGCCGGCAAGGATGCCATCGTCATGACGGCGCCGCTGCCCCTGGTGCTTCCTCTCGACAATGCCTCGCCCGAGCCGACGGCTGCCGAACAGCGTGTATGGCCGCTGCCCGCGCCCGAACGCACCGCTGAGGAGCGTGCCGAAATCGAGCGCCGCCGCCTGGTGCTTGCCATCGAGAGCTCCTGCGACGAGACAGCCGTGGCAATTATCGATGCGGACGGCAAGATGCTGGCCAACCAGGTGTCGACGCAGATTGATTTTCATGCCCGCTTTGGCGGCGTGGTACCCGAGATTGCCTCGCGCAAGCACGTTGAGGTCATCGTGAGCGTCGTGGACGCGGCACTCGAGGACGCCGCAGCGTCGCTGGGCCTTACGGGCGGAGCCATTGCGCCAAGTGAGCTTGCCGCCGTGGGCGTGACGCAAGGTCCGGGCCTGGTGGGTGCCTTGGTGGTGGGTGTCGCCTTTGCCAAGGGCTTTGCGTATGCTGCCGGCAAACCGCTGGTGTGCGTCAATCATCTGGAGGGTCACCTGTTTGCCAACCTGCTGGCGCAGCCCGACCTCAAGCCGCCGTTTATCTTTACGCTTGTTTCGGGCGGGCACACCATGCTCGTGCACGTAAGGGCATGGGGCGACTACGAGGTGCTTGGCGAGACGCTTGACGACGCCGTGGGCGAAGCCTTCGACAAGGTGGCAAAGGCACTGGGCCTTGGCTATCCCGGAGGCCCCATCATCTCCAAGCTTGCCGAGACGGGCAACCCTAAGGCGATTGATTTCCCCCGCGCGCTGAACAGCAGGGGCGACTACCGCTTCTCGCTTTCGGGCCTCAAGACGGCGGTGACGCTCTACATCGAGCAGGAGACCAAGGCCGGGCGCACGATTCATCTGCCCGATTTGGCGGCTTCGTTTGAGGCGGCGGTCTTTGACGTGCAGTACAAGAAGGCCAAAAACGCCCTGCATGCTACCGGGTGCAAGGAGTATTGCATCGGCGGCGGCGTCTCGGCCAACCCGCATCTGCGCGAGATGATGATCAAGAAACTCGGGCGTCAGGGAATCCGCGTAACGGTGCCGCCCTTGTCTGCCTGCACCGATAACGCCGCCATGATCGCGGAGGTCGCTCGCCGTAAATTCGACCGAGGTGAAATCTCGCCGTTCGACGTCGACGCCGATCCAAACATGACGCTGTAGTCG
Source organism: Collinsella sp. (assembly GCA_036426035.1). GTDB lineage: Bacteria > Actinomycetota > Coriobacteriia > Coriobacteriales > Coriobacteriaceae > Collinsella. Next base: position 7,077 of record JAXJPE010000091.1, read on the forward strand.
TACGGGTGCAGTCCCCGACCGGAGGGGCCGGATATAAGGTTTCCTGCTCTACAGTCCTGCGCAAGACGAAGGCCACATTAAGTGGCCTTCTTTGCGTGCGGAACTCGCGATAAACCTTATATCCGGCCCCTCCGTCCGGGGACCTTTCTGTATCGATATAGCTTCTGGGCTGGTTTGGCGTCGACAACGTCCAGCAAGGTTAACAAGCCAGCGTCGAATTTCCAGCGTTCTTTAGCTGAAAGAAAAAGTTGGTGTGCGGAGCTTTGCTCCGCACATTTGGGATGGGAGCCCCTGAGAGCCGCGGGAGCCGGGCGGCGCATATGAACTTTATCGCGAGTTCCGCACGCAAAGGAAAGCACTTAATGTGCTTTCCGTCTTGCGCAGGACTGTAGAGC
>JAXJPE010000092.1:0-26962 GCA_036426035.1 Collinsella sp.
CGTCAAGCAGGCGCAAAAGGAAGGCGCCACGGTGGGCGACATCGCGGCCGGCCTGTCCTATTCCGTCATCAAGAATGCCCTGTTCAAAGTCATTAAGCTGCGCGATCCCAAGGAGATCGGCAGCCAGGTGATCGTCCAGGGCGGTACCTTTATGTCCGATGCCACGCTGCGCGCGTTTGAGCGGCTCACCGGCGTTCATGCCGTGCGTCCCGACATCGCCGGCTGCATGGGCGCCTATGGCGCTGCCTTGCTCGCCCGCGATCGCGCTGGCGCCGACGGCACTTCGACCATCCTCTCGGCCGAGGACATCGCGCACCTCACCGTGACGCAAAAGCACGTCCGCTGCGGCCGTTGCTCTAACAACTGCCAGCTTACCGTCAACGACTTTGGCGGCGGCAGGCGCTTCATTACCGGCAACCGCTGCGAGAAGGGCGCCGGTCACAAAAAGCAGAAGACCGAGGCCCCCAACCTTTTCAAAAAGAAAAACGAGCTGCTGTTTAACCGTGAGGTACTGAGCCCCGACGAGGCCCCGCGCGGCACCGTTGGCATCCCGCGTGCACTCAACATGTACGAGAACTACCCCTTCTGGCACGCGTTCTTTACGCGCCTGGGCTTTAGCGTGCAGCTGTCCGACCAGTCGAGCAAGAAGACCTACCAGGCGGGCATCGAGTCCATGCCGTCCGAGAGCGTGTGCTATCCGGCCAAGATGAGCCACGGCCACGTGATGAACCTCATCGACCGTGACGTCGACTTTATCTGGATGCCGTGCGTGCGCTGGGAGCGCAAGGAGGATCCGACGGCTGGCAACTGCTATAACTGCCCCATCGTCATGAGCTACCCCACGGCGTTGGCACTCAATATCGACGAGATCCGCGAGCAGAACATCGAGTTCCTGTATCCGTTTGTGCCCTATCACGACAAGACCGAGCTCAAGCGCCGTCTGTACCAGGTGCTCGCCGTCGACCGCGTGGCCGATGCCGAGGCTGGTCGCGGCCGCGTGCGCGGTCCCAAGATCACACGCTCCGAGGTCGATGCCGCCGTCAACGCTGCCTTTGAGGCCGACGCGCGTTTCCACGAGGATATCCAGACCATGGGCGAGGAGGCCCTTAAGTGGGTCGAGGACCACGGCGGCCACGGCATCGTGCTCGCCGGCCGTCCTTACCATAACGACCCCGAGATCAACCACGCCCTGCCCGAGCTTATCTCGAGCTTTGGCTTTGCGGTCTTTACCGAGGATTCGCTTGCGCATCTCGTGAAGCCCGAGCGTCCGATTCGCGTCGTCGACCAGTGGATGTACCACAGCCGCCTGTACGCCGTCGCCCGTTTTGTGACGATGCGCAACGATCTGGACCTGATTCAGCTCAACTCCTTCGGCTGCGGCCTGGACGCTCTGACCACCGACCAGGTGCAGGAGATTCTGGAAGCCAGCGGCAAGATCTATACCGTGCTCAAGATCGACGAGGTATCCAACCTGGGTGCCGCGCGTATCCGCATCCGCTCGCTCATGGCAGCGCTCAAGGACCAGGAGGCCGAGCGCCTGGCCGAGGCCACGGCCGCGGGCGAGGCCTACGAGCAGGGCGATGCCGCGCCGGTGGCGCCCTCCACGGATGCCCCCGCGTTCGCGAGCCGCAAGTACACGTTTGAGGCCCAGCGCGAGAGTGCTTCGACCGCATGGCCTAAGGTGCCCTTCACCGAGCAGATGCGCGAGGAGGGCTACACCATCCTGTGCCCGCAGATGGCGCCGATCCACTTTGACCTGGTCAAAGAGGTATTCCGTGGTGCTGGCTACAACTTGGAGCTGCTGCCCTCGACTGACCACGATGCCGTCGAGGCCGGCCTGCGCTACGTGAACAACGACATCTGCTACCCGTCGATCCTGGTGACGGGCCAGATCATGGAGGCCATCGAGAGTGGTCGGTACGACCTGTCCAAGACGGCCGTGGTCATCAGCCAGACCGGCGGCGGCTGCCGTGCCACCAACTACATCGCGCTCATTCGCAAGGCCCTGCGCGAGAGCGGCCACCCCGAGATTCCGGTGATCTCGCTTTCGGCCGTGGCGCTCGGCGAGGACAACCCCGGCTTTAAGATTACGCCGGCGCTGCTTAAGCAGGCAGTCTACGCGGTGCTCTTTGGCGACGTGATGATGCAGATGCTCTACCGCTGCCGCCCGTACGAGGCTACGCCCGGTGCCGCCAACGCGCTCTACGAGGAGTACATGGCGCGCGCCCGCAAGCTGGCGCCTAAGTTCAACAGGCACAACTACACCAAGCTTGCGCGTGAGGCCATCCGCGCGTTCGACACTATGCCGCTTGTGGGCGAGGGCACCAAGCCGCGCGTGGGCGTGGTCGGTGAGATCTTGGTCAAGTTCCACCCCACAGCCAACAACCACGTGGTCGACGTTATCGAGCGCGAGGGCTGCGAGGCCGTGGTGCCGGGTCTGCTCGACTTCTTCCTGTACTCCATGAGCAACGCCGAGCTGCAGAAGGACGAGCTGGGTAGCTCTGCTACAACGCGTGCGGGCATGCAGGCGCTCATCAAGCTCGTGGACTGGATGCGTACGCCGGTGGAGGAGCTGCTCCAGAAGTCCCGCCGCTTTGAGGCGCCCGAGCGCATCGGCACCATGGCGGACAAGGCCCGCACGGTGCTTTCGGTGTGCAACAACATGGGCGAGGGCTGGCTGCTCACGGCCGAGATGCTCGATCTGATCGACCACGGCGCGCCTAACATTATCTGCACACAGCCCTTCGCGTGCCTGCCCAATCACGTGGTGGGCAAGGCCGTGATCAAGGAGCTGCGCCGCCAGCACCCCGAGAGCAATATCGTCGCGGTGGACTACGACCCCGGTGCGTCCGAGGTTAACCAGCTCAACCGTATTAAGCTCATGATTAGCGTGGCCAAGGAGAACATGCGTGCCGGTAAGGGCTTTAAGCTCGAGAAGGTGGCGCCGCTCGCGATGGACGAGGTCACCGGCCAGATGCGTGCCCATGACGGCTGCGTGAGCTGTGGACCGGCCAGCGAGGAGGCCGTTGCATCGGTCGCCAAGCGTCTGGGACGCGGCATTAAGAAGTAGCTGGTCTGCTATGGGCTAGATATGAGACAAACGGGTGGTAGCCGTACCGGCTACCACCCGTTTTTGCTGGACATATGTTGCGCAAATGACCTTGCTACAGCCTTCCGTGGGCTTGTCCGATTTCTGGGTCGGCTCGGGCTTTGAGGACAAGTTGCTGCAGGCCCAAGGCGATTTTTCGCTCAACGCGGGCCAGCACAGCGTGACCTATCTGCCGAGCTCCGATACGGCGGCAACCGCTCGCTACCAGGTGCTACTGTACGACAACAACTTTGGTGCGGCAGAAAGCTATCCCAAGTTCGACTGGGGCCAGCTGGGCGCCGCGGTGGTGACCGACTACAGTAAGGAAACGCATTCGTTTGGGCGCGTCTTTACGGTGGACGAGACCGCGCGTGCCTACGAGCTTGTGGACCAGATCGCAGTGCCGTTCTCGGGCTACGTGAGCAGCGCACAGCGCGTCGGCGATTCGAATAGTATGCTCGTGGCATCGGGCCAGGCCAAGACCTTCACCGAGTACGACCGCTACGGTCTACCCATCGCTACCTACGAGATGGAAGCCGAGAAGTACATCTACCGCGTGTACAAGTACGAGCTGTAGCGCTGCGCTTAGGTTTGACCAATGGAGTATGAAAACACGCCGTTCGCCGATGCCCCCTCCGCGAGTGGCAGCCATATGGTTTGATGTCAGAAACATATAGTTGTCGCCAGCCTGCTGGCGACGTTCCCCCTGATATCGGAGGTTCCAGGTATGTTTCGTGCTCCGTTAAACAACTATCGGTTGGGCTAACATGGGTCGCCGTGCTATTTCGATAACCCTTGCAGTGGTCTGCCTGGCTGTGCTCCTGGGCGCTACAGGGCTGTTTGCTATAAGCCGAGAAACGTCCTATATGCAGGAATGCGCTTCCGAAGGGTTTGCCATTGATGGTTTCTATCGGGATGACAAAACGAGTCGGGAAACCCTGGCTTTTCTTGAGGAGGACAACTGTCGATGGCAGCTGGTCGACCAAGACGGAATCTGCACAGACGGACAGTTTAAGCGTACGGATGACCCCAACATCCTGATATTAAAGAAGGAAAACGGCGAAGAATTCGGCACGGTTCACGTTGCGTATATATCGCGCCGACGCAATCAGGGGCAGATTTACCTAATTAGAAATACTGAGGTGACCCGATTTTATCTTGTGAGCACCGATCCGGCGTTTACGGTGGAGTCTGGCGATGTCGATCCGGACAGTTGATTCACGGCAATAAAACAGCGAGCGGGGCTCGGGTGTGAACTGCACCCCGCAATTTGCTCGTGTCCGTATCGCGTCTGCGCCTCGTCGTAACTTGCGTCCGTGCGAGCATTCATCCCGCGCCGGCATCACTTCACATCGAACTCCACGCGATCGAGCTCGGGCACATTGAGGTCGATGAGTTTGCGGGCGACACGGCGGTCGTGCGCCCCAAGCGCCTCGCCTGTCGTCACATGGGCGACAATCTCGCGCTCGACGATGCCTTCTTCGTCCCCTTCGGTGGCCGAGGTCTCGACGGCGACGGTGTAATCTTTAAAGCCCGGCAGCACCGCCGCAAGCTCGCGCGTGGTTTCGGTGACGCCGTAGCCGTCCTGCACGCCGGCCTGCGCCGAGCCAATAGACCCCGCCGTCATAACGATGCAGGGGATGGCAAAGATCACCGTGCCCACAATAATGCGGCGGCGCACCTTGCGCGACAGCTCGTCGACCTCGGCATTTTCCTCGGCGGTCACAATGCCGTCGCCGTTGAGGTCGCGCTTGAGCGGCACACGTAAAAGAAGCAATACGGCTTCGGCCGCCAGCGCGATAAAGACCACGTTGATGCCAAACTCGTAAAGCGCCGAGAGAAACAGTGACCCGCTTGCGATGGCGATGCCGTAGCCCGCCGCGCACAGTGGCGGCATGAGCGCGGTCGCCACCGCTACGCCGGCAATGAGCGTCGAAGGCTCCTGATCGCGCGAGTTGCCTAGGCCGCCCGCAAAGCCGCCCGCGAGCGCGACGGCAAGGTCCCATACGGTGGGTGTCGAGTTGTCGATGATGGCCGCCGTGGTGGTGCCAAGGGGCGAGAGCTTAAAGTACAGCGTGGACGTGACCAGGCAAAAGACCATTTGCAGCGCGAGGCCGGCGACGGCCTCGACGGCAATCTCGCGGTCGAGCGTGGCAATACCGTATGCCATGGCAAGGACCGATCCCATGAGCGGGCAGATGAGCATGGCGCCCACGATGGCGATGTCCGAGTCGATATCGAGGCCGATGCTTGCGATGAGCATGGCGATGATGAGGATGCACAGGTGAGAGCCGGTCAGGCGTGCCCCGTTTACAAAACGCTTGCGGATCACGTGATAGGGCGCGCGTCCCTCGCGAATGTTGAACGCGCGCTTTAAAAAGCGACCAGCCTGTTCGGCAGCCTCACTATGGGCAGGGCGGATGCCATGGCGCCGGTGATGGCGTTCACGCAGTCGCTTGAGCTGTTGTCTATCGAGTTCCATGTTCACCTCGTTCCAGCGCGGTCCGCGCAACGCGCCCGTTGTCCTAACTCTACACCGTGGCGGGCGGGGTGTCTGTTGGATGCGGAATCCGATAGGGCGGATGACGCGGGAGCAAATGCAAATCACAGGCTCAATTCCATCACGCGAAAATATGATGCACCAGCTCCTTCAAATGTGACGAAATTGTGAAGCACGGGAGCATGAATTTCAAAAAATACGCTGGTCGCCAATGTTGCGCAACAGAATTCAAAAATCGACAGCTACCGTTTGATACGTATGGATACATCCGTGTCAAAGGGAGAAAGCCATGGCAAACTATAGTCCACAGCACTTTGAGCCTCGGGCCAAGACTGTCAACGTCAAGGGCGTTGCCAACCGCGCCGTCGCAACCGTTTTGACGGCGGGCCTCATCGCTCAGCCGCTCATGTCGCCGCTGGCGGCAATCGCCGCACCGTCAACCGATAACGGCGATTCTGTTCAGGGGGGGTAGTTCTGTAGAGAATACCGTTGCCGCCGGTAACCAAGCGGTCGTAAAGACGGCTGCCCAGCTGGCCGAGGAGTCGGCAAAGCAGCTCAAGGACGCTCAGGCCGCCTACGATGCCGCCCAGAAGAAGGCCGACGCGGCGGGCCAGTCTCAAAAGCAGGCGCAGCAGCAAAAGAATCAGGCCTCGCAGGCTGTGAGCGACAACGAAATCGAGCAGAACGCAGCAGAAGTCGCCGCGCTCCAGGAGAAGATTGACGAGCTCAAAGCCGCCGTCGAAAAGACCGAGCAGCAGCAGAAGAAGCTGGGCGACCTGAACGATCAGCTCGATCAAGCCAACAAGAGTGTCGAGGATAAGACTCAGGCGCTCAAGGACGCCAAGGCAAAGCAGGATGAGGCCAAGAAGGCCCTCGATGATGCCCAGGCCAAGCTCGAGGCCATGGGTATGGACGAGTACGAGGCCGCCAAGAAGGCCGTCGAGGACGCACAGGCAAAGCTCGATGACGCCAATAAGGCCGTTGCTACTGCACAGGCCAATCTGGACCAGGCCAAGGCCGCCGAGGCCAGCGCCCAGCAGGAAAAGAAGGACACTGAGGCCGCTCTGACGACTGCCCAGGCCAAGAAGCAGGAGACTGCCGCTGCGCTCGCAGCCGCAACCACCGCGCGCGATAACGCCCAGCAGAAGTTCAACCAGGCGCAGGCCGCGCTCGATGCTGCCGTCTCGGGTACGGGTGTCGACTTGAGTGCGCTTGAGGCCGCCAAGATCGCTGCTGCTGGTGAGCTCAAGGACGCGCAGGCGGAGCTCAATGCCGCGACGGATGCCGACGCCACCGCACAGACAAATCTGCAGGCCGCCCAGGCTGCCGTCGCTGCCGCGCAGGAGAAGGCCAACGCCGCCAACGCTGCTGTGGCATCTGCCCAGTCTGCATACGATGCGGCAAACAAGGAGTACAAGGACGCGGCCAGTAAGCGTGACGCCGCGAAGACGGCATACGAGCAGGCCCAGCAGACCGAGGCCGACAAGAAGGCTGAGTACGATAAGCTTGTCGAAGTTCGCAAGCAGAAGCGCAGCGAGTGGGAGGCAGCCTGCGCCGCTTCGAACGCCGCGGAAAAGGCTTATGACGCTGCTAATGCCCAGGTTGAGGCTCTTGAGCAGCAGATTGCAGACCTAAAGTCCAACATGACCGTTGACCAGGAAGTCATCAGTCAGGGTATGTTCGGCTTCATGAACTACATCATCGGCGGCAGCCAGTTCACAGCCACGCAGAAAAAGAACGCCCAGGAAGCCGTATCGATGCTGACCGGTGCCGCTGACAAGGCCGAATGGTATGACCAGTACGTCGATCATGACATGTCTCGCGACACCAACCCGCTCTCCCTGGAGCAGATGCGCAACGCCTTGACATATCTCGACACCCAGAACAACCTCCGCAAGGCGAACGGTCAGTCGGCGCTCAGCGTCAGCCTCCGCATGACTGCGGCAGCCGCCCTTAATGTATCATATTCATCGAACATCTGGGGACACTCGGGCTGCTACTGGGACAATGGAGAAAATCTTGCCGGCGGCGGCGGTGCATATACCGGCGGCGAGACCGAGGATACGCTTGGCTGGCCATATACCGGTCTCTACACTCAGGAAAAAGAGGCATTCGATAAGTACGTCGAGAAGAATAGTGACCTTGGGAACCATCGATATGATTCCTACTATATCTACCAGCACTACAGCAGCATCTACCATGAGTGCGGGCACTATCTCAACATCATCGATGCCGGCACGAAGGCTATCGGCATCGCGACCGGTAGCGGTAAGAACACCGATTCCGAGGTAACAATCTTCGATTACAGCTCTTTTGACAGTGAGGCTGATTTCACTGTCTCCGAGTTCAAGAAGCTCCTGAACGACTACATCGATTCCGCATACAACGCAGGCGGCACGCAGGAGCAGAAGGCGAAGCTCAAGGAGCTTCAGGCAAAGCTCGCCGAGGCGCAGAAGAACTTTGGAACTACTAGGGAAGCTTACTTCGCAGCTGTAAACGGGCAGGATGCCGCCCAGGACGCTTTCACCGCAGCCGATGTGAACATGAACACCGCCAAGGGCGAGTACGAGAAGGCTAAGTCCGGCACCGCCGCCGCGAAGACGGCATACGACGCCGCGAAGGACGCACTCGGCGGAATCGACATCGAGTACCTCAAGCAGAACCTCGATGCGGCCAAGGGCGAGGCCGCTACTGCCCAGGCGGCTCTCGATAAGGCAAACGTCACGCTTGCTGACAGCAAGACGAAGGCAGCCGAGGCCGCTGCTCACAAGGCGAAGGCTCGCAGCGCCCGCGATGCCGCCAAGGCAAAATCCGACCAGGCCAACGAGGCGTATGGCAACGCTACCGCTTCGGTCAAGGACCTTGCCGCCAAGCGCGATGCCGCCCAGGCGGACCTTGCGAATAAGCAGGGCTCGCTTGGCGATGCCAAGAAGGCCGACGATGCCGCCCAGACTGGTGTAGACAAGGCCCAGGCCGCAGATGTCCAGGCCGCGACTGCTCTTTCGGACGCCAAGCAGGCAGTTGCCGCCAAGACGCAGGCTGTGTCCGATGCGCAGGCCAAGGCCAAGGCTGCTGAGGGTGAGCTGGCTACCGCGAACAAGGCCTTCGAGCGCTTTGCCGGCGCCCAGAAGGCGGTCGACGACGCCAAGGCCGCCTATGACGCTGCCGTCGCCGGTGTCGCCGATGCCCAGAAGCAGCTCGAGGCCGCCAACGAAGCCGTCGTCGATGCGAATTTCGAGATCGTCATGGCCAAGGCCGAGCTTGCCAGCGATGAGGCACTCAAGGCCGATCTTGAGGCTGTCGACCACAAGGCATCCCTTGCCGCGGGCACGACGGGCAACGAGAAGCTGGTCAAGCTGAACGCTGCCTACGCTCGCTATAAGGCTGCCGTCGATGCCGCCGCTGGTCTCAAGGCTGCTCTGAGCGATGCCGATGCCAAGCTGTCCGATGCCAACGACGCCTATGCCGCCGCGCTGGCTGAGCTTGGCGATGCCAAGGATGCCCTGGCTGCCGCGCAGGCCGAGTACGACAAGTATCATCCCAAGGCTGAGCCGCAGGCCAAGCCTCAGGTTGCACAGGCTGCTGCAAAGGCTCCTGTCGCCAAGAAGAAGGCCACGTCGGCCGCGCTCGCCCAGACCGGTGATGACTCCGCGCTTGCGGGCGAGGTGTTCGTCATCGGCGGTATCACCCTCGTGGCCGCTGGTGTGACGCTGAGTGATCGTCGTCGCAAGCAGATGTAGCGTTTCGAGCGTAGTTTCTGCAACGAACTTCGGTTCATAGCAGGAGCGCTTCGATGGCTTAACCGATAAGGCCGGCGCGCTGTCATACGCAGCGCGCTGGCCTTTCTTTGTTTCGATATCAAAAAGCCCGGTCGGTAGCCGCGAAAGCTACCGACCGGGCAAATCGTAGACAATATGGTTGCTGTCGAGCAGCTGCTCAGCTTAGCCCAGCAGGCTCAGACCCACGGAGACAAACGCCAGGATAACGCCGACGATAGACTCGCCACCGAGCAGGCCGCTGGCGACAACCAGACCCTGCTCCTGGAAGGCGGCATCCTTGGCGGCCTTCTCCTCGTCCGAAAGACCGGCGGCGGCGTCGCGGTGTGCAGCCCACTTGTCGTAGGCGAGCTTGACGCAGGAGCCCAAGAAGGCCGTGAGCGACATATAGAACGGCAGGTACACGCCCAGGCCGATCATCATGGCCGGAATGCCGAGCCAGTACATGACGATGCCGGCGATAAAGCCGCCAACGAACCACGGCACGCTCGGGATGCCCGAGACCATGGTAGCAACAACGCTTGCCTGCGCGGCAACAAAGCTCTTGTCGGGGCCAAAGGCGTCCGGGCCATAGGCGGTGACGAGCGCGACCATGACGGCTGCGGCGACCAGGGCGCCCACGATGCCGCCGATGGCTTGGCCGATCCACTGCGCACGCGGGTTGGTGCCCAGCACGGCGCCGGCCTTAAAGTCGTTCATGACGTCGCCCGCAAGGCCGCACGCCACGGCAACGATGCCGGCGATAAAGAACAGCTTGACCTGAGCGATCTGTGCGAAGGCAGCCACGATGAGCATAACGATGAGGCCAAAGATTTCCATGGGGTCGATACCCGTCTGGCCGCAGCTCTGCGCGCTCATGATGGTGGTGACAAAGGTGAACAACGTGACGATGACGGCCGGAACGGGGCCAAGGTCGAGCACGATGGCGATGATCACGGCGATGGCGGCGGCGCCCAGGCCGATGATGCCGGCGTCGAGCTTAAGGGAGCCCGAGATGAGCGACTGCTCATCGGTGTCGGTGGAGCTGTCGGCGGCAAGACCGCGGACGATGCCGGCGACCTGCGGCAGGATGTCCTTGAGGACGACGGCGACGCCAAAGCCCATCATGAGGCCCATGCCCAGGGACTTGACGATGCCCTGCGCAGTCACAACGTCGAACAGACCGGCAGCGGTGCCGCCCACGATGATGCCAAAGTTGCCCAGCAGGGCGCCGGCAAACCAGAAGGCGACCGGGGCGAAGCCCACGAGGAAGCCGACGGAGAGCAGCATGGGCGAGTTGTAGATGCCAAAGGTCACGCCGGGAATGTTGAGCGTGCACAGCATACTGGGCACAATGCCCAGGGCGTCGCGCAGCACGCTATAGATGCCGGCGATGGCCATGGAACCAAAGAGCTGCTTGCCGGTTTTACCGCCAGCCTCGGTCGCGCGCAAAGTCTGAGCTGCGGCGTTGCCGGTGGGGAACTCAAGCGCGGCGTCCACGATAAAGTGACGGTGGATGAGCGCCGTGGCCAGCAGGCCCAGGATGGTGCCGGCGAGTGCCACGATAAACATGTCGAGCCAGCTGATCTGGTCGGCATAGCCCAGCATCCAGGCGCCCGGGATGGTAAACGCCAGACCGCCGGCGACCATGGCGCCTGCGGACATGATGGTGTGGGTGACGTTTGCCTCGTTGAGGCTGGCGTTGCCCATGAGCTTAAGGAAGAACAGCGAGATGACGGCAGCGAAGACGATCGGCCAGGGGAGTGCGCCCATCTTGAGGGCGGTGTAGGCCGAGCTTGCCGTGATGATCACGCAGCCAAGGACGCCGATGACGACGCCGCGCAGCGTAAGTTGCCCGCGCATCGAAGCGCGGTTCGAGGGATTGCTCATATAAAACTCCTTTGCGTATATCCGCTTCCCCTGGGAGCGCCGTTACGGATACGGCGCGGGAAGTCGGGTTACCAAGGGCCGCCGCGTGAGCTCGCAAACGACCGCGCACCAGTATAGCGATGTCGACCGCCTCGTACCCCGCCAAAACCAGCTAATTTGGGACGGGGCTTTTTTAACTGTTTGTAGACGTCTGATACAAGTCAAAAAAGCCCCGTCCCAAATTGACTGGTTTGGGTACGGGATATACTGCTGGGCAGACGAAAGGAGCGCCGACGATGCTAAATGGGTGCGCATATATATTGACAGTCGACGTGGGCAACACGTTTATTCGCTTTGGCCTGTTTGCCGAGGATTCGGCGGCGGCGCAGGAATGCCCGCTCGCGACCTGCGAGATCACGACGCCGTCTCGCATTACGGCCGACGAGGCGCGCATGAGGCTTGCGCAGGTCATGCTTGCGCTTGCTGCCGATGCCGGCGTGCCGGGAGCATTGGTACCCGCAGCGGCGGTGTTGAGTTGCGTGGTCCCTGCGCTGGAGCGCCCGTGGAAGACGGCGCTTGCCCGCACCTGCACGGGTCGCGTGCTCACGGTGGGCCCGGGCCTCAAGACCGGCATGCCCGTACATTACGACGACCCGGCCGAGATCGGCCCCGACCGCATCGCCGATGCCGTTGCCGCCCGCGCCGTCTATGGCTCGCCTTGTATTGTCATTGACCTAGGCACGACGACTAATATTGAGGTCATCGACGCATGCGGCACCTTTGTGGGCGGTGTGATTGCACCGGGCCTGGCGCTCGGCGCCCGCTCGCTCTCGGCCGCTGCGGCACGTCTGCCTCAGGTCGAGCCCTCGGCACCGACGCACGTAATCGGCCGCAACACGCGTGAAGCCATGCGTTCGGGTGTGGTCTTGGGCGAGGTGGCCCGCATCGACGGCATGCTCGACATGGTGCTCGCCGAGATGCGTGCGACCAAGGCCACGGGCGAGGGCGACGTGCCCATCGTCATTACTGGCGACGATGCCGAGGCACTTGCCGCCCTGGTCGGCCATAGCCTGACGGTCGACGATGCGCTGACGCTGCGTGGCCTTGCCGAGCTTTACCACATCAACCAAAAGCCCCGCCGCGCGTAGAGGGGGTTGGTGGGACAGATTAATCAGAAGTGTTTGTCCCGCCTGTCCGCTCATTGTCGGGAGAAACGTCCCTGCGGCTACCTGCTACAATGGGTCAAAATGTCGCGATCACGGAGGTGTCTGCCATGCCGGACGATCTTCATCAAACCACGTCGGGCAAGCGCCGCGACGTCATTAGCTGGGACGAGTTCTTTATGAGCGTTGCCATCGCCGCGCAGCGCCGCAGCAAAGACCCCAACACGCAGGTGGGCGCGTGCATCGCCAGCACCAATCACCGCATCCTCTCGGTGGGCTACAACGGCACGCCCTCGGCGCTCAACGACGACTTTTTCCCGTGGGGAACGAGTGACGACCCGCTGCAGGATAAGCACAACTACGTGGTGCATGCCGAGGCCAATGCAGTGCTCAACTACCGTGGTTCGCTCAAGGACCTCGAGGGTTCTACGGTCTACGTCACGCTGTTCCCGTGCCACGATTGCGCCAAAATCCTGGCACAGGTGGGCGTGGGCGAGGTCGTCTACCTGGACAACAAGTATGCCGATACCGACGACGGCCGCATCAGCCGCCGCATCCTCGACTCCTGCGGCATTAGCTACCGCCAGGTTATCGTCGATGTCCACATCGGCACCAAGGGACAGACTCAGTAGCAACGGCGGTAATGGCAGTAGCGTATGGCGGTGCCATCCGGTGCCAAAAGTAGCCAAAAGCCCCATCCCAAATTAACTGGTCGTGAAAGTCGTGTCCGCGCGCATGGCGGGCGCTGGAGCGGGTACACGGCTGTAGTAACATAGCTCTGTCTGCGGGCTCGCCCGCGTTATTGTGAGAAAGGAGCCCCTGTGGCTGTTAACGAAGAGCTGCTTAAGAAGGTTCTTGAAGAGATTCGCCCCAACCTGCAGGCCGACGGCGGCGATATGGAGTATGTGGGCGTCGACGACGAGGGCGTCGTCAAACTGGAGCTGCAGGGCGCCTGCGCCGGCTGCCCTATGAGCGCACTGACCCTTTCCATGGGTATCGAGCGTATCCTGAAGGAGCATGTGCCCGGCGTTACTCGCGTTGAGCAGGTCAATGCCTCCGGCGAGACCGACGACCTGTACGACGAGTACGCGCCGTTCTAAGATGCGAAAGCTGCGGACGGCATACTCCGCATAGACGTTACGCCCAAATATGCGACTGCGAGCGCAAGGCCCGCGGCCGCATTTGTATGTAGGGAGCAGGGGATCGATATGCTCAACGACCTCTACCATATGCTTGATCCCGTCGCGATCTCGGCGGGCCCCATCACCATCTACTGGTACGGCCTGGCCTACGTGGTCGGCGCTCTGCTCACGGCGGTCGTCATGTACCGCACGCAGCGTCGCTGGGGCTTTAACATCACGATTGACGACCTGACGAGTGTCGTGGTCGGCGTGGTCTTTGGCCTTATCATTGGCGCCCGCCTGTTCTACGTCATCTTTTACGGCGACGGCTACTACTGGGCGCATCCGCTCGAAATCTTTGCCACCAACGAAGGTGGCATGAGCTTTCATGGCGGCTTGGTGGGCGGCATTATCGGCGGCATCATCGTGTGCCGCATGTATAAGCTCGACGCATGGACTTTGGCAGACCTTGCCGTCATAGGCGCGCCGCTGGCCTTGTGCCTGGGCCGTTGTGCCAACTTTGTCAACGGTGAGCTGTGGGGCAAGCCGACCGATCTGCCCTGGGGCGTGGTCTTTGGCGGGACTGCGGGCGATATGCCGCGTCACCCCTCCCAGCTCTACGAGGCATTTCTTGAGGGCATCGTGCTCTTTTGCATTTTGCAGGTGCTCAGCCGCAAAAAGCCGCTGCTGCCCCAGGGCACGTTTATGGGCGTGTTTGTGATGGGTTACGGCATCGTCCGCTTCCTCATTGAGTTTGTGCGCGTGCCCGATGCCCAGCTGGGCTATCTGCTTGGTGGCGTCATCACGATGGGTCAGCTGCTGAGCCTGCCGCTCGTAATCGCGGGCCTGGCGCTCATCATCTTCGCCCGACACCGCAACCAGCCCCAGCGCGTCTACCTGGACGCCTAACCACCACGAAGGGGACAGGCACCTTTGTGGTGGTTTGCTGGGCAACGATGACAGAACCGTAACGTTTCCCCAGATAAGACCTGCCAAAATAAACCTGTCCCTTTTTGGCAGGTTTCTAGAAAGGCTTTCGGACTGTGAAGGATTCCGATCTCTCCACAACGGCTGCGCGCGACGCTGCCCGCATCGTCTGGTTTAAGCGCTACCCCGCCAAGCAGACGCTCATCGCATTTTTGCTCGCGCTGTTGGCGACCACGGCGTTTTCCATCGATCCCGCCCCGGTGTCGAGCAATGCGGTCTTGGCGATTGACCCCAAAGCCTCGGGCATGCTGTACGTGTGCTACGAGGTGCTCCTCTCGTTTGCCGGCCATACCGACGCGGTCATGCTGCTTGCACTTGCTTGCCTGCTCACCTTGCCGTTTCGCTACGTGTTCTTTGGCCGTGGCGACACCTGGCGTCCATCGATCGTTCTGCCGTCGCTGTTCTTCGCCATCTGCATGGTGTTCGGCCGCAGCTACGATCTCACCGACTCGGCCGAGATTGTCCTTGGCGACAAAGCCCGCATCATCTGCGCCTGGATTGGCGGCGCGGGCTGGATGCTCTTGGCGGTCGTTGCCTTCTACCTTGCCTTTGAGTGTCTAGATTGGCTGAGCTCTCGGCGCATTCCGTTTTCCGAGGCGCACTTTGGCCGCGTATGGCGTGTGACTCACGCCGTGCTCTCGGTCCATCCCTTTGCCGGGCCCTTCCTGGTGCTTATGATCGCCTGGGCGCCCACGCTCATCGCTTCGCTGCCTGGCCTTTTTATGGGAGATACGGGCGCGCAGATTCGCCAGTGGTTCAACTATCCCAACGGCACGAGCGACTACCTGCGCCTACTCAACCCCAACGTGCTGCTCAACGGGCATCATCCCGTAGTGCACACGGCCATTATCGGCTCGTGCGTTCAGCTGGGGCTTTCGCTGTTCAACAGCGCTAACGCGGGTCTTGCCATCTACACCTGTGCCCAATTTGTTATCACGGCCGCCTGCATGGCCTATTCCATATCGTCGCTGCGCAAGCTGGGCGTGAGCCTGCCGGTCCGCGGTGCGATCCTGCTGTTCTTTGCGTTTATGCCGATGTTCTCTAACTACGCGGCGTTGCTCACCAAAGACGTGCTCTTTGCCGACGCGTTTTTGGTGCTGCTGGTACAGACCGTCAAGCTCGTGGCATGTGGCTTGCCCCGTCGTGATGCCAATGTCGAGCGAGCGGGCGAGAAAGCCCCCATGCTCTTTGCGCGCCACGACTGGCTGCTGCTCGCTCTGGGCGCCATGGGTTCCACGTTTCTGCGCAACGGCGGCCTGGTGTTTCCCCTGGCGGCATGCGTAATCGCGGCGGCGTTTTGCGTATGGGACGTGCATGTGGCTCGTCGTGCAGCCAAGCAGACTGGTGCTGCGCCTTCGGGCGCCATCCCGCGTTTCCGTTGGGTTGGCGTTCTCGCGGTGCTCGCGCTCTGCCTTGCCTCTAATATGTACTTCACCAAGGTCTTTATGCCGGCGCACGACATCACGCCTGGTTCCAAGCGCGAAATCCTCTCGATTCCGTTCCAGCAGACGGCTCGTTTCGTCCAAAAGCACGACGGCCTCAACTCGGGCGTCAACCCCACGGTTAAGGAGGACGGCACCATCGTGGAGGCTCCTTGCGACGGTTCGGTGACCGACGAAGAGCGTGCCGTGATCGACCGTGTGCTCAAGTACGAGAATCTGGGCCGCCGCTACAACCCGGATAAGTCGGACGCCGTCAAAAATTGCTTTAACGAGTACGCCTCGCAGGAGGACATCAAGGCCTATTTTGAGGTGTGGGCCCAGATGTTCAAAAAGGATCCCGAGTGCTATATCTCGGCGCTCATCAATAACTACTACGGGTACTTCTATCCAAGCGCTCGCGATGCGTTGGTCTACAGCACGGCGCGCAGTGCCGAGATTATGGCGAAGCCCGATAACCTCAAGTACTTCGACTTCCATCCGGTCGATAGCAAGGTCGTGCGCTGGTGCGACCACCTGATCAACCTGTATCGCGTGGCAGTACAACGCGTCCCGTTTATCTCGCTCACCATGAGCTCGGCCACCTATGTGTGGATCATGATTGCCGTGGTGGTCTATCTACTACGTCGTCATTCGTGGCGCGGGCTGGCCATTTGGGTGCCGCTGCTGGGCGTGCTCGCCGTGTGCCTGATCGGTCCCTGTAACGGCTCGACCTACATGCGCTACCTGTATCCGGTCATCGCCTGCATGCCTTTTGCCATCGGTGCCACGATCACCCGCAGCGACCTCCTCTGGGCCTAGCCCAAGATTGGTATATCGGGGACAGGTTGCTTTGCCCCAACGGCTTGTATCATCACGACGCCTTCATTTTGGGGTTTATCTTGCAGGCCGGTAGGTATATCATAACGACGTTTGTTTATATTGCCCGAGCATTCACGCTGGGCTTTAGGTCGAAACCGATAGGAGACACGTATGTCCGGACACTCTAAGTGGGCCACAACCAAGCATCGTAAGGGCGCGCAGGACGCCAAGCGTTCCGCCCTCTTCTCCAAGCTCAGCCGCAACATCACCGTTGCTGCCCGTCTCGGCGGTGACCCGCTGCCCGAGAACAACGCCAGCCTCGCCGCTGCCGTTGCCAAGGCCAAGGCTCAGTCCATGCCTAAGGACAAGATCAAGTCCGCTATCGATAAGGCCTTTGGTTCGGGTGCCGACGCCGCCGTCTACGAGAACATCGTGTACGAGGGCTACGGTCCCGCCGGTGTCGCCGTCTACGTCGACTGCCTGACCGACAACCGCAACCGCACCGCCGCTGATGTCCGTTCCGCCTTTTCCCACGCTGGTGGCAACCTGGGCACCTCCGGCTCCGTCGCCTTCCAGTTTGAGCGCAAGGGCCAGATCGTCGTCGCCAAGGAGATCCTGGACGAGAACGCCAAGAAGGAGACCATGATCGCCAACGGTGCTGCCGGTGACGAGGATGAGTTCATGATGGCCATCGCCGAGGCCGGTGGCGAGGACTACGAGGACGCCGGCGAGGAGTGGATCGTCTGGACTACTGCCAACGAGGTCATGGCTGTCTCCAAGGCGCTCGAGGAGCAGGGCGTCCAGGTCAAGGGCTCCGAGACCACCATGGTCCCGACCACCCCGACCGAGGTCTCCGGTGCCGACGCCAAGAAGGTTCAGCGCCTCATCGACCGTCTTGAGGAGCTCGACGACGTCCAGGACGTCTACAGCACCATGGACATGACCGACGAGGTCATCGCTGCCCTCGAGGAGGAGTAGCGCCCGCACGGATTGAGCCGTGCATATCTGGGCATAATGAAGCGAGCATGCAAGCCTCGTGGAATAGATGAGCCGGATCCGCGTGCAATGAGGCACCGGACCCGGCTCTTTTATAATGATGCGAATCGTTTTGCATTCCTTGGATCGAGATTTGAAGGGAGCGCCGCATGCGCATGCTCAAACGAGCCCTGGCGATCGTGTATCTTGTCGCCGCCGTTGTGGCGCTGGGTACGTTGGTCTGCCAGTTTTGGGGGCCATATACCTATCGCTTTATGCTGCTGATGCGCGATTCGCTGCCTCGCATCGTTGTTACGGCGTGCGGCGGTGTCGTGGCGCTCGGCGTGCTCGTGTGTTTCTTTCGCCTGATGTTTGCTCGTCGCGAGCCGTCCTGCGTGCATCCGGCGGGGGAGCGTAATATCGAGGTCACGCTCGCCGCCCTCTCCTCGTGTGCTCGCACCGCGGCAGAGCGCGACGACCGCGTGATGGTCGAGCATGTCGAGGCGCGCTTGCAGGGCTCCGACGAATCGCGCGTCCGTTTTAAGGTCGACGCCATCGCGCTCGACGACCGGGATGTGGCCTCCCTTGCAGCCGCGATGCAGCAACGTATCGAGGAGGCCTGCGACACCATGCTCGGCACGCCGGGCACGACCGCACGCGTTCGTTTTTTGCCGTCCAAGACTACCGTCCAGACCGTGGAGGTTTCCGGTGAGTGATACCAATCAAGACAAGACCGTCCGCACTCCGCGCCTGACTATCGATCAGAGCGCCGCGCCGGCTAGCGAGGTCGTCGATCCCAAGGTGGAGGGTACCGAGTCGCATGACGCGGTCGCCAATGATTTTGATGAGGCCATGGGTCTCATCAAGGGTACGGGGGCAGCCATCTGGAGCTATGCCGTCCGTCATCCCAACACCACGCTTGGAGCCGTCGCTGGTTTTGTGCTCGCCGTGCTGGTGCTCACGCTCGGCCTGTGGGATACGCTCGTCATCGCTTTCTTTGTACTGATCGGCGCCGTGATTGGCCAGATCCGTGACGGCGAGAACGGGATCGTCAACTTCTTCGGTCGTCTGTTTAGCGGCCGCTAGTATGTATTCGACCGCCGCGTGTGCGGTGGGCATAAGGAGGAACCATGGCTTTTAACACGAAGGTCGATGTGGCCGATACCGAGCTCGAGGCAGACGAGACCGTCACCGCCGAGGCCGAGGACGTAACGCTCGAGGACGAGGCGCTCGTCGAGGCCGAACCCGCCGACGATGCGGACGAGGACGATGAGGAAACAGACGAGTCCGAGGACTCGCTGACCTATTCCAACGGTGTGATTGAGAAGATCGTCGCTATGGCCACCCGCGAGGTGCCGCACGTCTTGGGCATGAAGGGCAACCTCATGCACTTTGTGCAGGAGCAGTTTGGTGCCGAGAATCTGACCAAGGGCGTGACGGTCGAGGTCACCGATGACAACCGCGTGGTCGTCAACATTTCCGTCATTATCGAGTACGGCGCCTACGCGCCCGCGATTTTCGACGACGTTAAGGCACGCGTGACCGAGCGTCTGGCTGCGATGACCGGCCTTGAGGTGGCGGGCGTCAACCTGCGCATCGAGGATGTCATCACCCCCGAGGAGTACGAGCACCGCACCAACCAGCACGAGTAGCCTACCAAAAAGGTAACCTGCCAAAAAGGGACAGGTTTATTTTGGCAGGTTTTATCTGCGAAAACGTCAAACGGCCGGTCGCACGGATGTATGTGCGGCCGGCCGTTATTTGTATGCCCCCGATGTAGGCATACCGCTCGTCTAACTAGGGGTTGCAATCGTCGCGTTCCGCGTTACCCTAATGGGCGCATTGTTTCCAAATTGTTAACGAGGGGTTGCCGTAATGGCTGACGAGCACGAAACAGAAAGCCAGGCATGGGCAATTGAGGCTGCCGCGGCAGAGGCGGCATCGCGAGCTGCCGAGGAGGTGCATCGTCCTCCCGTGGTGCCGATGGAGCGCGTGGTTGATCGCACCGATATTGAGCGCGGCGAGCGTGCCGGCCAAAAGCGCAGCCAGGAGCCGGGCTTCCCGCGCTTTTTCGCCGAGCTCAATCTGGGCCTGATTCTTACGGCCTTTGCCATCGTTGCGTTTAAAACCCCTAATCACTTTGCTTTTGGCGGCACCTCGGGCGTGTCGGTCATTCTGTCCACGCTGTTCCCGACCCTGCCCGTCGGCGTCTTTATGTGGATTATCAACGCGGTTCTCGTCGTTTTGGGCTTTATCTTTTTGGAGCGCAAGGCAATCCTGTGGAGCGTCTTCGCCTCGTTTGCGCTGTCCGCCTATGTTTCGTTTTTTGAGCTCTTTATTCCGACTGATGTTTCGATGACGGGCGATATGTGGCTCGACCTGTGCTTTGCCGTGATACTGCCGGCGCTCGGCAGCGCCATCGTCTTTGATATTGGCGCCTCGACGGGCGGCACAGACATCCTCGCCATGATCCTCAAGCGCCGCACCACGCTCGAGATTGGCCGCGCGCTGCTGTTGGTTGATATCGGCATCGTGGCCATCGCGGCCTTTTTGTATGGTCCGCGTGTCGGCCTGTATTGCGTGCTCGGCCTGTTTGCCAAGACGCTCGTGGTCGACAAGGCCATCGAGAGCATTCACCTTCGTAAGGTCTGCACGGTCATTTGTTCCGAGCCCCTTAAGGTCGAGGAGTTTATCGTCAAGCATCTCAACCGTACGGCGACCATCAGTCGCGGCTACGGTGCCTTCTCGGGCAAGTGCGTGACGGTGATCATGAGCGTGCTGAGCCGTCGCGAGGCCGTGCAGCTGCGCCGCTATGCGCGCGAAGTCGATCCGGGTGCCTTTATCACGATTGTCGACAGTTCCGAGATCGTCGGCAAGGGTTTCCGCGGTACGAACTAGCGCGAACGCATTCAACGAACCGTCTGCTGGCGCCGTGTACCTTGCAAATCGGTCATCTTTGAGTATTTGAACTCACATTGGGTGATAATGATGCCAAAGACATCGTTTGCGATCCAGGTGACTCGCTCAAGATACGAAGGGATGATTTCGATGTTCTGCTCGCAGTGTGGCGCCCCCATGGGCGATAACGACAAGTTCTGCGGCGTGTGCGGTGCCCCCAATGCCGGCGCTGCAGCCTCCGCCCCTCAGGGTCAGCCTCAGCCTCAGCAGTTTGTTCCGCAACCGCCCGTGGCGAATGCGCCAAAGGGCTGCACGGCTCAGGCGTTCCAAGATATGACAAAGACTCCGGGCGTGCTTCAGCGTGTATGCCAAATCGCGTTTTTGCCGGCGCTGATTTGCGTTGTGTCGGTGCTCGTGTTGTTTATTCCCGTTATTGGCGGCATTGCGGCTGCCATCGGCTTTTTGGCAGCTTGCATTGCGAGCGTGTGCGGTTCCGGCTTTGGTATTGAGTGGGGACGTGATCTTTCGCTCAAGGTCGATGACGGCATGGACCGTCCACTCATGCGCTCCACGTCGTTTGGTCTCGGAGTCTTTTCGAGCGTCATCTCGGTGGTGCTCGAGGTTATCGCTGCCATTCCCGTTATCGGTGTAGTGCTTTCGCTGGTGGAGGGCGTGGTAATTGGCGCCGCGGGCTCGTATTCTTATTACGGCTCCTATGCACTCGAGGCAGCGCTGTTCGGTTCGCTCGGCCTGCTTGTCCTGGCTCTGATTGCCTCGGCGATTCTGGGTGTCTTCTTTAAGATGTTCGCCGACATCGCCGTGATGCACTTTGCGGTGACCGGTCGCGTCGAGAGCGCGTTTTCGCTCGATAAGGTTTGGGCGGCCTTTAAGCACAACAAGACCAAGCTGTTCTGTGCTTCGTTCCTTCCCGAGTTTTTGACGGGCCTGGTTTCCAACGCCATTACGTGGATCTTGACAGCTGTCTTTGGTGCCATCGCCGGAATTGGCGCGTACGGCTATTACTATCGCCCCACGGGTATCGAGGCGATTGTTACCGCCGGTGGTGTCACGCTCGTATTGTTCCTGGTGCTGATTGCATTCGTCACGGTGTTCCTTACGGTCTTTGGCAAGATGCTCAAGCACCGTGCCGTTGGCTATTGGGCTGCACGTTATGCAAGCGAATGGGCCGATGAGGACAAGGACGACGTTTTGACTTTTGTGCTCCCGGGTGAGAAGAAGCCTGCTCCTGCGGGATTCAATCCCACGGCAGCCACTGGTGCTGCGCCTGCCCCGGCACCCGCGCCTGCACCTGCCCCGGCACCCGCGCCTGCCCCTGCCCCGGCACCTGCTCCTGTCCCCGCACCGGCGTCCGAGGCGACGCCTGCGGAGCCCGATTGGGATGCCGTTGCCACGCCGGCGGATGAGCCGGGCGATAATCCTGCTGCCGAAAACAATCAAACCGAATAGCCGGTCGAGGCGCCCTGGGCAACTGAGCCCGGGGTGCCTTTTTCTACTGCGAAAGCAAGAAAATGCCTGGGAAAACGGTTGCAGCAAAATTTCTCGGAAATTGGTCAATGTTGCGCAACAACGTCGCGGCTATTGTTGAGAACGTAGACGTGTAAGGTTTGAAGGCGTGCGACGCCTTAGGAAAAGGAGAGGCTCATGTTCTGTCCCACTTGTGGTTCTCCCATTTCGGATGATGCCAAATTCTGCCCTGTTTGCGGATCCGCCGTTGGTGCCGCTTCTGCCGCTGCGGCCCCGCAGCCCCAGCCCGCTCCGGCCCAGGCTATTCAGCCCGCGCCCCAGCCTCAGCAGCAGTACACCGGTCAATACGTCCAACAGTCCGCATCCGCTCCGATGGGCTATGGCCCCATTAAGGCTGACCGCAGCCTGATCGGCTGGCTGCTGCTCTCTCTTGTGACCTGCGGTATCTATTCGTTCTACTTCCTGTATTGCTTGGCACGCGACGTCAACACGTTGTGTCAGGATGACGGCGATTACACGCCGGGTCTGGCGGAATTCATCCTTCTATCGTTTGTGACCTGCGGCTTCTACGCGTACTACTGGTATTACAAGATTGGCAACCGCCTGCAGGCCAACGCTCCTCGCTACGGCCTGGTGTTCCAGGAAAACGGCACCACCGTTCTTCTGTGGCAGATCTTCGGCGCGCTCCTGTGCGGCCTTGGTCCCATCTTCGCTATGAACATCGTCATCAATAATACCAATGCCATGGCAACGGCTTACAACACTCGCCTTGGCGCTCGTGCCTAACAATAAGGGCGGCGTGAACAGCTCCCAGGGACATAGGGGCACGGCAGAGCTCCTTCGCCGCGCCCTTTTTTGCACCGGCGCGCTCTTTGTCGCCTGGCTCGCGCTCTACCTGCTCGACATTGGCTGCATTTTTCGATTGATGACGGGCATTCCTTGTCCGGGATGCGGCATGACGAGGGCGTGGCTGGCGGCGCTGCGCCTCGATTATGCGGCTGCCTTTGCCTACCATCCGCTGTTTTGGGTGGTGCCGATTGCGTTTGTGCTCGCGTTCGTGCGCGAGGAGGTGGCATCGAGCAAGCTAAAGCGTGGTATCGACATTGCGGTCACCGTGTTGTGCGTGCTGGTCGTCGTCGTATGGATCGTGCGCCTCATCAATCCGGCAGATGCCGGTCTGCTCTTTGGCGGCTATGCGCCCGCCGGAGTTCCCGACGATATCATCCACCTCGAACCCCCACGCTGGCTCACCATCCTTCGCTCTTACCTGGCGTGACGGAGGACGCGCTAGAAAAACGGTCGACACATAAGCGGGGGCGAACGTTGAGATAACGTCCGCCCCCGCTTTGCTTTAGCCAGGCTGTTATGGATGGGCGTGACGGCTACTCGTCGCGCTTTTCCTCGTGGCGAGCGGCAGCCCGCGCATCGTGGATGCCCTTGATTGCAGCATGGCGGGCGGTGCGAGCATCGTGCATGGCGTCGCGCGCCTCAGCGGCCGTGGCCTTGGCAGAGCGCAGCTTGGCGGCCAAGTCGGGGTTGGTTTCGGCGACCGCGGTAATCGCGGGGCCGTCGAGCTCCTCTTGCGTGGGCTCGGCCAAAAAGTCGATAGCATACTGGGCTGCCACCATGGAGCCCTTGGCCAGCACGCTCTCGTCGATCTTGTAAAAGCAGGAATGTTGGGCGTACGTGGCGCCAATCTTGGGGTTGCGCGTACCTACAAAGGCGAGCACGCCCGGTACGCGGCGCAGGTACTCCGAAAAATCCTCGCCCGAAAGCGTGCCACGATAATGGCCTTGGCCGGCGGGGCCCAGACACTTAATTACAGCCTGACGGCAGCGCTCGCTCGAGCCCGCGTCGTTTTCGACCTTGTAGTTGGCGATGGTGTAGTCGGTGAGCTCTGCCTCGGCGCCCAAGGCGGCCGCAGTATGCTCCACGATGCGGCGCATAAGCTCCGGCATTTCCTCGTGGGTCGAATCGCCGTAGGTGCGCACCGTGCCGGCGAGGTAGGCCGTGCCGGCGATAACGTTGCGCGCGGTGCCGCCATGCAGCTCGCCGACGGTGATGACGGCCGGCTCGTAGGGGCTGATTTCGCGCGAGACGATGGTCTGCAGGGCATTGACGATCTCGGCGGCAACCATGACGGCGTCGTGGCCGCGCTGGGGCATGGCGCCGTGGCACGAGGTGCCGCGGACATCGATGCGGAACCAGTCGGTATTGGCCATGCGCGGGCCGGGCTCGCAGCTTACGGTGCCGGCGTCGACCTCGCTCCAGATGTGCGCGGCGTAAGCGCCATCGACGCCGTCGAGCACGCCCGTGCCGATCATGAGTTTGGCGCCCTGGCCGTTTTCCTCACTGGGCTGGAAGACGATGCGGACCTCGCCGTGGATGTCGTCGGTCATATGGCGCAGGATCTGCAGCGTGCCGAGCATCATGGCGATGTGGCAGTCGTGGCCGCAGGCGTGCATGCAGCCCTCGTTGACGCTGGCGAATTCCTCGCCGGTCTGCTCGGTGACGGGCAGGGCGTCAATATCCGCGCGCAGCAGGATGCGGCGGCGCGGCGTGCCGTCCTCGCGGTAGGCGTCGGGTGCGGTGCCGCGGAGGGTCGCCACCAGGCCCGTCTTAAGGGGGCGCTCATAGGGGATATTCATGGCGTCGAGCTGGTTGGCGATGTCGGAGGTTGTGCGCTCTTCGGCGAGGCTCAGCTCCGGATGCTTATGGAAGTGCCGGCGCTGCTTGATGATATAGGGCTCAAACTCGGCGGCGATATCTCGGATGGCCGCGGTGACGTCGTCTGCCGCGCGAGCCTCGGTCGCCGCCATAATCTGCTGTGCCTTGGTCTTCGTCATGATCGATTTGCTCCTTGCTGGGTTGATCGCAAAATCGTACAGGCTCTCTCCAGTATGCCACCTGCCGCTAGGGCTGGCAAAGCTGCCGTTTGCCGCTTGGCATTTTGTAACCGAGACGGGGGAGTACACTCGGGGGTGTTGAATTTCCTGCCAGAGATGGGGATGCCCATGCAACATATCGATCGGATTATCCGCTCCAAGAACGTCTTTACCGCGCAAGACGGCATCGATACTGCTCGTGAGCTGGCGATTGCCATCGCAGGTGACCGTATCGTCGCAGTCGGCAAGCCCGATGACGTGATCGCCGCCGCTCCCGCCGCCACGCCGGTTCTCGACTACGGCGAGCAGTTTGTCTGCCCCGGTTTCCATGACGCTCATCTGCACTTCTTCCATACCTCGGTCGGTTCCTCGCCGTACATGCTCATGGATATGGGCACGTCCGAGGCGGCGCTGGTACAGCACGCGCTCGAGTTTTCCCAGGACCTGCCCGACGACGCTTGGGTTGTGACGCAGGGCTGGCGCGACTACCGTTGGGACCCGCCCGAGCATCCTACCAAGGCGTCGCTCGATGCGGCATTCCCCGATCGTCCCTGCGTTATGTATTCGGGCGACGGCCACACGCTGTGGCTCAACAGCCGCGCACTCGAGGCGCTCGGCGTCACGCGCGACAGCGAGCCGCCGGCGGGCGGCAGCTACGACAAGGACGCAAACGGCGAGCTCACGGGCATTGCTCACGAAGCGGCTGCCATGCAGCTGTTGCCGCGCTGTCTTGAGTGGCTGGGCGAAGATCGCATCGCAAGCGCTTACGCCGATCAAATGAGGCGCATGGCCGAGCAGGGCATCACCTCGATCTGCGATATGTCGCTCATGCCCATGCTGGGCTGTGATTTTATCCGCGACGATGTCTACGACAAGCTGCAGACGACCGGCAAGCTGGGCATTCGTGCCCATCTGTTCCCCACGCTGCTGGATGACCAGTCGCGTCTAGAAGAGCTCCAGGTACGTTACGCGAACAACGCGCTGCTTTCGGCGCCAGGTTTTAAGCAGTTCTTCGATGGCGTGTCGAGCGAACACACGGCATATCTCACCGAGCCCTATACCAATCCGCGCTTCCCGGGCGACCGGGGCCGTCTGACGGTCCCGGCTGAGCGCATGCGCAAACTGGTTCTGGCGGCCGCGGAGCGCGGTCATACCGTACGCATCCACGTTATTGGTGACGGTGCGATTCATGCCGCGCTGGATATCTTCGAGGAAGCGGCCGACCTGTACGGCCTGCCCCAGCACGGCCATAACACGCTCGAGCACCTAGAGAACCTTCTGCCCGAGGACATCGACCGCCTGCGTAAGCTCAACGTGGTCGCCTCGAGCCAGCCCTGCCATATTACGCTCGATCCGGGTGGACCGGAGCGCGATCTGGGCCTGGAGCGCAGCCGCATCATGTGGCCGTTCGCAACCTATAAGCAGCGCGGCATTCGCCAAGCCTTCGGTACCGACAGCCCTATCACGCCCGTTACCAGCATGAACGTGCTCTACACGGCTATCACGCGCCAGGACCCCAAAAGCCACTGGCCCGAGGGCGGCTGGTTGCCGAGCGAGCGCATCGATGCAGCAACGGCTCTGCGCAACTACACCCTGGGCAGCGCCTATGCAGCGGGCGACGAGCAAAACCTCGGCAGCTTGGAGCCTGGCAAGTACGCCGACCTGGTAGTCCTGGACCAAAACCCGCTCACCATCGACCCCCAAGAGCTCCAAGCCACCAAGGTCCAGGTCACCTACCTGGCAGGTAACGTAATCTACGAGCGCTAGCCTCATACCTCACTCATAGGGGGCACGTTTCAGCAACGTGCCCCTTTCTTATTCGCACCATCTGCATCGCCATTTTGCTGCACTGACTTTCCTGAATGCCGGGGCCGAATTAGTCAACCTGGCTCCCGGGGCGGACCGGAGGGCATGAAGTTTGTCGCGAGTTCCGCACGCAAAGGAAAGCACTTAATGTGCTTTCCGTCTTGCGCAGGACTGTAGAGCAGCAAACTTC
>JAXJPE010000093.1:0-2492 GCA_036426035.1 Collinsella sp.
GGTCTGAGCAGGGTTGGCGCCCATGGCAACCTGTGCCACGTAAACGTAACCGTAGCTCATCTCGATCTCGGCGAGGGACTTCTTCTTGGTGGTCTTGCCCGCAGCAGCGAACTGAGCAACCTGGCCCAGGTTCGATGCTTTGGAAGCCTGGCCGCCGGTGTTGGAGTAGACCTCGGTGTCAAAGACAAAGACGTTGACGTTGTGGCGGGATGCCAGCACGTGGTCAAGGCCGCCAAAGCCGATGTCATAGGCCCAACCGTCGCCGCCGAAGATCCAGAAGGACTTCTTGGTGAGGTAAGCCTTGTCGGCGAGGATCGCCTTGGAAGCATCGCAGCCGCACTTCTCGAGCTCGGCAACGTAGGCAGCGGCAGCGGTCTTGGAGGCCTCGGCGTCGTTGACGGAGTCGATCCAAGCCTGACCGGCGGCCTTGAGCTCGTCGGACGGACCGTCAGCGGCGATGATCTCCTGCGTAGCAGCGATCAGCTTCTTCTGAACGGCCTCATAGCCAACGGCCATGCCCAGACCGTGCTCGGCATTATCCTCGAACAGGGAGTTGTTCCACGCCGGGCCGTGACCGTCCTTGTCCTTGCAGTAAGGAGCGGTGGCAGCGGGGTTGCCCCAAATGGAGGAGCAGCCGGTGGCGTTGGAGATGAACATACGGTCGCCGGCGACCTGGGTCACCAGACGTGCATAGGCGGTCTCGGCGCAGCCGGCGCAGGAGCCGGAGAACTCCAGGTAGGGCTGCTTAAACTGGCTGCCCTTGACGTTGGCCGCGATGAGCTCCTTCTTCTCGGAGACGTTCTCGACCATGTAGTCCCAAACGGGCTGCTGGTCCATCTCCTGCTCGGTGGGAACCATCTCGAGGGCGCCCTTGGGGCAGACCTTGACGCAGTTGGTGCAGCCCATACAGTCGAGCGGGGACACAGCCATGGTGAACTTCATGCCCTTGGCCTTGGGGCCCATAGCGTCGAGCGTGCGGGTAGCCTCGGGCGCGGCGGCAGCCTCGTCCTCGGTCATCGCGAACGGACGGATAGTGGCATGCGGGCACACATAGGCGCACTGGTTGCACTGGATGCACTTGGTCTCGTCCCAGTGAGGAACGACCACGGCGACGCCGCGCTTCTCGTATGCGGAGGCGCCCAGCTCAAACTGGCCGTCGGCGCAATCGACAAAGGCGGAAACGGGCAGGCTGTCGCCATCCATGCGATCGATGGGCTCGAGCAGGTTCTTGACCTGCTGGGCGATAGCGGACTTGGTCTCCTCGGAGAGCTCGACGGGAGCGGCATCCTCGGCAGTTGCCCAGTCGGCCGGAACCTCGAACTTGCGGAAGGCGGTAGCGCCGGCATCGATGGCCTTGTGGTTGGCGTCGACGATGGCCTGGCCCTTCTTCATGTAGGACTTGGTGGCCGCGTCCTTCATGTACTGCAGGGCGTCCTCGGCGGGCAGGACCTTGGCCAGCGCGAAGAAGGCGGACTGGAGCACCGTGTTGGTGCGCTTGCCCATGCCGACCTTGGCAGCCAGATCGATAGCGTCGATCAGGTAGACGTTGACGTTGTTGTTCGCGATGTAGCGCTTGGCCACGGCGGGCATGTGCTCGGCGAACTCCTCGTCGCTCCACTGGCAGTTGACCAGGAAGGTGCCGCCCGGCTTGACGTCGCGGACCATCTTGAAGCCCTTAACGATGTAGCTGGGGTTGTGGCAAGCGACAAAGTCGGCCTTGGTCACGTAGTACGGCGAGCGAATCGGGGAATCACCAAAGCGCAGGTGCGAGACGGTGACGCCGCCGGTCTTCTTGGAGTCGTACTGGAAGTAGGCCTGGACGTACTTGTCGGTGTGGTCGCCGATGATCTTGATCGAGTTCTTGTTGGCGCCGACGGTACCGTCGCCACCCAGACCCCAGAACTTGCACTCGATGGTGCCGGGGGCTGCGGTGTTGGGCGCATCCTCGGCCTCGGGCAGGCTCAGGTTGGTCACGTCATCGACAATGCCGATGGTGAACTCGCGCTTGGGCTCGTCCTTCTTGAGCTCCTCGAAGACAGCGAACGCGGACGCGGGAGGCGTGTCCTTGCTGCCCAGGCCGTAACGGCCGCCGACGACCTTGATGCCCGTCTTGCCGGCCTCGTAGAGAGCGGAGACGACGTCCTGGTAGAGCGGCTCGCCGATGGAACCCGGCTCCTTGGTGCGGTCCATGACGGCGATCTTCTGGACGGTCTCGGGGAGAACGTCGACGAAGTGCTTGATGGAGAACGGACGGAACAGACGGACCTTGACCAGGCCGACCTTCTCACCATGAGCGTTGAGGTAGTCGATGACCTCTTCGAGCACGTCGCAGAAAGAACCCATGCAGACGACGACGCGATCGGCATCCTCGGCGCCATAGTAGTTGAACAGGCCGTAATCGGTACCGAGCTTCTCGTTGATCTTCTTCATGTAGCCCTCGACGACGGCGGGAAGCTCGTCGTAGACCTTGTTGCAGGCCTCGCGGTTCTGGA
>JAXJPE010000094.1:0-14549 GCA_036426035.1 Collinsella sp.
GATGAGCGCGGCAACGACAAGCGTCACGAGCGCTACGCACGCACCCGTGACGCCCAGGCCCACGTTCTCAAGGTCGCGCTTGGGCAGCTGTTTTGCCATTGCAAACCTTTCCGGGGCGATTACTTATTTAGCGGAGACCTTGCCGCTGGCATCCTTGACGACCTTCATGGCAGAGACGGGGATGAAGCCCTGCTCCTCGACAAGCTTGCCCTGGACGTCGTCGGAAAGCATAAAGTCCAGGAAGGCCATGGTGGCCTCGTCTGCGTCCTTGGCGCAGTACATGTGCTCGGTAGCCCAGATCTTAAAGGAGTCGTCGGTGACGTTTGCGCTCTTGGGCTCCACGCCCTCGACCTTGACGGCGTTGAACTTGGAGTCGTCGAAGTGCGAGAAGTCAAGGTAGGAGATGGCGTTGTCGGTGCTGGCCATCTGAGTCTGGACATCGCCGGACTTGTCGAGCTCGGCGTCGCCCTTAAAGTCGACGGCCTCGTCGCCAAAGACGGCTGCCTCGAAGGTGGCTCGGGTACCGGAGCCGGCCTTGCGGTTGAGCACGACGATGGTGGCGTCGTCGCCGCCGACCTCCTTCCAGTTGGTGATCTGGCCGGAGAAGATGCCCTTGAGCTGCTCAAGGGACAGGTCGTCGACCGTCACGTTCTTGGAGACGACGGGACCCATGCCCACAACGGCGACCTCGTGGTCGACGAGGTTCTTGACCTGGTCGGCCTCGAGCTTGGTCTCGGCGAAGACGTCGGAGTTACCGATGGTAACGGTACCGGCGGCGACAGCGGTCAGGCCCTTGCCCGAACCGTTGCCCGAGCCGGAGACGGAGACGTCCGGGTTGGCATCCATGAACTTCTCGGCAGCGGCCTCGACGAGAGCCTGGAACGAAGAGGCACCGTCGTAGGTCACCTCGCCGGAGACGGACTCGGCAGCAGCGGCGCTACCCTTGTCGGCAGCGTTGGAAGCGCCTGCGCCACCGCAGCCAACGAGGCCGAGGCCGACGATGCTGGCAAGACCACCAGCGAGGCCGAGGAACTGACGACGAGAATAAGCCTGATCGAGCATGATCTTCCTTTCATACATGCGAATCGCGGGCACCCTGTCCGCTTTGCTGTTTGGAAAGATACGGCCCCGACCGGGCAGCGCTCGCGCCAACTGCGGTTTCTTACGGGCATCTGATAGACCCTTACCGCAAGCGCGGCTCGGCTTTACAAACGAATAACAAATTCACCACCAAGCATGACCCGCCTTTTACACCAATAAAAACGAAGTTGCGGTGAAATAATTCCTGTTTGGCCATCAAATGGCCCATTCTAGGAACTATTCCACCGCAACTTAGATTAGGAAACCGCGTAACCTTAAAGCTCCAGTTCGTTTAGACGAAGGATTGCCACGATATAGATCTTGAGTGCTTGCTTGAGCTGCTCCTCGTTGGCGCACTCGTTGGGGCCGTGCATCTGGCCGCCCCATGCGGGCAGCTCCAGGCCGGTCTCCTCTGGGCCAAACGAGACGGCGCGGGCAAAGTTGCGCGCATACGTGCCGCCGCCCATGGCAAAGGGCTCGGCATGCTTGCCCGTGAACTCGTTATAGGTATCGATAAGCGCCTTCACGGCCGGATCGTCGGCAGAGACCGAGAACGGCACCTTTGCACGACCCACACGACACGTCACGCCAAAGCGCCCCACGAGCGGGTCGAGCTGCTCGCGGATGGTATCGGCACTCGTGCTGTCGGGGAAGCGCACGTCGATGACCTGCTCAATATGGCCATCCGCCACGCGAATGACGCCAGCGTTGCAGGTAAGCGGGCCAAACGCCGGACTCGTCGCATCGATACCCAGGCCGCGGCCATAGGCATCCGCATGCACAAAGGCCAGGAACTTGACGAACTCGTGCGCGGCAGGCGTCAGCAGGCGCTCATCGCGTGCACCAAACGCGTCCTCGGCCTCGCGCAGATACGACACGATCAGGCCGACGGCGTTGATGGTGCCCTCAGGCATCGAAGCGTGGCCGCCAATACCGTGGGCGAAAATCTGCGCATGCCCGTTATCAAGCGCCGTGATCTCCAGGCGGTCGACGTTCTCAACGGGCGCCGGCAGCTCATCGGCGGCAATTGCAAGCTCGCAGATGGACTGCGACGGAATGGCATTGCTCGCCTCGGAGCCGCTCCACGACACGATGCGCCCGCCGTCGATCTTGGGGCTCACGAACGTCGCCCCAAACTGGCCCTTCTCGGCATTGCAGACCGGGAACTCGGCATCGGGCGTAAACAGAAAGTCAGGATTCGCGTAGTTCTCCAGATAATGGTGAACGTCGGACATGCCCACTTCCTCATCGCAGCCCAGCAGCGCGCGGAAGGTGTAGCGCGGAACGATGCCGTGCTTGAGCAGGTAGGCGCCGGCGTAGAGCGACAGCACGGCCGGACCCTTGTCGTCG
This sequence comes from Collinsella sp., assembly GCA_036426035.1. Lineage (GTDB taxonomy): Bacteria > Actinomycetota > Coriobacteriia > Coriobacteriales > Coriobacteriaceae > Collinsella. The sequence continues at coordinate 2,431 of JAXJPE010000094.1, forward strand.
ATCACGCCGCGGCCGAGCAGCCAGCCCTCGCGACGCTCCATCGCAAACGGGTCGGTGTTCCAGCCGGGGCCTGCGGGCACCACGTCCACATGACAGATAGTCGCAAGCTGCTTATCGCCGCGGCCCGGGATATCGGCAATGCCCACATAACCCTCGTCATCGCTCGTCTGGTAGCCGAGCTTTTGCGCGATGCCGAGCGCGCAATCGAGCGCATCACGAACCGGGCGGCCAAACGGCGCACCGGGCTCTGCATCAGCAGAAACTGCCACGGACGGATAACTCACCAGCTGCTCGATATCGGCGACGACATCCTCCCAGACCTCGTCGACATACTCGGCAACGCTCTGCTCCACCTGATTCATGGACGACCTCCTTAGCAATGAGCGGCGAGCGTGCCCGCCCCTCACATCACGTCATTAGATAGCGAAAAGTTTAGCAAGCTCGGCCACCGAGTGCACCACCGCATCGGCGCCCGCTGCCTCGTGCTCCCCCGGCGCCGCCGCACCCGAATAAATGCCGATGCACGGCACGCTCATCGCGTGCGCGCCTTCCACGTCGTTAAAGCGATCGCCGATCATCACGGCATCGCCCGCCGTCGCGCCGAGCGCCGCCAGGGCATCGCGAACCGAATCGGCCTTGGTCTCGCGCCCCTGCGACGGATTCATGCCGACCACCGCCTCAAACTGAGAAAGCCCGAGCTCACGTACCATATCGATGCACTTTGCCTCCATGCGCGACGTCGCCACGGCCATACGCTTGCCCCGGGCGGCCAACCCATCCAGAAACTCGGGGACCCCGTCGAACACGGGATACTCCTCCGGTCCCAGCTCATCAAAAAAAGCACGGTACTCGTCGGCCACCACAAGCGACTCCTCGCGGGAAAAGCCGTAAAAGTCGTGAAAGCTCTTCCACAGGGGCGGCCCGATCATGCGGCGCAGATCACCCATCTGCGCCTCCGAAAACCCGCGCGCAGCCAGCGTCTTGCACGTCGAGGTCATCACCGCCCGGCCCGTATCTGCCACCGTGCCGTCAAAATCGAACAGCACGACCGGCCGTTTGCCTATCTCCAACGCCCCCATCGGCATTCCTCTTCCCCAGTTGACGATTTCCACACCGACACTTCAAACTGTTGACTATTCAACAATTGAACCTAGTAATGTGGAACGACTCTACTATACTTGTCGCACTTTGCTCTCAGAAGGCGGCGCGCAAGCGCTCCAACGAAAGGTGCAATTATGTCTTTTGCCATCATAACCGACTCCACGTCGGACATCTCCCCCGCCCGCGCCCAAGAGCTCGGCATTTACGTGATTCCGCTGCATGTGATTATCGAGGGCGAGGATCTGCTCGACCAGGTGCAGATTACCGCCGGGGAGTACGTCGCGCGCATGGCCGGCTCCGAGCAGCTGCCGCACACCTCGCAGCCGAGCGCCGGCGAGTTCAAGGCGCTCTTTGACCGCGTGCTCGCCGACGGCCATGATAGTGCCATCTTTATCTCGCTGTGCAGCGAGTGGTCTGCCTGCTACGCCAACGCCAGCCTGACGGCCGAAACGCACGAGCTCGACGTGCGCTGCATCGATTCGCGCACCGGTTCGGGCGCCGAGGGTTTGCTGGTGGAGTACGCGCTGGCCATGCGCGAGGACGGCCGCAGCCTGGACGAGACCGAGGCGCAGATCCGTGCGACGCTGCCCGACGCCCATCTGCTGCTGATTCCGCGCACACTCGAGAACCTGGTCAAGAACGGCCGCGCGCCCAAGCTCGCTGGCCAGCTGACGCAGATGCTCAACATTCGTCTGGCCGTTTCGCCGGAGTGGAAATCGGGCGAGATCAAGGCCATCAAAAAGGGCCGCGGCGCCAAGCGCATCGTCGCCAACACCATGGCCGATTGCCTCGCATTTTTGGCCGAGCACCCGGGCTCTAGCGTGCGCGTGCTCACAACCGGCGCCACCGAGGAGCACGAGCTCGTCAGCCAAGCGCTCGCGGGCCAAGACTACGTAGACGCCGGCACCGGCCCCATCGGCTGCACCATCGCCACCCACGTAGGCGTCGACGCCATCGCCATCAGCTACTGCCCCCGCTACCAGCCCATCCACTAGGGGCACCTTTACCACTTGCGGTGGAATAGGGACTGTTTTTTGGCGTATGGCCACAAATCAATCCCTATTTCACCGCAACTTCTTTTGCTGAGCCATCCATATACAAGATATGCTGACGATCGGCGCATTCCCAGCTGTTTAGGGGAGCTTCGACTAGCCCCTAGCGGTACCCGGTGGGCAAAAAATGGCAAATATGAGTACTGTCATAAATTTAGTAACAGCAAAATTTCGCTGAAATTGCCCGCTCCCACCGATTTCAAGCTCCATAAAGCCCCGAATCGTCGTGTTTAGGGGGGGTGAATATACTAAAACTCAGTCAATTGGTCTTAGATGCTTCTCAAATGATATGAGACTAACCGGGCAACAGTACTCATATTTGCCATTTTTTGCCCACCGGGTCTGAATGAGGTCCGCTCTTTACGCCTCCGGCTACCCATATGACCGCAAACCCTGATTATCAAGGGCCGTCGCGCGCCTTGGCATCGACCGAAAGCCGCTCGCAGAATAATCCCTTGCCATTAGCAAACTTGAATCGAAATTACATATCCCAAAAAGCCGTAATGCCGTACCCTCGTCTCAACAACTCCAATACAAGGACGGCATTCAAATGGGCAACGCCATGCATCAATACGCCCTCTTTGGGACCGCACAATTTAAATACGATCAGACGATCACACATATATCGGACCAACACCGACAAATCGTCATTTGCAACAACGGTTCAGACGTACGCTACGCAACGCTAGAAGAGTGGGAAGAAGCTGGCGCTTTGTTCGATGAACGAGCACAAATCGAGGGCATCGTCACCAGCGCGAGCCCAGCACGCGATAAACTCGAGCTCTTTCGCAGTCTCTTTACCGGGCGCAAAGATGTTTACGCTCATGGATATCGCAGAAAGGACGGGGGCATTGGCTATACGCCTGCTTGTGCTAATGAGTGGGAGCCAGGAATTTGCCCCAAAGCAGCCCATCAAAGAGTTAAATGTGTAGAATGCAGCAATCGCGTCTTCCCGGAATTAAGCGATGCCGCAATCATTGCTCACTTTAAAGGCAACGATGACCGGTTCCGCGATGTCCTCGGGCAATATGTTCTCGATAGGAACTGCAACACGAAAGTTCTCGTCATCGATTTTGACAAAGCGGACTGGAAAGAGGCAACAAATGCCGTACGGCTTGTTGCAATACGACGGGGCATTAACGCCGCCGTTGAGCGCTCAAGGTCCGGCAACGGCGCCCACATCTGGTTTTTCTTCCTCGAGCCAATCAGCGCAAAGGCTGCCCGAGAGTTTGGAAGTTGCCTCATAACCGAAGCTGCGGCGCATAATAAGACAATCACGTTCGAGGCCTTTGATCGAATGCTACCCGCTCAGGCCACTATTCCCGATGGAGGCTTCGGAAACCTCATCGCACTCCCCTTTCAAGGCAAGGCGCAACGTGAAGGAAACAGTGTATTTGTAGACGAACAATTCAAGCCCTTTCCCGACCAATGGCTCTATCTATCACAAGTCCAGCTGATTCCGCGCTCGACGGTGCAAGATCTGATTGAGGCCCCTGGAAACAACCCACACGGACCAGCAACAACTACGGTGGCAAACAAGGGCAAACGGTATGCCCAAAGACCACGAAAGCGACTACCACTCACATCGCGGGACTTTCCCTCATCGCTGCCCGTTATTCAAGCCGATATGCTGTACATCCCCGAGAAGTCTCTGAGTCCAGCAGCTCAAATGGAAATCCGCGGACTTGCGACATTTGCCAATCCGGCATTCTATCGCGCGCAGTCCATGCATCAATCAGTATTCGGCAAACCGCGACTCATAGACCTTAGCGAACTGAGAGATGGTCATGTTGCAATTCCCCGGGGCTGCAAAACTCAACTTGAGCGGCTAGTTCAAGAGACCGGCGTTACCGCCCACTATTCAGACGAGCGCAAATCGGGCAATCCGATTGTTATGGCATTTAAAGGAGTCCTTCGCCCTGAGCAGCAAATCGCCGCTGATCAGATGCTCATATACGAAGACGGAATCATGTCCGCGCCGACAGGCTTCGGTAAAACAGTCGTCGGAGCTTATCTTATTGCATCCATTGGTCTTCCAACGCTCGTCATCGTTCCCAAAACCGCACTCATAACCCAATGGAAATCCCAGCTCGAGCGATTTATCGACATTACGGACAACAGGGAGCCCGTCCGAACCCCAAAAGGACGAATCAGCAAAAGGCAGCCTCCGGTCATCGGACAAATAGGAGGAGGCAAAATGGCCGTAAGCGGCCTCGTCGACATCGCTTCGTTCCAGTCGTTATCTGGCAAAGACCGTCAAACCGGAGAGCCGATAGTTAAGGGCCTTGTTCGTAATTACGGCCTCATTATCTGCGACGAATGCCACCATGCCGCCGCACCACAGCTCGAGCTTATTCTCAAGTCCGCCCCGGCCAAATACGTATACGGCCTTTCTGCGACGCCCGAACGATCCGACGGCCTTACGCGGGCGCTCTCCATGCTCTGCGGCCCGCTCCGTTATGTTATCGATCCAAAAGCGCAAGCGATTCAGCAGGGCATCCAGCGCATCGTACGGCCTCGTTTTACTGGAATTCGACTACCCGCCTACGAGCCAGGTGCAAGCTTCAATCAGATTCTCGACCTGCTGTGCACGCATGCAGCTAGAAACGAATTGATTGTCAACGACGCTATTGAAGCTGCGTCAAACGGCCGGCATCCGCTCGTGCTGACTAAAAGGAAAAAGCATGCCGAGGAGCTGTTCGGGATGCTCAAAAACCAAGGACACGAACCCGTTCTCCTGACCGGGGAAATCGACGCCAAAGAAAGAAAAACGATACTGAGCAGTCTTCCCCGCTTCGAGCATGAACATCGAATCATCGTCGCCACCGAAAGCCTTTTGGGCGAGGGCTTCGATCTGTCCTACCTTGACACTCTACTCATTGCCACGCCGATATCGTGGGACGGCAGCATCACGCAGCAGGCAGGCAGGCTCCATAGAAGCCACGAGGGCAAGCGACGGGTTGAGATATTCGACTACGTTGATTTATCTATACCCATGCTCGCCCGCATGTACCAGAAGAGACTCAAGACCTACGCCAAGCTCGGGTACGAAGTCTACGTGACCGGAGGCAGCGAGCAGTCCGATCAAAACATTCTCATAGAACCGGCTAATGCCGTAGAGACTCTGGTTGAAGACATCGTTGGCGCCGCTAAGAGCATCTTCATTGCCGCGCCCTACGCATCCGCCGCCTGCCTCGCAAAGCTCGGCGATGCAATCAAAGGTGCCACTGCCCGAGGGATTGCTCTTGAGTTTTTCATTGCCTCGACTCCGCGCGAAGATGCAAGCGAGACTTTGGCAAAAATGAACGTCGAGCATGCCATTAGAGCAGAAGGACGTTTGTGTGCAGCGATAATTGACGAAGAAACTATCTGGTACGGAACGATCCCGCTACTAGCTTTCCCCAAGAAAGAAGACTGCAGCATCAGGTTCAAAAACAGCGAGATCGCAGCGGAGCTCTTAGACGAAATCAACCACAAGGGAAAGCCAGATGCCACGTCAACAGGCAGGACATCCCCACCACTTGCGGTGGAATAGGGACTGTTTTTGGCTTATCAGCCGCAAATCAATCCCTATTCCACCGCAACTTAGAAATCGGCAATCAGCCCTGCGGGCCCCGGAACAGTTCCTCATGCGAGCCCATTCTGACCAGTCGGATCACAGGATTAGTCTTATGCGGCAAGTACAGAACGACCACATCGACCAACCCATCGGATAGATGGAAATCGATGTGGCCGTTGTAATTGCCGCCCGGGTTTGAAAGCTCATGGGCGCCATATTCCGCGGGAAGCGAGCCGCGAGCTGCAAGCTCTGCGACTGCCGCCTTAAACTCGGTTTTTAGCTGCGGATGGATGCGCGTCGTCCGTTTGTAATCCGCCTTAAACTGAGCCTCGACTTTAATCTCAAACATCGCTAGTCCTCATCGAGAAACGATATAAGCTCATCAGCGTTATTGAATGACGGGCTGTCGTCTGGCAGAATCCCCAACTCATGAGCCTCGGCAATCACCATGGCGCGCCTCGTCGCCTCGTTGGGAACTTCGGGCCGACCCACAATCTCAAACGGAATCTTTCGCTGATTTACCAGCTGCCGAACAGCAAGGTTGAGATACGAATTGAGACTCAGGCCAACTGTATCCAAGAACTCAGTCGCCTGTTCCTTGAGCCCCTCTTCGATGCGAACCGTCGTAGGCTTAACCGTTGCAGTAGACATACGCGACCTCCTCGCTCTCGTCTTTTGCATCAGTATACCCAGTTTAGAAGGCAGACTGATGTTAAATAGCATCAGTCTGCCTTCTCATCACTACAACGACAGGCGCGCTCGCCCTACATCAGCCCGCTCAGGGCGATATCGACGGCCTCGTTGAGGTCGTCGGTAATGTGCACCAGCTCCGGATCGAGCGGGCTAATCATACCGGCGTCCATCACCGGGCCGTTGAGCCAGTCGAACAGGCCCTGCCAGTACTCGGTGCCCACCAAAACGAGCGGCATACGCTTGACCTTGTGCGTCTGCACCAGCGTGAGCACCTCGAACATCTCGTCGAGCGTGCCAAAGCCGCCGGGAAACACGATGGCGCCCGAGCTGTATTTGACGAACATGGTCTTGCGCACAAAGAAGTAACGAAAATCCATGCCGAGGTTCACGTATTTGTTGAGCCCGTGTTCGTGCGGAAGCTCGATACCCAAGCCGACCGACTTGCCGTTCACGCTCGCCGCTCCCCTGTTGGCCGCCTCCATGACGCCGGGGCCACCGCCGGTGATAACCGCCACGCCGCGTTGGGCGATTTTGCGACCGACCGTGCGAGCCGCCTTGTAGAGCGGATCTGTCTTGGGCGTGCGGGCACTGCCGAAGATGGTCACCGCAGGACCAAGCTCGGCAAGCGCGCCAAAGCCATCGACGAACTCTGCCTGAATGCGCAGCACGCGCCAGGGGTCGGTGTGCAACCAGTCGGTCGAGTCCTCGGGTGCCAGCAGGTTGGCGTAGGTGTTGTCCTTGGGAATCATGGGGCCGCGCATGACCACGGGACCGCGCCGGTACGTCTCGTCGTAAGCCGGCTCGCCCTCGACGTTCTCATTCTTAATCATGGGCACTCCTATCGAAAATAGAAACGGGCGGGGTCGACGCCATGCGTCAAACACCCGCCCGAACATCAACTATTCGGTATGGTACCCACGATGCATCAAGTGCTTGCAAGGCATCGGTCAGCGGTCGCGGCTCTTAGTAATCCACCGCCGCAGGACTGTTCATCCAGTCGCTCACAAACGCGCCGTAGCGGCCCTCGATAATGGCCTGACGGGCACGCTGCATAAGGTTGAGCAGGTAGTAAATGTTGTGCATCGACAGCAGAATACCGCCGAGCATCTCCTTCTGCGTGACCATGTGACGGATGAGCGCACGGCTGTAGCCGCCCGTGCACACCGGGCAGGTGCAGGTGGGGTCGATGGGGCCGTCGTCGTGCGCAAAGCGCGCGTTGCGGAAGTTAAGGCGACCTTCACTGGAGAACGCCGTACCCATGCGGCCGGTGCGCGTCGGCAGCACGCAGTCGAACATGTCGATGCCCACGCCAACGCCGCGCACGAGCGTGGTAGGGTTGCCGACGCCCATGAGGTAGCGCGGCTTGTGCTTAGGCATGTACTCGGAAACCAGCGGTGCCAGCGTCTCGAACATGGTCTCGTGGTCTTCGCCCACCGAATAGCCGCCGATGCCGTAACCCGGGAAGTCGCCGCACTCCTCCAGATGGCGCAGCGAGCGCAGGCGCAGGTCCAGGTGCATGCCGCCTTGGACGATGCCAAAGAGCGCCTGGTCATCGCGGGTATGCGCCTTATAGCAGCGCTCGGCCCACATACTCGACAGCTCAACGGCGCGCTCGACGTAGGCGCGCGTGGCGGGATAGCCCGGGCACTGGTCGAGCTGCATGCAGATATCGGAGCCGAGCTTCATGGCGATTTCCATGTTGTCCTCGGGCGTCCAGAACACGTGGCGGCCGTCGTAGTCGTTGACGATAAAGCGCACGCCCTCGTCGGTGAGCTTGACGGCGTCGTTGTGGCTGAACACCTGGAAGCCGCCCGAATCGGTAAGAATGGGGCCGTGCCAGTTCATAAACTTGTGCAGGCCGCCCAGCTCGGCAATGGTGTCCTCGCCGGGACGCATGGACAGGTGATAGGTGTTGGCAAGCACGATCTGGGCGCCGAGCTGTTTGACGGTCTCGGTAGGAATACCCTTGACGTTTGCCTTGGTGCCCACGGGCATAAAGATTGGCGTCTCGATATCGCCGTGCGGGGTGTGCAGTACGCCGGCACGCGCGTGCGTCGTCGGGTCCTCGGCGATCAGGTCGAATTTAAAAAGGCTCTGGTCCATAAACTGGAACTCCTTGGTTGCGGTTCATACGCAAACCATTATACGGGCAACCCGCAAGGAGCACCGACTCGACAGAAACTGGCGTATTAAACGACTAGTCATTTAAAAACGTCGCCAACGACTACGTCCAACAGCCCAGGTAACGCCGATGCCTTGTCAACGACAGCGAAAACCCGCCAGAGCGAGCAAGGTGCCTTGAAACAAGGCGGCATTGATCTTTTGATCATGCCGCCGAAGTTGAAAGGCAGATTGCCGCTCTGGCGGGTTTGCAGCGTCGGCCCGTTACGGCGTTTGGTAAAACGCCGTAACTCTTAGGGCCGCTGGCCCATGCCACCCTCGAGGGTGACGGTCTCACCGTTCATGTACTTAAAGTCGGGGCCGCAGAGCTGAACGATCACGCGGCCGATCTCCTTCTCGACGTCGCCGTAATGACCCGCCGGCGGCATATGGACGTTGGCCTTGAACGCCTCGGGATAGGCATCCTGGAAGTTCTCGAGCGCAGCGGTCCAAGCAAGCGGGCACACGATGTTGACGTTGATGCCGTCCTTGCCCCACTCGTTGGCGGCAACGCGGGTCAAGCCGCGGATGCCTTCCTTGGCGGCGGCGTAGCTGCACTGGCCGTAGTTGCCAAACAGACCGGCGCCCGAGGCAAAGTTGACCACGGAACCCTTGGTCTCCTTCAGGTGCGGATAGGCCTTCTGCATGTACAGATAGGTAGCATACAGACCGGAGTAAATGGCCAGGTTAAACTGATCCATGGTGTGATCGGCGATGGTCACGCCCGAGGCGCTAGCCTGAGCATTGTTGACGACGGCGTCGATGCGGCCGAACTCCTCAATGGCCTTGTCGATGACGTTCTGGACGACGGCCTCGTTGTCCTGACCAGCCGAGACATCGGCCTGAACAGGCAGAACCTTGACACCGTACTCGGCCTCGAGAGACTCCTTGGCGGCCTCGAGCTTGGCGACGTTGCGGCCGGTGATGACGAGGTTCGCGCCCTCCTTGGCAAATGCGATATCGATGCCGTAGCCGATGGAGCCAGCGGAACCGTCCTTAAGCGTGGCCTTGCCGCCGCCGGTGACGATCACGGTCTTACCAGTGAAAAGTCCCATACAAAGTCCTTTCGAATCGCGACGGGCACACCCGCCGACTGCGCGTATCCAACTTCACGCGCCAAAAGCTGAAATGCAACTTTAGCGTGTTCAAGTGAAAAATAAAGACCGCAGCAGGCGAACGGCGCAACGTCATTCGGCGAAGGGAATGTCAAGCGTAAACTGACTTTAGAGGATGAATTTTTGCTATCCAAGCGAGTCATCGAACACGTTTTGAAACTTTGCTGCGGGGCGCGGGATGTCGGCGCGAGACTTTATCATAGGGTGACAAACAACGATGAGGAGCACATGCCTATGACAGACGAGCTGGACCCCCAGACTCAACAGCATATTGATGATTCAGCAGACGTCGCCGCAGATACTGACGCTGCGACCTGCAATGATACCGACGTCGACGACGCCACTCTAGATAACGGCGCTGCGACGGAAATCCCTACGGCCGAAGATGCCGGCGAGCAAAACGACGATTCGGCCGCTCAGGACGACGCCCCCGAAAAGGACGCCGCCCCGCAAGCAGAAGGCCCTATCGAGGTGTCTTCGGAAGAAGAGCTCGATGCCGTCATGGACTCCATGATGGATGCCGTCAAAGCGATGAAAAACGCCGTGGCCGACGCCGATATTGACGCCGAAGAAGAGGAGGCCGCCGAGGCCGCCTCGACCTTCGTGCCCGGCGAGACCCCCGTTGCCGACCAAGGCAGCACCCTGCCCTCGTTCCTGCAGCTTGAGCACCCCACCATTGGTGCCGATGCAGTCGACCCGCACGCTGCCGGCTTTTCCGTAGTCGAGGGCGGCACCGGCAGCATCGCCACGCCGCAGACGCCCGATGCGGGCACGGCGAACGCCGCTCACCCGACCGCCCTGCACACCCCAGCAGCCAGCCGCGATCTGGGAGGCGCCGTCTCAAACACCGCCAGCGCCGTGGGCGCCTTTATCGCCCAGGGTGCCTCGGCCATGCGCGAGATGAACGCCGCAAAGAAGGCACTCGCGGACGCCCGTGCCCACCTGGCCGAACTTGAGCAGCGCATCGCCGATCAAGGCGAGGAGCTCAAGACACGCCAGGACATCGCAGGCCGCTACGACCAAATCGTCGCCGAGCAGCGCCAGACTATCGACACGGCACAAAAGGCCGCCGCGGCGGCAGAAATCGGCCGCGATACCCATGCTGCCAAGGCAACAGAGCTCAAGGCGCAGCTCGAGCAAATAAAAGAAGAGGACGATGCCACCGAGCGGCGTCTCAAAGCCGCACTCGATGCCGTGGAGGCGCGCGAAGCCAGCTCGCGCGAGACCGGTAACCGCCTCGTTCGCCGCCTCGAGGATTCCAAGCGCATCCGCGACAAGGTGCAGGCCGAGCGCGACGCCGGCGTTGCCGCAGCGCAGCAAACCGTCGATGCCACGCGCGCTCAACTCGAAACGCTGCGCCGCGAGTATGCCGAGCTGCAGCGCAATCCTTCGGCGAATCCCGCCAATTACACGGTGCGCACCAGCGAGCTTTCGATGCAGATCTCCGACACGGCCGATGCCCTGCGCAAAGCCGAGGAAGATGTCCCGCACATCACCGCCGATCTTGAGCACTCACTCGCGGCCGCCGAGCACGCCGTCGAGCAGGCACAAGCCCCCATCGCTGACGCCAGGCGTGCCCATCAGGCCGTGACGGCCGAGGCCGATGCCGCGCGCGACGAGCTGCAGACCGCAAAAGCCGCCGCCGCAACGCGCCAACGCGAACTGCGCGAGAAGATCGCCGTCGAGGACAAGGCGCGTCGAGAGCAGGAGCAGGCTATTGCCAATGCCCAGGCGGATGTAGCGCATGCGCAGTCGATCATCGAGCAGGCGACCGAGGTGCACGACCATCCCGAGATTACCGAATCGCTCGCAGGCTCCTTGGCCCGCGATAAGGCCGAGCACGCCGAAACCGAGCGCGAAGTGGCTCAACTCGAAGCCGCCGAGGACGACGTGCGCGAGCGTACCCGCGACTCACGCATCAAATTCACCGGAGCCATCGTCTGCATCATCGCCGTAATCCTCGTGATCGTCCTGATCGGGCTCTTCGCGAGCAAGTAAACTAGCTGCCAAAAAACACTCAAGGCAGTTGCGGTGAGATAGTTCCTGTTTAGCCATCAAAAAGGCCAATTCAAGAACTATCTCACCGCAACTTATTAGATTGATGCAAGGCAACCTATCCCTCTTGTACCAATCTCTTGACATAAGGAACGTCCCCAGGTGCCGGCACAAAAGGAACGTCCCCAAGTGCCACATTGACAGCCAAGGCAACGCCGGTGTTTTGGCACCGACAGCGAAAACCCACCAGAGCGAGCAAGGTGCCTTGAAACAAGGCGGCATTGACCTTCTGGTCATGCCGCCGAAGTTGAAAGGCAGATTGCCGCTCTGGCGGGTTTGCAGCGTCAACCGGTTACGCGGTTTGGTAAAACCGCGTAACTACAAAGGTCATGCCCGACGATTGAACGTCAGATTGCCGCTTAGGGGCGTTTGCAGCGTCGCGCC
>JAXJPE010000095.1:0-2564 GCA_036426035.1 Collinsella sp.
CAAACATCTGAACAAAAACGGTCAAGGTCTCCGCCCAAAACCAAAGCGTCTCGACGCCATAAATTTGAGGCGGTGCCGTCCTCGGACGGGCAGCGCGCCCAACCGAACGTTGTCGAAATCGCACCCGAATCAATTGCACGCGAAAGCTCCGTCTCAAGTAACGCCGGCAGGGCACACACCGCAAACAAGCCACACATCTCCGCCAATACCAAAAGAAGCTGAAGATCCGTCAGATGCCGTGACATGATGAATGCCGTCAGTAGAGGAGACGTAATCAAAAATCCATGCTCCGTTTCCAGTACGGATTCCCTGGGAAGCTCACCAAGAAACAGCCGCTGCCTAATGCTGGCAGGACAAGTCCGTTTGTTTCTCGTCTGAACCAATGTATGCAACGGAAAACCGAGCGCGACCGCAGCCGTCGGGTTGCGGGCGAGATCATATCGCTGCCGGTCTTCTTCCGGTCGTGGAAGCGACGGGCACAAAGCGCGGGCTTGAGGAGGCAAACGCCAGTACCTAAAAGCCGATATGTCACAAAGTAGATCCTTCATAGGCACAGGAAAACACGGATTTCAACCCAGTCGGTCTCCCATTGGCGCGAACGCAACAAAAATGGCACCGAACGGACTGCTAAGTTTTCAACAGCCCTCCCCAACTGGCCAAAAGCTTGCCAAGAGCTGGACGAAGCCCTGTTGAAAACCCCATTTTTTTCACATGCGGGAACTTTGCGCGGCAAGTGAGTAGACTTTTTCGAACTTGCCGCGCAGGCCAGTCATCCTGCTTCTCAAAACCACAGGTAGATAGCTTGTTTCAAAACGACCCGGTCGCCAAAGTGCCAAAAGTCTACTCACTTAGATTGCAGAGCTCCCCCATTAGCTGCAATTCCAAGGTATTAAGCACTTTCGGACTCAGGTCGTCATACTGGACAAGAATTTGAGTTGAGTTTTCAGGAACAAATGCGCCATCGGCGCACCAATAACAGTCACTGATATCGATGAACGGAATGCCCGAGCGCGTGAGAGCCCGCGCAAAAGAGCTTCCGCCCGTTCCGCGCTCCGCAACCACAGTGCAGTAAAGGCCCGCGTCCGCATGCTCGATCGAGACCTCCCCTGCTGGAAACGTTTTCCGCACAAGCGACGCCAGGCCATCACGCGCCTCACGAGCACGAACGCGCACGCGGTTCACATGTCGCTCGTAATCACCCGATTCCAGCAAACGCGCCAAAGTGACCTGGTCAACAGAACTCACCGACGAGGCGTAAAAACCAAGGTTGCGCCTAAACCGCTCCATCAGCTCGTCGGGCAGCACCATGTACGCTAGACGCAACGCCGATGACAGACTCTTCGAAAACGTGTTGGTGTAGATGACCGATTGAGCGGCATCGATCGACGCGAGCGCGGGAATCGGCTTGCCGGCAAGGCGAAACTCACAATCAAAGTCATCCTCAATGAGATACCGACCTGGTCGCTCGGCGGCCCAGCTCAGCAGCGCGTAACGACGCGCAATGCTCGTCACAAGGCCGGTCGGATACTGATGGGACGGCATCAGGTGAAGGACATCGGTCCCGCTTTTCTGCAGAGTGCTCAAGTCCACGCCCTCATCATCCAACGGGATATGTCGAACTTTGCAGCCCATAGCCTGATAGATGCGCGTCAGACGCAAATAGCCCGGATCCTCAACCGCATACACCTTGTCCGCGCCAAGCAACTGAACCAACATGGTATCGAGCAGCTGGGCGCCCGCACCGATAACGATGTTGTTGGGGTCGACATTCATACCCCTTGTCCCGTGCAGATGGTGAGCAATTGCGCGTCGTAGCCGAGCGGTGCCCTGCGCCGGCGCGGTCGAAAAGATTTCGCGTTCGTCTTCGGATGTCAGCGTCGCCCGTAGCGCGCTTTGCCAAAGCCGCGCCGCCTCCAAAGCGGAAGGAGAAAGTGCATCGAATCGCTCGGCCTGTCCATCGGCATCATGCGCGCTGGGGCCCACAGAGACGGTATCTCGGTCGATGCTCCCCGTAGCCAAAGGCAAAACCGGTGCATCCGGAAGCTCGCAAGCGTAGTAGCCACGCCGCGGCTTTGAGCAAATATAGCCCTCGGCAAGTAACTGGCTATATGCATTCTCGATGGTAATGACACTGATTCCCAGATGACGGGCAAAGGCGCGCTTAGACGGAAGATGCTCCCCCGCCACAATACGTCCAGCAACAATATCATCTCGGATTTGCTGGTAAACATACTCATAAAGCGATGCCTCGCCACGTTTTTCCAAATTGTAGTCAAGCATGAGTTTGCCACCTGACCTTATCGAGCTGTTCAATCTGGTATTAAGCTGACCTTATTATTATCTCGAAAACTGAGTATTTCGCCATACCCAGCTCCCCGATAGGATGTTCCGTCAAGCAATGCACATGCCAACCAAGGGAGCACCCATGGCAGAACAGACCAGCAAGGCCGATCGCGTCAAACTCAATCGCGAGCTCGCGCAGATGCTCAAGGGCGGCGTCATCATGGACGTCACCACGCCCGAGCAGGCACGCATCGCCGAGGAGGCGGGCGCCTGCGCCGTCA
>JAXJPE010000096.1:0-16545 GCA_036426035.1 Collinsella sp.
CCGGCCTCCTCGCGGAAGCAGGGGGTGAAGGCGGTGTAGCGGCGCGGCAGGGTGTCGGCGTCGAGGACCTCGCCGGCGTGCAGGTTGGTGAGCACGACCTCGGCGGTGGGGATCAGGAAGTTGTCACCCGAGACGTGGTAGGCGTCGTCCTCGAACTTGGGCAGCTGGCCCGTGCCGAACATGGTCTGACGCTTGACGACGATGGGCGGCCACCACTCCTTAAAACCACGGCTGGTGTGCGTATCGAGGAAGAAGTTGATGAGGGCGCGCTCCAGGCGGGCGCCGGCGCCACCGAGAACGGTAAAGCGGCTGCCGGAGAGCTTGTTGCCACGCTCGAAGTCGAGGATGTCCAGATCGGTGCCCAGATCCCAGTGCGGCTTAAAGTCGAAGTCGAACTCGCGCGGGGTGCCCCAGCGGCGACGCTCGATGTTCTCGTCCTCGTCCTTACCGTACGGGGTGGCATCGCACGGAATGTTGGGCAGGTGAGCCATGAAGCCGTACTGCTCCTGCTCGAGAGCGGTGCGGCGCTCGGCCAGACCGTCAATCTTCTCGTTGACGGCGCGCACGGCCTCCTTGGCGGCCTCGGCCTCGTCCTTCTTGCCCTCCTTCATCAGGGCGCCAATCTTCTTGGACTCGGCGTTACGCGTGGCCTGGAGCTCCTCGACCTCGGTGATGACGGCACGGCGCTCGTCGTCGAGTTCAAAGAACTTCTCGCGATCCCAAGACGTCTGGCGATTTGCCATGGCGGTATCGATGGCATCGGGGTTCTCGCGAACAAACTTGATATCAAGCATTAGATCCTCCGGCGATATACATTCCATTTAGGTTGCAACCTTGTACATGTATGGGCAAGTATATACTTATGAGCGTTTACGACCCAACCCAACTACGCAAGAAGGCACCCAATGGACGCAGTTTTTTCCTTTTTGTTTGGCACCCGCACCGGTTTTGCCATCCTTTTCGCCGGCGGCATCCTACTGTTTGCGATTCTTGCCTTTGTAATGGAGAAGCGCACCCATAAGATGTATGTCGACCGTGGCCCCAAGTCCGAGGACGAAGAAGACGGCTTCTGGGACTAGCCTGCCAAAAAGAGACAGGCTTATTTTGGTCGGTTTTATCTGGGCAAACGCAAGCGCCCCGCAACTGGAATTGAGCCAGTTGCGGGGCGCTTTTCGTACATGCAACAAAACCGCAGGAAAAACCTGCCAAAATAAACCTGTCCCTAAATGGCGGGTTTTACTGGAGGGTGGCGTCGATGGCCTTGACCAGGGCGCTGCGCATGCCGGCGTCCTCGAGCGCGACGACGCCCTTGATGGTGGCACCACCGGGCGAGCATACGGCATCCTTCATCGCCGCAGGATGCTGCCCCGTTGCAAGCTGCAGCTTTGCCGTGCCCAGCACCATCTGGCTCACAATGCGATAGGCATCGGCGCGCGGGATACCGTGCTTGACGGCCGCGTCGCCCAGGGCCTCGATCGCCATGGCGACAAATGCCGGTGCGCAACCGCCCACCGTGCCGCCCACAAACAGCAGGCTCGTGTCGAGCTCGACGACAGTGCCAAGCTTACCGAGCAGGTCGAGCACCACGGCACGCTGCTCGCCGTTGAGCGTAGAGGACTTCTCGCAGGCGATGACGCCCTCGCCCACCGAAACCGGCGTGTTGGGCACCGTCGAGATATGCGCGACACCCGGCAGGACCTGCTCCCACTTGGCGCTATCCCAAGTCCAGGCGACCGAAAGGACAACCTTGTCGGCAAGGGTTTCTTTGAGCGGAGCGAAGACCTTCTCAATCATGTATGGCTTGACCGCAGCAACCACGATATCGGATGCGGCGACAACCTCCGCCGCATCACGACAGGCAACCATCCCACGCGTCTCACAACGCTCAACCAAGGCGTCGTAGTGGCCCGCGCAGGCGCACATATCGCTCGCAGCCACACCGGCAGCGATCCAGCCATCGGCCATAGCGCTCGCCATATTGCCAAAACCGACAAATCCAATCTTCATATCTCATAGTCCTCTCAGACACGCTCTTCAAAACGAAGGCTATTGTCCCACGGCATTGTTTCGTATTGCCGACCTATTTGTGATACGGCTCGCCACGACTGATCTTGCAGGCACGGTAAATCTGCTCTAGCAGCACCACGCGCGCCAAGTTATGCGGCAAGGTAATGCGTCCAAAGCTGAGCATCTCGTCAGCTCGTGCGCGCACGTCATCGCTCACGCCGTCCGATCCGCCAATCACAAAGGCGATGTCGCTGTTACCACGCAGCATAAGATCATCGAGCCGCGCCGAAAGCTCCTCGCTCGAGCGCTCTTTGCCCTCAATGGCAAGCAGGATCACATGCGCTCGAGGCGGCAGGGCTGCGAGAATCGCCGCACCCTCCTTGTCGCGTGCGGCATCCACGCCGCCCGCCTTAGCCGGGTCGATATCGGCCACCTCGCGGATATCAACCTTGGCATAGGCACCCAGGCGCTTGGTGTACTCAGCGCAGGCGTCCTTCCAAAAGCGCTCCTTGAGCTTACCGACACAAACGACGGTGTATTTCACGCGTGTCTACTCCTTTGACTCGTTCTGAACCTTACCGGCAGCCAGCATCTGCTCGAACATAGAGGCCGACTGCGAAAAGTCGCTCGGCAGCACGACCGTCGAGGTTTTACCCGTGCGAGCGAACTCCGTCATCATCTCGGACCACTGCGTAAACATGAACAGTTGGTTGGCCTCGTCATTGCCGACACCCGTCTCCTGGATGATCTCGAGCGAATCCTTGATGCCCAGCGCGATGGCCTTGCGCTGGTTGGCGATGCCTTCGCCCGCCTTTTCCATCGCCTCGGCCTCGGCGGTCGCCTCGGTGACGCGCTTGATGCGGTCTGCCTCAGCGAGCTCCTGTGCCGCAGCGCGCTTGCGCTGGGCGGCGTTGATGTCGTTCATGGAGTTCTCAACCTCGGTCGGCAGTGCGATTTTGGTGATGAGCGTCGACACGAGGGTGAAGCCGTAGGCGGCCATCTGCTCGGAAACGGTAGCGTTGACATCCTTGGCGATGTCGTCCTTCTTGGCAAAGACCTCATCGAGTGTGTAGACGGGAATCGAAGAGCGCAGGGCGTCGGTGATGAAGTCACGCATCTGGTCGACGGGCTCCTGCAGCATGTAGTAGCTCTTGTAGATACCCGAATCTGCCGGGCCGGCGCCCATGTCATAGCTCACGTGGTACTGAGCAGAGACCTCAAGGCCGATGGTCACGTTGTCCTGGGTCTTAACGTCGATGCCAAAACCGTTTTTCATGGTGCGCAGGCTCACCGTGGCGGCCTTGCGGTCGATCACGGGCACCTTCATGTGGAAGCCCGCGTTGACGATGCGGTTAAACTTGCCCAGGCGCTCGATGATCACGGCATGCTGTTGTTCAACGACATAGCAGGCGTTGGGAAGCAGCAGCAACAGGATGATGATGGGAATCAAAAGGCTGGTAAGGGCGGCGATGATACCGGACAACAGCATGGTCTCTCCTCTGATAGGCACACGTTGGCATTAGGATACCCGCACGAAGCAGCAACGTGACATCAACAAGAGGCCCATAACAAAAAGCTCCCATTGCTGGGAGCTCTTTCAATCAATGGTGCGGGCGAAAGGACGTCCGCGTATCCGCTTCGCGGATCCGCACCGGCTTCGGCCGCCTGCCGGCGTCCTCGCCAGCTCGCTAAAAACGCTCCGCGTTTTCTTTACGCTCGCTCCTTCGCAGGTTCAAGTCCCCGCGATGGGCCCATAACAAAAAAGCCCCCATTGCTGGGAGCTCTTTCAATCAATGGTGCGGGCGAAAGGACTTGAACCTTCATGGGGTTGCCCCCATACGGACCTGAACCGTACGCGTCTGCCAATTCCGCCACGCCCGCGTGCAGGAATTAGAATAACGGAGCGCCACCACGAACGCAAGAACTATTTTTGAAAAAGTTTGCAGGCATTTTCCCAAGCGGCTTGCGCGATTGTTTCGGCGTCCTCACCAGTGCGATCGACACGGTCGTTAACCAGCGCGTTTGCCGTAATGGAGATCATTGCGGGCTCGCATTCAAGACCGCGGATGGGCTCCGGAGCCATATACGGGCAATCCGTCTCGAACAAAATTCGATCGAGTGGGGTTGCCGCAAATGTCTCGCGCACGTCGTCGTTGCGCTTGAAGGTGGCCGCACCACCATAGGCGATATAGCAGCCCAGCTCCACAAAGCGCTCCATCGTGGCGCGGTCCTCGCCAAAGCAGTGCAGCACACAACCGGCCTGGGGCACGCCCACCTCACGAAGCACGTTGTAGGCGTCCACGTGCGAGGTGCGCTCCTGGTCCGTGTCCTCGTGACGCAGATGTAGCTCCACCGGCAC
Source organism: Collinsella sp. (assembly GCA_036426035.1). Classification (GTDB taxonomy): domain Bacteria; phylum Actinomycetota; class Coriobacteriia; order Coriobacteriales; family Coriobacteriaceae; genus Collinsella. The sequence goes on from JAXJPE010000096.1 coordinate 4,367, forward strand.
GTTACGGCACACGGCAAGCTCGAGCTGGCGCGCCATGCAGTCAATCTGCACGTTATGGGGTGCCGGCGCGATATCGTCGTCATAGTCCATGTGGTAGTCCAGGCCGATTTCGCCAATACCGGCGCATAAGGGATCATCGAGTGCGGCAACGACCTGTGCGTGAACGTCGTCGGCATAGTCCGGCGCGCCATACGGATGCACGCCGGCAAGATACTTGATCTGCGGGATATCCTGCATCGGCAGAATCTCGCGCGTCAGCCAGTCGCTATAGTCCGTCACGCTGCGTTTATCAGCGATGGGGTCGAACATCGTCACCAACAGGTCGACGCCCGCCGCCTTGGCACGCACGAGCGTCTCAGGCACATCCTTGCCCCAGAACGAAAGCAGATGCGCATGCGTGTCGGCAAGCGGTGCCAAGGGCACGGGACAAGCAACCGTCTTCTTTTTCTTGGTAAACGTCACACGTTCGGCATTAGGCATCATGGATTAGCTCCTGGGCCAGACGGACAAAGTCAGCAACATCAAGCGTCTCGGCGCGCGTGGTGGGTGCAATACCGCAAGCCTCAAAGGCAGCATCGAGCACGTCCTTGGCAAAGCCGTTGGCGCTCATGGAATTGCGGATGGTCTTGCGACGCTGAGCAAATGCAGCATCAATCACGCGGGCCACAAATTCGCGATCGAACCCCTCGGGCACCACGCCGTCAACACGGTCGATACGCACGACGGCCGAGTCCACGTGCGGCGCCGGCATAAAGCAACGCGGCGGCACCTCAAAGCGACCCGTCACCTGCGCGTACAGGCCGAGTTTTGCCGTGTAGCCGCCATAGGTCTTGTTACCGGGCGTTGCGGCAATGCGATCGGCAACCTCCTTTTGCACCATGACGACGGCACGCTTGAGCGCCGGCATCGTCTGGAAGAACTGAAGGATGATCGTCGCCGCCACGTTGTAGGGCAGATTCGCGACAAACACCGTCGGCGTACCGCCCGCAACCTGCTCAATCTGCTCCGGGCCCACCTTGAGCGCATCGCCCATGATAAAGCGGAAGTTGGCATAGTCGGCGGCGTGGGCGTCAAGCACCGGCTCAAGCTCGGGATCGGCCTCGATCGACGTAACGCACGCCGCCTCCTGCAGCAACGCAAGTGTCAACGTGCCGCAACCCGGACCCACCTCGAGTACGCGCTCGTCACCTGCAAGCTCGGCAAGCTCGCAGATACGCTCGATCACATGATTGTCGATTAGAAAGTTCTGGCCCAGGCGATGCTTAGTCGCAAGGCCAAACTCCTCTAGCAGCTCCCTGGTGGCCGTGGGGTTTGCCAAAGGCGAAGTTGTCATGGTTGCCTCCTTAGCATGATGGCGGCGTCTTGAAACAAAAGGGCATGGACCGTGGCGGCCATGCCCTTACAGCTAAACAACAAATTGCCGATATGGCGCTCGCGCGGTCTCTACGCCAGACGCGGGAACAGCGGATCGCCCTTCTCGACGGGCTGACCGCCGGCAAGCAGGCCCCAAGCGCAAATGCCCTTGAGGTCGTCGCTCGCGGCCTCGTCCTCGCAGGACAGGCGGCGCAGAGCCTCGGCAGAAGTCTGGGGCATGAGCGGCATCAGCAGGTGAGCGGCAATGCGGATGGCCTCGAGCAGGTTGTAGATCACAAACGCCAGCTCGTCAGCCTTGGCCTCGTCCTTGGCAAGTGCCCAAGGCTCGGAGTCCTCGATGTAGTGGTTGGCGGCGTGGATGAGCTCCATGACCTCGTCCTTGGCTCCACCGTAATCGAGCACGTCCATCTTGGCCATGTAGCGGTCGACCAGGCCATCGGCGATCTTTGCCAGCGGGTTGTCAAACGCGTCGAACGATGCGGGCTTGGCGGGCGCGCAACCGTCAAAATACTTGCCGCTCATGTTGAGCGAACGCGAAATGAGGTTGCCCCAGCTGTTGGCCAGGTCGGCGTTGTAGACCTGCTCCATGCGGTCGAAGCTGATGGCACCGTCGGTGCCGGGGACGACGTCGGTCATAAAGTAGTAGCGATAGCCCTCGACGCCCAGCATGTCGATAACGTCCTGCGGAGCGATGGCGTTGCCGCGGCTCTTGGACATCTTCTCGGCCTTGCCGGTCTCGGCATTGCGCACGGTCAGGAAGCCGTGGGCAAAGACGTGCTCGGGCAGGGCCTCGTCGATGGCCATGAGCATGGCGGGCCAAATGACGCAGTGGAAGCGGATGATGTCCTTACCCACGATGTGGAACTGCGCGGGCCAGCGATAGGCCAGCTCGGCACGCGCGTCGTCGGTGTCGACACCGTAGCCACCGGCCGTCATATAGTTGAGCAGAGCATCGAACCACACGTAGGTCACGTGACCCTCGTCAAACGGGACCTGAATGCCCCAGTCAAAGCTCGTACGGCTCACGGAAAGGTCGTTGAGGCCGCCCTCGACAAAGCTGCGAACCTCGTTCATGCGGAACGCAGGCTCGACAAAGTCGGGATGCTCGTCATAGAGCTTAAGCAGCTTGTCCTGGAAGGCGGAAAGCTTAAAGAAGTAGGACTCCTCCTGCACGCGCTCAAGCGGACGGTGGCAGTCGGGGCACAGGTGCTGGCCGACGCTGCCGTACTCCTCGTCGCCCTTCTGGACCTGCGTATCGGTAAAGTAGGTCTCGTCAGGCACGCAATACCAGCCGTCGTAGCTGCCCTTATACAGGTAGCCGGACTCCTTCATGCGCTCCCACAGGTACTGCACGGCATGGTGCTGGCGCGGCTCGGTGGTGCGGATGAAGTCATCATTGGAAATCTCGAGCTTGCTCCAAAGCTCCTTGAAGTGCGGAGCCTGGCTATCGGTCCACTCCTGCGGCGTCATGTTGTGCTTGGCTGCGGCCTCGGCGACCTTCTCGCCGTGCTCGTCCATGCCGGTCAGGAATTTGACGTTATAGCCGGCGGAACGGCGATAGCGAGCCTGAACGTCGGCGATGATGGTGGAATAAGCCGTGCCCAGGTGCGGATCGGCGTTGACGTAGTAGATGGGCGTCGTGATAAAGAACGAAGGCTTGCTTTGATCCATGGGGTTTGTCCTCCAGAAAAACGTTGCATACAGAGGATGATTCTAGCGCAAGGGCTGGATATCCTCCATCTATTGCATATCGAGCACCATGGCATAGACATCGCGCTTGCGGCGCGAATACTTCTGAGACAGGCGCTTGGCCACCGCAGACGCGGGCTCCCCCTCCTCGAGCGCGGCGCGGATATCCGCGCGCAGGGCCTCGTCGGGATCCGCTGCCGCGGCGCCAACCGGCGCGACACCGGCCTCCTCATCCTCGCTCGGCGGCGCGATGACCAGCGCAATCTCGCCCTTTACCTCGCCGCGAGCACGCAGCTCCTCGGCAAGCTGGGCAGCGGGCCCGCGCAAGACCTCCTCGTGCAGCTTGGTGAGTTCGCGGCAGACGGCAACCTCACGCTGGGGAAAGACCTCCGCCACGGCCTCGAGCGTCGCCACGATGCGATGTGGAGACTCGTAGAAGATGAGTGCGCCGGGCACCACGGCAAGGCGCTGTAAACGGCGCACGCGGTCGCCGTGCTTTCGGCCCAAAAAGCCCTCGAAGAAAAAATGCTCGCAGGGAATGCCGGACGAAACGAGCGCCGTGACGCAAGCAGAGGGCCCGGGAATAACTTCAACGGGCACATCGGCCTCACGCGCCGCCTCGACCAGCGCCTGTCCGGGATCGGACACACTCGGCATGCCGGCGTCCGAGGCAAAAGCGAGGGTCTCCCCCGCCAGCAGACGGTCGACCAGGCCGGCGGCGCGGCTGGCGATCACATTCTCATCGCAACGGACAAGCGGCTTGGAAATGCCCAGATGCATCAGCAGCTTTGACGTCACACGCGTGTCTTCGCAGCAAATGACATCGGCGGCGGCAAACGCCTCGCCAACGCGCGGGGACAGGTCGCCCAGGTTGCCGATGGGCGTGCCGACCACATAGAGTTTGCCCGTATGGGCGCTGTTTTGCGTCATATCAACCTATTCAATCATGCCACGCTCGAGCGTACCGAGCGCCGCGCGGGCGTCCCATGCTGCAATGCGCTTCTCGGTCTTCCACGTTTGGAAGAACCAACCGGCAGCCGGTGCAAACGAAGCCAGTTGGTTGGCGATAAACACGCGCTCGTAGGCATTGCGGCCCTCGGGCGTAACCGACGAGTTGGCAAAGATCGCCGCGCCCGACCATTCGCCCACCAGCACGGGGAACCCAGTCGAAATCGCTTCTTTGAGCTCGCGCTTGTTACGAGAAATCGCCGTCGTCAGCCCGCGGGGGCTCGTGATGTCGAGCGCATGCTCGTCGCGGTAATGGTACAGGTGAAGGTCCATGTAGACGTTCTTGTACTTGGCGCCGCGCATAAAATGCTTCCACTCGCTGGGATGCCCCGACGACGAGAAGACGACGATCTTATCCTCGGGCATATACGAACGGACGAGCTCGTAGGCATCGCGATAGAAATTGCGCAGGTAGTGAGCAGGAATGCCATCCGTCATGGTGAAGAGGCTCTTGCGGACACTCATCTGCGGCGTATCCAGCAGCTCAATGCCCAGCAGGCTCTCGGCCTCGCCGTAGCGATCAGCCAAGCGCTCGAGCACGTCGAGTGCGACATGACGGCCGTTAGTGGACGAATGCCACTCGGCAACAGCCTCTGGCGTGGCGGGCGAATCGTTGGAATCGCCCTGGCCACCGGGCACAGTTGCTAGATCAAGCAGCACGCGGATGTCGTACTTGGCAGCCCACTCAATTGCACGGTCGATGTAGTCGACAACCGAGATGTAGGACGCATCGGACTCCTGCGAGCCAAAGGCATACCAGGGCACCGGCAGACGCACGGCATTGAGACCGATCTGCGCCATGCGACGGAAATCGTCCTCGCTCACAAACGTCTCGTAATGACGGCGCATGCGCTCGTTATAGGCGGCGGTGCCCATGGCCTCCTGCAGCTCGGCCGCGTTGGATGCACCGGTCGCCGCGTATAGCGACGGGGTCACCCAAGGCTCGGGAATAAACCAGCCAGAGAGATTAACGCCGAGTATCCTCTCCATCACTGCCCCCTTTTGAATCATACGGGCTAAGCCCGCATCGCTCTTGCATGACATATCTATCGATTTGAGTATACCCGCGCATGCAGACAGGCGACCGAACGGTCTACAAAGTGGCGCAAAAGTGGGAGGAATGTCTGGGACAGGTGGGCACGAGCTGGTGCGCCGAGATGTGCGCGCACGTCGGAAGTAAGCGCCGGAAAGCGCATCCCGTTTTTCGCAAAAGACTGGGATGCATTTTCCGTTCGAGGCCTCAATCGGAAAATGCATCCCGTTCTGAGCGCGAGATCTGGGACGCAGTTTCCGCCAAAGGCCGCAAAAGGAAAGCACGTCCCATTCTGACGCCGGATTCCGGGTCGCGCTTTCCCAAGCGACATCAAAGCGGAAAACGCATCCCACTCTGAAGCCAAATTCCGGGACGCAATTTCCGCAGAGCCCTCGATAAAAGAAAAGGACCCCTTTGCAGAGGTCCTAGTCAATTCAAGGTGGCGGGGAAGGGAATCGAACCCCTGACACGAGGATTTTCAGTCCTCTGCTCTACCAACTGAGCTACCCAGCCATTTGATGTGTGCCTTGTTTCAAGGCTTGATTAGTATAACCAAGGACGCGTTCCGGTCAACCGAGAATTTTAAAAAAGTTTTTGAGCACAGCCTCGGTTCTATAAATCGGCACGTCAGAGGCATCAGCCGGCAGCAAGAAGTTTTTCACTCAGAGCCGCACGGGCAAACTCACTTGGCGTCATTCCTTCAGCCGCCGCCCGACGACGAATCGCCTCCTTCATCCCTAGGGGAATCTTGACCGATAGCGTTGCCGTCCCTTCGCTTGAGAGCGGAGGCCGCCCGTGCACGATCCCCCCAACGGTATGCTCGCCGTCCGGAAACCCGCCATGCTCGTACGACTCGCACCACGCGTCAATCATTTCATCCGTTACAACCTGACCATTGGCAGCCGTATACGCCTTGCTCATCATCGACCCCTCTGCCGAGCTTGCTCGATCTCTTGCCAGAATTTCTTCTGAACCGGAGACAGGGCATGAATAATGAGCCATCCACGAATTAGTTCGACTGCAACAAGTTCCACACTTCGACCATCTGGAAGCCATCCAATAGCAAGCCATCTCGGCGGCTCGTCCTCCGACTCGCGGCGAATGCACTCAGTAACCGCGAACCAGGCACCAAGCATCTGCTTTTCCGTCAAGTGTTTTTTGGCGTTGGGATGAATCTCAACATCCATGCATCTTCTCCTCCATCTTACCCAATTTCGTATGACGAAAGTCCGCTGTCGCCAATTCTTACGCCGCCACTTGTTGAAAGGCGGGAGGTGTAGCGAGGATTGAAGGGCGTTCCAGCACCGCCCAGGCACCGGGACAGGAACACATGCGCCAAGGACGGACGTTTTCGTAGCATGCGAGGATGCTGCCGTTGCGGTCGATAAAAGCAATGTCGATGGGGTAGGCCATAAAGCAGGTGTGGACCGAAGAGCAGCGTGGGAACGCCATGACGAGCGGCAACCCGTTGGCGGCAATCGGAGACCGTCCCAGCATGCCGCGCAGGCGCACGGCAAACGACTCCGCCACCACAAACTCGGCAGGCGTCCAACCCAGCCTGTTGAGCGCCCGCGCGTAGGCAATGTAGGATGAGGCCGCGGTCACATAACCACCCCCGGACGCCACGGATCGACCGTCACTGCGCGCTCGTGCGACAACTTTGCCGGTGCCCCCAGCGAAACGCCGGCGATGCTGAGCGAGCTCGGCCACGGCTCGTAGCGCATGGTACAGGTATAGGTCCTAAACGTGCCGGAGAGCGAAAGCAGACCGCCATCCGATGTCGTCGTACCCTGCTCGCTCGAGACCTCAATCTGCAAGTCATAGCCTTCCATGGCATGTTGGATCTGAGCCTGAACGGTCGCGGAGGCATCGATGGAGCTGTCGTCGCCCTCCCCGCTCGGAGCCACGGCGTGCGCCAGCACGATATCGGGCACCACGCGGTCGAAGCGTGCGACCGCGCCGGCAAAGACCATGACGTTGTACACGACAAGCGCCAGAACCAGCAGGACGGGCGTGACCGCGGCCATCTCGACCGTCGCCTGGGCGCGCTCCTCGCGCAGGCGCGTGCGGATGCCCATTACGACCCACCGCCCAGGGCACCCGCCAGCGTGGCGACATCGACGGTAAGTGGAATGGAACCGCCGCCGGGCAGCGGAATCTCCGCTAGCGTGAACACCGCACCGCTGATGGTGCGCTCGACTTGATATTCCAGCGCCTCGCAAAGCGCCTTGGGGTCGGTCACGCCCAGCGGAATACTTCGTAGCTTGTCCTGCACTTTAGAAAGACCTGTGATGTCAGACCCCGGGCTCTTGATGACGTTGGCGGTGTCGGTCAGCACCGGCTTTCGCAGGCGCAAGTCGCACGGCTCCAAGCCCAGCGCCGCCACGGACGCCGAAACGGTATCGCCGAGCCACGATGCAATGGAGCCCAGCGCGCCACTGCTCCCTCCCAGGCCATCGATCATCTCATCCATAAGCTCGTCGGCCGAGCCCTGGATATCTCCGTATCCCACAAGCAGCCGTCCCCAAACATCCATGACGCCATCGAGTACGCCGGCAACGCCACCCGAACGCTCCTCCAACGTCGAGAAAAACCGCGAGAGAACGTTGTTCTGCGCCGTCGCGTCATCGGGCGCCAGCACCGCAGCAGAGATTGCGCCGCGATCGTCAAGCCTGACTGTCGTGTTAAACGAAGAGTTGAGCTCATCGGGGCTCGAGATGGCACCCGAAACCGCAAGGGCAACCACGCCATTTCGCCCGGGCGGGGCGATACGCGGACGCTCTCCCGAAAGCGCTTTAATGGCCTCGTCAAACGCATTGCCCGCACGGTCAGCCTCGTCCTCGGTCTGGCGCATGAGCTCGAGCTCTTTGTTGCGGCATTCGACGTAGTCTTCCAGAGCGTCTTTGAATCGATCAAAGTGGTACTCGAAGCCGTTTTCGATAGAAGTCGAAGGAGCCGCAACGGCACCGAGCGACGAAACACCAAAATGGCATCTATTGCATTTGTCCTGCCCGTCATAATCAGCAACCGAGGCTAGCCCGTATGGCGCCCCCTTCTTATAGTTGGGGCAGCTCGTTCCATAATGCAGATACGTTTTGTCATCGTTGGTACTAGTTGGCCACACCGCATCGGTATAGAGTTCCGTCGCTCGCACCTCGTCAGTGTTGCGCGGCAACAGCGGGATATAGGAAGTGACTTCATCTCCGTCCTCGGTTACATATGCACGATTGACCTCTGTACTCGCATAGGTGTAAAACGCCTTGCGCGCCGCCGACTCCGCCTTCGTCTCGACGCTTGAGCCCTGAGGCGCCTCGTTTGTAAGGCGCAAGCGGTAATAGGCCTTCGCGCGATCGAGCGCCACTTGCGGCTCCCATGTGACGCTCGAGGCATAGTGCGGATTCTCAATATCCGAAAGCTTCGCCAAACTCCTCGCGCGTTCCCACATGCATGAGCAACTGCCGACCGAAGCCGGATCCGACCCGCCGCAATCCGCAAGCCAGGCACGCTCTTTTGCTTTCGCCGTCTCCTCCGAGGCCTTCTGCAGCTCATCTGCTGCGCGTTCCAGATCTTTCGATGTGTCTTTAATGGCATCGGTCGAGATCTCGGAACCCTCGAGCGCAACGAAATCCGACTCGGACGTCCTGGGGACGGCAAGCGCCGTACCGGTATAGTTCACACCCTCGGTTTCCTGCGCCGACACCGCCTGCGTAGCTCGCGCGGCAACCAGATACGGTAGAGCCGTCTCGATTTTCTGCAGGCCTTCAGATGCACTCTTGGCAAACTTGTTGCGTGTTTTAATAATCTCGATTCCTGTGTCGACCATATCGCCCGCAGCAAGCTCGGCACCTGGAATAAGAATGGCGACCAAGCCGGTGCCGATCGTAGCAAACCCCGCCAGACCCAAACTCAAAATGCTCGCATCCACCACTGTCGCAGCCGTATGGTAGGACGCCACCACATTGGCGCCTGCCAGCGCGCCGCTATCGGCAGCCACCTGGGTGTCCCCCGCGCGCGACATGCTCCATATCGCCGCCGTCGACGAAAACAGCAACGTGAGCACCACCAAGATGACCACCGCAGAGGAGAGCGTGGTATAGGCACCGTCTTCGATAAACAGGTCGATCCCGGCTCGACCCATAAAGCCGCCTCGCTTGCAGCGAGCACGCGGTCGGCAACGGCCCGCAAGCCCCCTCGTCACCTTCAACAGGCAGCGCTTAATCCCATGCAGCAATCCATGAATCATAATCTCCCTCCAGCCACTCGGGACGCGATCGATACGAGATGTCGACCTTAAGCTCGACATAGCCGTTTTGGCCTGCGCTACCCATAGCCTGCGCAAACGCACCGATCACGGGCAGCGGTTTAACCTCGCCGGTAACGGAAACGGACGAGACGCCGCCCGCATCGGCCCGACCAAGCTCGATATCCCACGACAGGGGCCCGCCGGCATGGAAAATCGAAACGTCGGGAACCGCGGCAAGACGGCGGCGGGCAAACTCCTTAATATCCTCGTCATCCCCCACCGTCGTCGTGGTCATGAGCCGCGCGGTCTCGGCGGCGGCAGACTCCATGACCGCGCGTGTATAGAGCAGGCACACCGGCTGCAGCGCCAACAGGACGAGCGTCAGAAACGTCGGCAGTAGGAATGCCGCCTCGACCGTAGACTGAGCCCGGTCCTCGCGCGCAACATCAATACAGCACGATGTCCTTAGCACCCGCAGCAGCGTCGACAACCGATGTCGAGGTGACGCCGTGAGATGCCGTCCGCTCGACCAGCGCCGCCAAGCGCCCATCGGCACCGGCACGCCAAAGCCCTGCGATCGCCAGCACGATGGAAAGCAGTGCCACCGTGACGATGGCGTATTCGACCGTTGCCTGGGCAGATTCCTCGCGCAGGACATAATGCATTTCACGACCCCTCCTTTGAGTTCGTTGTCTGCGGGGTCAGGCGGACCACGCGCAGGCAACACGAAGTATCACCAGCATCCGCGGCAACCGTCACCATATCGACCCAACCGCGTCCGTCACGCACGATGGCGCCCCACACGTTGCCCTTGATGTCGAGATAGCCGCTCAGAGCAAGTTGCGCCGTGGGCACCTCGCGATAGGCACGCAGCATATCCGCCGCCGCCTCGGTCATCGGTCGGCACTCGGACCACGCGAGACGAACAGCGACGGCATTGTTTGCAGATGAACCCGTTGCAGCGTCCGCTCGCTCGTCGAGTGCTTGCAAGAACGTTTGCGCCGTGACGGCGGCATTCGCATCGTCCGCGTCTCGCGCATCTTCTATTTGAGACGCCGCAGCCGAACCCGAGCCCGCATCCGCGGCAACCCCTAAACGTTGTTGCCGTGCTGCGTTAAGCCCCCAAACCGCCACTGCCACCGCCACGACCGCACAGGCGAGCACCAGCAACGCGCCGACGGGACGGGCGCCCTCTACAGGCTGTTGATGCCCTCGCTGATAGCGCTCCATAAATCTTGGACCTTGCCCTTAAATGCGACGATGGCAATGATGGCAATCACCACGAGCACACCGACTAGGATGGCGTACTCGGTGGTGCCCTGCGCGCTCTCTTCCCGCAGCAGTTCTTCGGCACGCTGGCGAGCGTGAATTGACTGGCAAAACGCCAAGCTCCAGACCTTGTCAACAACGTCAGTCATCGTATTCATGTATTCCTCCCTACATCATCCCGCCTGCTCCCAGCAGCGGGCCCAATATGGACAGAAGCAACGCCGGCAAGATGAGCGTGCCGGTGGGAATCAGCAGCTTGACCGGCGCACGCTCAATCTCGCGCTCGACCGCGGCGCGATGGGCCGCGCGAATCTCGCGACTTTGGGCCGCCAGCGTCTCGGCAAGCGGGGCACCGAGAGCAAGCGCCTGCCCCGCTGTGATGGCAAAGGTCTCGAGCGCCCGCACATCCAGGTCGCGCGCGGCCGCCAGAAGCTCGTCCTCTCGCGTCCCTACGCCCACCCGCCATGCCATGCAGGCTCGCTCAAGGCGGAGCGCCAACGTCGATTGGCGATTGGCGCAAAAAACCTCAAGCGCCGCATCGAACGAAAGGCCGGCCGAAAGCCCCAGACGCACCACGTCGATCATCTCGGACACCTCGCCGAGCGACACCTGCGCCGGCCCGCCCGCCCCAATCGCGCCCTTCATTCGCGCGGTCAGGGCATCAATCACCGAGCAGCCCGCAGCAATGACCAGTACCGCCTCACGCTTGCACGTCTCTGCAATCTTGCGAGCATCCGCACGCTCCAAACCCGTCGCGGCAAATACGCTCAGGGCACACAGACAAGCCGCGACCCCGACCAGGGCGCTCATAACTCCACCCGCATAATGCGCCGGATAACTACCAGGGCAACGACGTTGAGGGCAAGTCCCAGCACCACGGCGCCCGCACCAGCCGGCGTCGCAAGACCGCGGCGAAAGTCCGCCGAAAGCAAAGCCAGTACCGCGCACATGCCCGCCGGCATCGCCGCGACCATGTGTGCCGACATACGCGCCTGTGACGTCTTAACGTCCAGACGGCGTTTGAGCTCAATGCGCTCACCCACCATGCCCGACGCCTCGGACAGCAAGCCGGCAAGCGGAGCCCCGGTACGCTGCGATACTTTGAGCGCCAAGGTGACAAGCGAAAGGCCGGGGGCATCGATGCGAACGAGTAGGTCATCAAGTGCGTCGGTCGCCGAGATACCGCAATCGATTGCCGCCGCCACCCGCAAAAACTCGGTATGCACCGGCTCTTGCGCATGGGCGCCCACAAAGCGCATGCCCTGTGCCAGCGAATGCCCCGAGGCAAGCGACATGGATAACGCTGTGAATGCCTCGGGCATGGCCTCTTCTACATCATGCTGTTCGCGTCGGCGATCGAAGGTGTCACGCGCGGCACCCACGCCAAACGGCACCACCAGCCCCAAGACAAAGCCGATGGGCGACAACGACGCAACGGCCAGCAAAACGCTGCAGACACCGCTCGACAGCAGCAGAAATGCCAGACGAGCCGCGTTATCCTCAATAGCAAGCCCAAGGCGATCTGCGGGGATCAGCGACACCCACGAGCGGGCAATCTTTGTC
>JAXJPE010000097.1:0-20246 GCA_036426035.1 Collinsella sp.
CTCTCCTTTAGTCCGACGATTAGGGTTGCCGTAAAGTAAAGGGCGGAAATGCAGTCTATGGCAAGCAAAACGAGTTCCTTGGGCGGTTTCAGCAAAAGGTCGCTAGCAAAGAGTAATGCAAGCAGGGCAAAGCCGATTGTGTTCAAGTATCTCGATTGATTTTGCGACAACATGGCAACTTCCTTTCAGAACATGCAAATGAAAAGTCGGTACGATGTCATTGCGGTTGCAAAAAAGCCGCCGCTAGGACCGGTTGTCACGAGACCGGCGATAACTTCAGCGGTGCCAACAAGCTAGAGATCGCGCAGGCAAGCCTCCTCCTTCGCGTTCAGCTTGACCTTGTGAGGGGCGGGGCGGTTATTTGCAGATCCGTGAGAATCGCACCACGCCTTGGAATATGAATCCGCGCAGCGCCCGCGCTCAAAAAAGGGATATATCGTAATTTTCGTCGTAATTGACTCCGACGTAGATATCGCTGCTCTCGGCGGGAGATCCCTCGTCGGCATGGGCTGCCGCAACGGGTACAAATGGTGTCATGACAAGGGAGGGGCAAAGAGTTGCAGAGACGATGGAGGGTAGGCATTTCTTCATGGCCGGCTCCTTAATCTGGCCTTTGATAGTTACTCGATGTCGCCTCCTTCCGCTTTATATCCGTTGTATTTGGCGTATTTCTTTAATAAGGCAAGAGGTTCTTCCTCTCCTTCGGATAAGCCGATGATGTTTCCTTGATCATCCAGTATGAATACGGACGGAATATGCTCAAGTTCGTATTCGTCATACACGGTATTATCTTAATCTATGTATATGGGAAAGTCTCCTTCATGGACCGAGGCTGAAATCCTGTCCCATTTTAATGGACAAAGATGAGGGATAAGCATTGTGTTGCGGTTTGATATTGACGGCGATTAAGGCGGCGAAACACGTCAGAGTCGCCAAAGTCAGTAAGGCGATAATGCATTTTCTCGGTTTCCAGCTCATGACAGATCCCTCTCTCATGGTGAAACGCATACGTTTTGAAACGGGATGCCGCTTCGATTCGTTCCGGACGCGGATGTGGACGTAACTGGTCTCGGTGCCAAGTGCGATTTCAGTGCTGTATATGACTTAACGGGAATGTCCGAGCAGTGCCGGAGTCTCCATCTGGATTGTTCCGACTGGAACATCAGCCCGAATACACTGCATAGCGACTCCAACAAGAACGTACCCGGCGTAATCCTTCCCAAGGCATGGCAATAGTCAAGATGCCGCAGCGGCAAGACAAAGACAGATTCCCGCGATAACCCTACGCTCAGCTCGTTTCTATTCACCCTGAGCGAAGGGAGTGTCGCATATGCATGCAGCGGCGCAGAACCTCCGGGGGGGGGTATCTCCTAGAGGTATCCGCCTCCGGAGGCCAAGGAATCATCGAGTACGTCCTGATCATCGTGGTCATCGGCCTGGTGATCGTGTTCGCGGGACCCGGCGTGGCCGGAGCCATCCGCAACCAGTTCAACCTGGTCGGCAACACGGTGAACAATGGGACGGTTGGCGGCGTCGAGGGAGGCGCATCCGGCGGAGGGTCTGCAGGTACCGATTCCGCGACCGTCCAGGCGGCTATCGCCAAGGACGCGAAGGACTGGACCCTCGAAGAGCAGAAGGCCGTGACCGAGGACATCGCCGTGAAGGGCGAGGCGTCGCCCGCCTACGCCAAGGCGCAGGCCGCGATGGATGCACGCATCAAGTTCACGATGAAGCTGACGGACGGACAGACGCTCGAGTACCGAATCATCGGCATCGACCACGATGATTTGGCCGACGGTTCGGGCAAGGCGGGACTCACGTTCCTCACCACCTCGACGGGCATCATGTCCCGCGTGAACGCCACCGACACCAATGCCGGCGGCTGGGAGAAGTCCAAACTCCGCGCGAAGATGAACTCGGGCGAGATCTGGAACCTGATGCCCTCAGACTTCCAGTCCAAGGTGAGGGCTGTCAGAAAGCTCACGAACAACGTTGATGGAAAGACAAAGGACGCCGCCGTCGCCGTAACTACCGACAAGCTGTTTCTCTTGAGCTATTCGGAAATAGTTGATGCTCCCTATAGCCGTTGGGCTCAAACCTATCCCTGGATTTCTTCTGAGGGCACCCAGTACGAGGCCTTCAAGGGGAAAGATAGTCCTAAAGAAAATGGTGTGACCGAGATATCTGGCCTTGCCAACGGCAACATGTTTTATGAGCGTGGAACTTACCCGAGTACTACAGAGGGATTCCTCTTTGTTACTAAATATGGGTCTACAGGTACGGACGGTTATTATGTTGCCCGTATAGACATGAACATCTGCCCAGTTTCTTGTTTCTAGTCTGTCTTCTAGCATGTCTAGTGAAGAGCCCGCGCGATTCCGCGCGGGCTCTTCTTTTGGCAACCGAACGAACGGCTTGAGGCACGTGGCATAGTTAATCGAAGTGAAGAGAAATGGGGTCATACAGCGGCTCTCAGAGCGCCCGCCGCACTCCCCCGCCATTACCTCAGCTGCGTCACCGTATAGAGTTCATCCCGCTTGGCGTTTCGTTGCAACAGCCCACTTGTCCACCGATCAAGTGAAATACCGGAATTAATACAGCGACACGCTTGTTCGTTACAGTCGCTATATCTGCGTAAATCGCCGCGATAAATGCCGCCCGTTCTCGGCATGTACCTGCTGCGCGTATGTAGAATCGCATCGCGTTAATAAATCGGCTCATGCGTGTGCAAAACGCGCAAGTAGCCGCAAAAGGCGATTATCGCGCAGCTAGATTTTTGGCACCCTGTTGATTAATCAAAATTAAGCAATTGCTTAAAACAAAAAAAGGTCAGGCACTAGGTGCCTGACCTGCAAACTTCTGGTCGGGACGACTGGATTCGAACCAGCGACCCCTTGACCCCCAGTCAAGTGCGCTACCAAGCTGCGCCACGTCCCGAAGCTTTTGTTTGTTGCTCTGCTCTCGCTCGCAACAGGAAGTATATTAACCCGAAACTTTGGCCTTGCGCAAGAACTTTTTTAATTATTTTTGAGCAAGTCTAAAATTGTATCTGCGAGCTGGTGTTTTGTAAGCACAGGAAGTTCTTGCGTGCCCGCTGTGCTCACAATCCAGGCCTTGTTGGTGTCGGTCCCAAAGCCCGAATCGGCGCGCGAGACATCGTTAGCGATAATGGCATCGCAACCCTTGCGGGTCAATTTGCGCTCGGCGTATTCGACGACATTATCGGTCTCGGCCGCAAAGCCGATCACGCGGCGATCGCCCTTTTGGCGTGAGAGCTCGGCCAAGATGTCAACGGTCTCGACGAGCTCGATTCGATCCAGGCGCTCGTTGGCCTTTTTGAGCTTGTGGTCCGCCGGGGCTTCAGGCGTGTAGTCGGCGACGGCGGCGGCGCAAATGGCCGCGTCGGCCGTCTGGAAGGCGCTTAGCGCTACCTGGAGCATCTCTGAGGCGGTCTGTACGCGCACGCACTCCACGCCGTGGGGAACGTCGAGCGATGTCGGTCCTAGCACGAGCGTGACGGCGGCACCGCGACGTGCGGCCTCCCCCGCCAGGGCGATACCCATCTTGCCCGAAGAACGGTTGCCAATGAATCGCACCGGGTCGATCGGCTCGTGCGTGGGGCCGGCGGTGATGATGATGCGCTTGCCCGTCAGGTCTTGCGGCATGGGGTTGAGCACCTCACAGACAGCCTCGACGATGTCCTCGGGCTCGCTCATGCGGCCCGTGTCCACGTCGCCGCACGCAAGGTAGCCGCTGCCGGGTCCCACCACGTGAACGCCGCGGTCGCGCAACGTGGCCATGTTGGCCTGCGTCGCCGGCGCCTTCCACATGCCATTGTTCATGGCCGGCGCGATCACGACGGGCCGCGGCGTCGCAAGCAGCGTGGTGGAGATGAGGTCGTCGGCGATGCCGTTGGCCATCTTGGCGATGATATTGGCCGTCGCGGGCGCCACGACCACCAAGTCGGGCTCCTGCGCAAGCGAGATATGGTGGATGGGGTCAGACGGGTCGTCGAATAGCCCAACCGCGACCGGCTCATTGGTGAGCGCGCGGAACGTGAGCGGGCCCACGAACTCCGTGGCATGCTCGCTCATAACGACTTTGACACGTGCGCCGCGCTTTTGCAGCAGGCGCACGATATTGCACGACTTATAGGCGGCGATCCCGCCGGTAATGCCCAGCAGGATCGTTTTTCCCTCAAGTTGCATTGAATTGTTGGATGCCGCCATCGTTTAAGCTTCCTTGCTCGGGAGCACCAGGAGGCGGTGGCAGTACGGACAGTGCGTAATCTCGCTACCGTCGTGGTTGAGGTCGCTCATGGACGATGCCTGCAGCGCGGTGTGGCAGACCGTGGGGATGTTGCCCTTGATGGTCTCGACGGCCAAGCCGCGGAACTGCTTGAGCAGACGCTCGTAGTCGGTGAGCACGTCGGCCGGCAGCGTGGCGGCAAGAGCGGTGCGCTCCTTAGTGGCGGCTTCGATCTGAGCCTGCAGGTCGGCAGCCTTGGCGCGGGCGGCCTTGGTATCGGCCTTCACGCCCTCCTCGAACTTGGCGATGATGGCCTGCGCGCGGGTCTCGCGGTCGAGCGCCTCTTTGTGGGCGACAACGACATCCTTGCGGGTGTGCTCAATCTTGTCCAGGCGCTTGGCCAGGGTGGCGAGCTCGTTTTCCAGGTCCTGTACCTCGCGGTAGTCGGAGCCGTCAACGTGGCGCTTCTTGGCGGCCTCGATGGCGTTATTGGTCTGGATCTCGGTGGTGTTGAGATCGTCGAGCTCAATGTCCAGATCCTTGCGCTGGGCGTAGAGCTTGGTCATTTCGGCCTTGAGCTTTACATAGGTCTTGCGCTTGGAAGCGAGCTCCTTGAGCTCCGGCATATTGGCAAGTTCGCTCTTGTTGCGGGCGAGCTCCAAATCGATCTGTTGCAGCTTGAGTAGCGTAGCGCCGGCGCTCATAAGTTCTCTCCTTTTGTCACAGTCCACCATTGGCAAGGGTTCAGTATTTTAATCGCATGACGGGGGTCAACTCCGGCGTCAACTGCAGAGTTCATCAATATATCAACGAACGGCTCCTCGGAGCGGTCGTGGCCGAGCAAGATCACCGGCAGACCGCGCAGAGTGAGGTCCTGTGCCGCGTGGTAGCCCGCCTCGCCCGTCACGACAACATCTGCGCCCGCGGCGATGGCGAGCTCTCCGAAGTCGCCCAGGGAGCCGCCCAAAATGGCGACGGTGCGGCACGGGCGATCAGCTTTGCCCCACACACGCGGGTCGCTGCCAAAGGCCGTGGCGGCACGGGTGGCAAGATCGCGCAGCGTGCACGGGTCGTTGAGCGTTGCAAGTGCGCCCAGGCCGGTGGCCTCGGGGTCGTCCACGTGCTCCAGTGAGCTCACGGGTGCGGCACCCAGCAGCTTGCTCAGGCAGATACGTGCCTCGTGCGAGCGGTCCAGGTTGGTGTGGAGCGAGATAATGCTCACGCCGCAACGGGCTGCCTCGTAGAGCGCCGCGCTGCATTGGGGGCGCGTCGCACCGGGCGGGCAAAACGCCTCGGGCGCCTTGATATAGATGGGATGATGCGTTAGCAGCACGTTGGCGCCGGCCTCCTGGGCGCGGTGCACATTGGCTTCGGTCGCATCGAGTGCGCAGGCAACACCGGTAATCTCCGCGGCAGGGTCGCCGACGGAAAGTCCTACATGGTCCCAGCTCTCGGCATTGGTCTTGGGATAGCGTGCCAGCAGCGCGCGCTCAAGCTCGGCGACGATCATGCGGCGCCTACGATCGAGAGCAGCGTCTGGGCAAACTCGTCCAGATCGTCCGGATTCACGCGGTCGTCAAAGGAAATGCGCAGTGCGCTCAATGCCTGCTCGCGACCGATGCCCATCGCGCTTAAAACATGGCTCGGGTCCATGCTGCCGCTCGAGCACGCCGAGCCGGCCGAAACCTCAAAGCCGGCGGCGTCGAGCTTAATGATGAGTTCCTCGGAGTCCATGCCATCAATGTAGATCGATACCATGCCGGGCAGACGGTCGGCTTGCGCGTAGTCACCCATGGTGGCGTGAATGCGCGGGTGGGCCGTAAGCGTGGCGTAGAGCTTGTCGGAAAGGGCTTGCAGCTTCGCGCGCTCCTGAGCCACATGGGGCGTCAGAGACGAGGCGGCAGCGGCAAAGGCGAGCTGCGTTCGCAGGTCCTGCGTGCCCGCGCGACGACCGGCCTCCTGTCCGCCGCCAAAGATGCGCGGGCGCAGCGGCGTGCGGCTCTTAAGGTAGAGTGCGCCAGATGCCACGGGACCGCCAATCTTGTGGGCTGCGACGGACATGGCGTCGACGCCCAGCTCGGTGACATCGAGCGGAATATGCAAGTAGCCCTGGATGGCATCGGTGTGGAACAGGGCACCTGCGGTGTGCGCAGCTGCGGCAAGCTCGCGGATGGGCTGCACCACGCCGGTCTCGTTGTTGGCGGCCATGATGCTTACGAGCGCCACGTCGTCGCCGAGCAGCTCGATGAGCGCGGCAGGTTCAATGTAGCCCGCACGGCAGGGCTGCACCAGGTCGACGGTAAAGCCGGCGGCACGCAGCAGCGGCAGGTTGTCCAGAATCGAATCGTGCTCGATGGCCGAAACGATTACACGACCGCGCTTGCGATCGCGCTGACGAGCGCCCTCGGCAAGACCGAGCAGCGCCAGCTGGTTGGCTTCGGTGCCGCCGTTGGTCAGTACAATCTCGGACGGGCGGACGTGCGCGCCAAAGCTGCGGGCGATTTCGCGACGTGCAACCTCCAGACGCGCGGCAGCCTTGCGGCCGAGCGAATGCAGCGAGTTGGGGTTGACGCCGGCAAGCTCGCTGTCGTCGTACTCGCGCTGCGCAAGGAGCGCCTCGGCGCGCATTGGCGTCGAGGCGGCATAGTCAAGATTCACGGGTATGCGGTTTTGACCTGCGGTCATAAGGGTTTATGCCTCCTGTGCGGCCTCGTTGCCCAGCTTCTGCAGCAGCGCAACCTCGGCGGCGGGATCTTCGGACTTAAATACGGCGGAGCCTGCCACTAAGACATCGGCGCCGGCCTTGACGACCTCGGCGATATTCTTAGAAGAGATGCCGCCGTCGACCTCGATCAGGGGCGACACGCCGTGGCGCTCGCACATGGCCTTGAGCTCGTGCAGTTTGGCGATGGTGCCCGGGATAAAGCTCTGGCCGCCAAAACCGGGGTTCACGCTCATGAGCAGCACGATATCGACGACCTCGATGATGCTCTCGAGCACGCAAACGGGCGTTGCGGGGTTGAGCACCACGCCGGCCTTGACGCCGCGCTGCTGCAGGTGCGTGAGCGTGCGGTGCAGGTGCGTAGAGGCCTCGTAGTGCACGGTAATCATATCGGCGCCGGCGTCGGCATACCAATCG
This sequence comes from Collinsella sp., assembly GCA_036426035.1. Taxonomy (GTDB): domain Bacteria; phylum Actinomycetota; class Coriobacteriia; order Coriobacteriales; family Coriobacteriaceae; genus Collinsella. The sequence goes on from JAXJPE010000097.1 coordinate 7,388, forward strand.
ACGGTCTCGTCGGGGTTCGAAACCATGAGGTGTGCGTCGACCGGCACGTCGGTGGAGCGCTTGACGGCCTTGAGGATGTCGACGCCAAAGGTGAGATTGCCGGTAAAGTGACCGTCCATGACGTCGAAGTGCACATAGTCGGCACCGGCGATCTTGTCGAGGTCGCCCTTGAGGTTGGCCATGTCGGCCGAAAGGACGGACGGAGCGATTTTAATGGTACCCATGGTAGTAGCCTTTCTGCGCTAGTCGTTGAGCCCGTAGAACTCTTGCGATGGGACGCGGTCAGTGAGAATCTCGAGCGCCCTATCCAAAGTAACACCGTTGTAGAGCGTTTGCTCCACGGCAAAGGTGAGCGGAATGTCTACGCCCAGTGAACGGGCGAGCTCGCTCACGCTGCGGGCCGCGACGGCGCCCTCGACCACCATATGTGTGCGCTCTTGGTACTCGTCGAGCGACACGCCGTGGGCAAACTCGTAACCAAAGGTACGGTTGCGCGAATGCTCCGATGTACAGGTGGCGATGAGGTCGCCCATGCCGGCAAGTCCCATGCAGGTTATGGCCTGCCCGCCGCGAGCGTGCACCAGTCGGCTGATCTCGGCCAGGCCGCGCGTCATGATAAGGGCGAGCGTGTTGTCGCCCGCGCCGGTACCGGCGGAGATACCGCACACGATGGCGATGACGTTTTTCATGGCACCGCAGACCTCGACACCGGTCATGTCCTGCGACAGGTAGATGCGGAAGGCGGTTGACAGGAGCAGGTCCTTAAAGGTCTCCCCTATCTGAGGGTCTTCGCTGGCGATGACGGCGGCAGAAAGTCCGCCGCGGCAGATTTCCTCGGCATGGTTGGGGCCCGAGAGCGCCGCCACGCGCGCCTCGTTGCCGATCTCGCTGGCAATGACCTCGCTCATGAGCAGGCCGGACTCGGGCTCAATGCCCTTGGTAAGGCAGAGCACCGGGGTGTCGGCGGCGATGAAGGGCGCTGTCTGATGACATACGCTTCGCAGGTGCGTGGAGGGCACGGCAAAGATAATGGCGTCGGCGCCGTCGAGCGCCTGGGCCAGGCCCGTCGTGGCGACAACGTTTTCCGGAAGCAGGTAGTCCACCAGATAGCGGGGGTTACGGTGCTCGCCGTTAATGCCGGCGGCCGTCTGCTCGCTGTGGGCCCACATGGTCACGCGCTCGGCGCGCGCGGCGGCAAGGCCGGCGACGGCGGTTCCCCAGGAGCCTGAGCCAATCAGCGCAACATTCATGACTCTCTCCTACTTATCGTCGGGCTCGGTGACGCGCTTGGTAAACGAGAGCTTGGACTCCTTACCGGCCATGAGCTTTTGGATATTCGAGCGATGGGCCCACACCACGGTGATGCCGATCATCGCCATGCAAAACTTGAGACCCAGGCTGCTGTACGGAAAGACCGCGCAGGCAGCGATAGGAAGACCGATGGCGGCGGCAAGCGAGCCCACCGACACGTACTTGGTGATGGCGACGGCCACGATAAACATGCCCAGCAGCGACAGGCCAATAGGCCAGTACCAGGCGAGGATGACGCCCAGGCCAACCGCGATACCCTTGCCGCCGTGGAAGTTAAGGTAGGGCGAGAAGATATGGCCCCACACCGCTGCTAGGCAAATGACGCCGAGCATCCAATCGCCGGGGGCTCCGGGCGCCATGATGCTTACGGGGAAGCCATAGCCCAAGTCGGCAATGAGCGGACGCGCGATAAGGACGCAGATGGCGCCCTTAAGGCAGTCGAGCAACAACGTGAGCGCGGCCACCTTAGGGCCGGCCACGCGCAGCGCATTGGTTGTGCCGATGTTGCCGGAGCCCGCCTTGCGAATGTCCGTGTGGTTGAACATGCGGCCCAGGATCAGGCCAAACGGAATCGCTCCGATAAAGAACGAGACCACGGCGCAGATGGCGGTCAGCAGAATCGGATTATGCATCCTTTTGTTCCTTCTTCCTAAAGAAGAGTCGAATGGGCGTGCCGGCAAAATCGAAAGTCGAGCGCATGCGGTTCTCCACGTAGCGCTGGTAGGTGTCGTTGACCAGGTCGCTATGGTTGACGAAGAACGTGAACGTCGGCGGGTTGACGCCCGTCTGGGTCACGTAGTGCATGCGCAGGCGGCGCTTGCCGTCCACCACGGTATGACCGAACTCGCGCAGGTCGGTGAGGAACGTGTTGAGGCGCGAGGTGCTGATCTTCTGCGAACGCGTCTTTTCGGCGGCGTCGACCATCGCCCAGATCTTCTCCACGCTGCGGCCGGTCAGGGCAGAGATGCGCAGGTACTGGGCCCAGGGAGCCATGACGCCCAGACGGCGGTCGACGGTCTCCATGCAGGCCTCGCGCTTGCGGTCGTCGTCGAGCAGATCCCACTTGTTGAGCAGCACGACGATGGCGCAGCCGCGCTCAATGGCCAAGCCCATGACCTTCTGGTCCTGCTCGGTGACGCCCACGGAGGCGTCGACGACGAGCAGTGCCACGTCGGCGCGATCGATGGCGCGCAGGCCGCGGACCATGGAGTAGTACTCGATGTTCTCGTACACGGTGCTCTTCTTACGGATGCCCGCGGTATCGACCATGCGGTAGTGCTTGCCGTTGCGCTCGACGACCGTGTCGATGGCGTCGCGCGTTGTGCCGGCGATGTTCGAGACGATGGAGCGGTCGGCGCCCAGGATGCGGTTGAACAGCGAGGACTTACCGGCGTTGGGGCGGCCGATGATGGCTACGTTCAGCGCATCGGGGAACTCGTCGGCGATCTCGTCCTCTTCCTCGGGGAGCAGGGCCACGATATCGTCGAGCAGGTCGCCCGTGCCATGGCCATGCAGGGCCGAGAGCGGCGTGGGCTCACCGATGCCGAGCGAATAGAACTCCCAGATGCTGTCGTTCTCGCGATCGGGGTTGTCTAGCTTGTTCACCAGCAGAAAGACCGGCTTGTCGCAGCGCTTGAGCATGCGGGCGACCGACTCGTCCTCCTCGGTGACACCGGTGCGGCCGTCGACCACAAACAGGATGACGGCGGCTTCCTCGGCGGCGGCGAGCGCCTGGTCACGGATGGACGTGGCGAAGACGTCATCGCTCTTGAGCGGTTCGATGCCGCCCGTGTCGACGATGGTGAACTCGCGGCCGTTCCAATCGGCCGTGTGGTACGAGCGGTCACGCGTGACGCCGCGGGACTCGTGGACGATGGCGTCCGAGGTCTGGGCCAGGCGGTTAACGAGCGTGGACTTGCCCACGTTGGGGCGTCCGACGACGGCGACGATAGGTTTCATCTGCTCTCCTTTAATGGGTAGGGTCAGTGGAAGTGTTAGAGTCTGCGGGCACAATGCCAAGGATGCGCTCCAGGGTATCGAGCAGCTCATGCGGCATGGTCGACACCACATGAACCTCGGCGCCGCGACTGGTAAGGCTTGCGAGTAAATCGTCACGATGATAATCGTCAAGCGTCATGCCGTCAGCGTTGAACATGAGCTTAGGCACAAAGAGCATAACCCCCGACAGATCTTGGGGCAGCTGCTCCAGAATGTCACACGCGACGATGAGGCCGGTCACGTCCACGTTGCCGCCAAAGTAGCGGTTCTTGATGGCTGTGACGGTGCCGCCGAGACCATGCGGCGACTCCACAAAGCGTGCCACGGTGTCTCGCGCGCTGGCGCCCGAGAGGCACAGCAGGTGCTGGCTGCGGGCGGCGATGGCCTCGCGGACGCGGGCCAGTCGCTCAGTATCGGTAGTCAACACGTCGTCGGTCTCGTCCAGATACGAGCGGATCATGCCGATGCCGTCGTAGTACTGCGGATAGCCGTCGTAAAAGTCTGCCTCGGGAGGATCGATGCCGGCGTCCAGATAGAACTCGTCGCTCATCTGGAAGGTATGGCGGCCAAAACGCTCGTACGCGCGGTCCTGGAAGGGTCGGATCATGGCAATGGTCTCGCGCGCCAGTTCGGGCTTGTCGCTGTATGACCAGCTAAAGCGGTTTTGGTGTTTGGTAAAACCGAGCGGCACAATGCCCAGGCTTGTGATTTGCTCATGCTCCTCGCAAAAGCGCAGGGTCTTTTCCAGCTCCTCGCCGTCGTTCATGCCGGGACACAGCACAATCTGCGCGTGGATTTCGATGCCGGCGGCCATGATGGCCTCGAGCACGTCCATGCCACGCTGGGCGTTGCGGCCCATCATGCGGCGGCGGACGTCGGGACTCACGGCGTGGACCGACACGTTCATGGGGCTCATGTTGCGGTCGATGACGTTTTGCACGTCCTCGTCGGAAAGGTTCGTGAGCGTGACAAAGTTACCCTGTAAAAAGCTCAGGCGATAGTCGTCGTCGCGAATGTAGAGCGTGGAGCGGCCGCCCTTGGGCAACATGGTCATAAAGCAGAACACGCAGGCGTTGACGCAGGTACGCATGCCGTCAAAGATGGGGCCGTCGAACTCCAGGCCCCAGTCCTCGCCCGGGAAGCGGTCGAGCTCGACGGGGGTGACGGTGTCGTCGCGCGGGTCGAAAACCTCCAGCTCGACGGTATCGTCATCGGCCTCCCAGAGCCACACGATCATGTCGGTCAGCTGCTCGCCGTTGACCGTGAGCACGCGCATGCCCGGCTCGATTCCCACATCCCATGCGGGCGACTCGGGACGCACGTTCTTAACGAGCGCACCCTCACCCGGCTCGGGGTCGCGGCTGCGCCCGTAATCGGCCACCTCGGCGGCGTATGCGGGTACGGTCTGGTCCATGGTTAGCGGCAAAGCTCCTTGATGCGCGCAACGGCGCGTTCGATGTGTTCTTGCGGGGTGGAGGCTCCGGCAGTGATGCCGATGTGGCGCGCGCTGGCAAACCATGCGGCCTCGAGCTCGGAGGCCTCTTCGATGTGATGCGTGTGCTCGCAGACGTCAGCGCAGATCTGTGCCAGGCGGCGGGTGTTGCCCGAGTTCTTTCCGCCCACGACGACCATGCAATCACAGCGGTTGGCAAGCGACGCGGCTGCCTGCTGGCGCTCGCTTGTGGCGGCGCAGATGGTGTTGATCACGCGCAATTCCTGCACGCGTGGGGTGATGGAGGCCACGACCTCAGCCAGGTTCTGCGCGGTCTGGGTGGTCTGCACAACCAGGCCCACCTTGCCTTTGAGTGGCAGCGCATCCGCATCGGCAGCGCAACTCACGACCTGCGCGTCATCGCCGGCATGGCCCAAAATGCCCTCGACTTCGGGGTGGCCCGGCTCGCCCACGACGATCACGCGGTAGCCCTCGCGCACCAGGCGTTCGGCCGCCACATGGACCTTCTTCACGTAGGGGCAGGTGGCGTCGACCACGGTAAGGCCGCGTTCGCGAGCGGCGTCAATGACTTGAGGCACCACGCCGTGGGCGCGAATGATCACAGTTCCGGTTGCGGCATTATCCAGGTTCTCGGCCAGGCCAACGCCTGCCTCAGCAAGCTCGCGCACCACGATAGGGTTATGGATGAGCGGCCCTAGGGTGTGGACCTGTGCGCTCTCCCCTGCCTGCGGCGCGGCAGCCAGCGCCATATCGAGCGCGCGCTGCACGCCGTAGCAGGTGCCGGCGTGGGCTGCAATCTCGATGGTGGGGACGACCTCCTCAGCAGCGGCCGCAGCGGTATTCATGACGCTCTCACCCATGGCTAGAACCTGCCCGGATGTTCGGCGCACAGCTCGTCTCGCATGGCGTAGACGCGGTTCATGGCCTCGGACTCAAACCAAGCCAGGCGCTCCGTACGCTTAAGCCCGGCCGGCGCGTCCGAAAGCGAGACGGCCTTGCCGGCACGAATCCAGCACTTCTTGGGACGCATGAGCTTTTTGCCCGCGGGCGTGATGTCGGACCAGCCGCAGATGGCGAGCGGGTTGACGGGCGCCTTGCCCATCTGAGCGATGAGCGCAAAGCCGCCGTGGACCTCTGGCTTGATCTCGCGCGATCGGATGCGCGTGCCCTCGGGGAAGATCAGGACGTCCTCGCCGCGCTGCAGCGCATGCTGGGCGGCGCGCAGGCACTTCATGTCGGCGGTGCCGCGCTCGACGGGAATGCCGCCAACGCGGCTAAAGGCCCAGCGCACAATCTTGCTCTTGGCGAACTCGGATTTAAAGATGGGGCGAATGCGGCGGCCGCCAAAGAACAGCGCCGTCTCCACGGCCAAGAGCTCGGCCATCGAGGTGTGGTTGCAGATGACTACGCTGCCGCGGCCGTCCTGGCGCTCAAACAACAGATCGGCATCTTCGACCTTCCAACGCCACATGAGCTTGGAGAAGGCCCAAAGGATGGCCATGACTACGACGACGGTGCCGCGAATGAGCGCCGGAAACTCGTCATAGGGGGCGTTGTAATAGTCCTCGGGCGTCTGCTTAAACAGGCGCATGGGCTACCTCCTTTGGTTGATGAGGCCCTCGATAATGCGTACGACCTCGTCGATGGTGTGGGCGGTGGAGTCGACGTGCACGGCGTCCTCGGCGGGCACGAGCGGGGCGACCTCGCGACTGCTGTCAAGCTTGTCGCGCTGCTTGAGGGCGTCGAGGGTTTCGTCGACCTCGGTCTCGAGTTGCGCGGACGTGAGCGGCTGGGCATCGTTTTGGTGGCGCTGCAGCACGCGGCGGCGGGCGCGCTCACGCGGGTCGGCAGTCAGGAAGATTTTGACCTGCGCGTTAGGGAACACGACGGTTCCGATGTCGCGACCCTCGGCCACGATATCGCGGTCCTCTGCGACACGGCGCTGATGGATGAGCATGGCGGCGCGCACGCCCGGGTAGGCCGAGACCTTGGACACGTTGGCGTCAACCTGCGGGGTACGAATGGCGGCCGATGCGTCCGCGCCGTCGATGGTCAGGCGCGTGTCCTCGCCGGTACCGTTGGTAAAGCGGATTTCGATCTGCTCGGCGAGGGCATCGATGGCTGCCTCGTCGTCCAGGTCGATGCCGCGGTCGAGCGCGGCGAAGGTGACGGCGCGATACATGGCGCCCGTGTCGAGCTTGTTAAAGCCAAGCTGACGGGCAATCTCCTTGGCGATGGTGGACTTGCCGGAACCGGCGGGGCCGTCGATGGCGACGATCATGCAATGCTTCCTTTCGATGGGTGACGTGCTGGTATGGTTCGCGGGCGTTGGGGCGCGGCGGGTTGCCTAGCCCGTGTAACGCTCGCGGTAGGTGTTGCGCTTGGGTGCGGAGCCGTGGCTGCCGTGGTGACGCGTGCGGCTGGCGGGGGTGTCTTGGGGCTTGCCGCCGTTGCGCTTGGCGCTCGCCTGCTTGAGCGGGATGCCGCCGCTTTTGAGGATCTGCACCTCGCGGTCGGTGAGCTCGCGCCACGAGCCCTTGGCCACGCCCTCGAGCTCAAGGCCGGCAAAGTTGCAGCGATGCAGACGGATTACCGGATGGTGAATCTTGCCCAGCATGCGCTTGACCTGGTTCTTGCGGCCCTCGCGAATGATGACCTCCACGGCGGTGGTGCCGGGCTTGACGCCTTGTGGAGCCACGGCCACGGCCTCGCGCGCGTTGATGACGCGGCAGATCGCCGGCTGGCACAGGCCGTCGTCGAGCTCGATGCCACGGCGGAGTGGGTCTAGATCGCGGTCGGACAGCTGGCCGTCAACGAGTGCCTGGTAGGTCTTATAGACATGCTTGCTGGGGTGCAGCAGGTCCTGCGACAGGTCGCCGTCGGTGGTAAAGAGCAAAAGGCCTGTGGTGTCGCGGTCCAGGCGGCCCACCGGGAAAAGTCCCGGAAAGCGGTCGCGGGGGACCAGGTCGGCCACGCAAGGGCGCTCCTGCGGGTCGCTCATGGTAGTGAGGTAGCCGGTCGGCTTGTAGAGCATCAGGTACACGGCGCCCTGGTTGAGCTTGACGGGCATGCCGTCAAGCTCGATATGGTCGCGGTCAACGTCAACCTTGGTGCCCAGCTCAGTTGCGACCTCGCCGTTGACGGTCACGCGGCCGGCGGTCATTAGGTCCTCCGAGCCGCGGCGGCTCGCCACGCCCGCGCGCGCCAAAAAGCGCTGTAGCCGCATGGTGTGCGGGTAGACGGGCTGGACGTCGGTTGCGGGCGGCACCGTGCCCGTGCCGGCCGCGCCGCGCGTCTCCCCTACTTCGTTAGTCCTCGTCATGCATATCCTCCGAGGTCTCGTCAACGACCAGGGTCTCCAAGTCCTCGACTGCCTCAACATCTTCAACATCGGTATCGAGCAGTTCGCGCTCTTCGTCTAGGTCCTCGGCCTGCTCCTCGAGCGTGGACTGAATGCTGCGGCCGCTCAGGCGCTCGCGGATAAACTGGCGCGACTGCTCGTCGGGGGCAAATTGCTCCAGATCGGGCAGGTCGCGGGTGGAGCGCAGGCCGAACTTTTCCAAGAAGGCGTTGGTCGTGCCGTAGATGATGGCCTGTCCGCGCTCGGGGTCGCGGCCGAGCTCGCGCACCAGGCCCTTGTCCACGAGCGACGCGATGACGCCGTCGGAGTTGACGCCGCGAATGCCCTTGACGACCTCGCGTGTGACGGGCTGGTGGTAGGCGATGACAGCCAGGGTCTCGAGCGCCGCCTGCGACAGTTTTTGCGTGTCCCAGCTCAGCACGTAGGCCTCGACCACATCGTGGTAGGCGGGATGTGTGAACAGGCGCCAGCCGCCGGCGACCTCGCGCAGCTGAAAGCCGCGGTTGGCCTCCTCGTACTCGACCTTGAGCTCGGCCAAAAGCGACGCGCACTCGCCAGGGGCGATATCCAGCGCACCGGCCAGCGCAGGCGCGCTTACGGGGTCGCTCGACACCAGCAGCAGCGCCTCGAGGGCGCCTTTGAGGCTGTTAGCCTCCAGCGTGGAAAGGGTTGACATGGTTGCCGCTCCTATTCGGTGAGCTCGGGGCCCTCGCCGGGCACGTATGCCTCGGCGCCCTCGACTCGGTTGATGCAGATGGTTCCAAAGATCTCGTCCTGGCTCAGCGTGAGCGAGCCGCGTTTGGCAAGCTCGAGCATAGCCAGGAAGGTGACGACGAGCTGCTCGGTGGTGGCGTCGCCGTCCAGCAGCTCGCGGAAGGTGCAGGTTTGGTGCGCCATGGTAAAGCGGTCGACCGAGGCCACCGTCAGGTCGAGCGGCACGCGATGCGGTGCCACGTGCTCGGCTTCCAGCAGGAAGGTCTGTCGCTTGCCGTCAAGGTCGGCACAGATGACGGCCAGACCGCGTAGGGTGATGCCGGCCAGGTAGTCGGGCATGAGCCCCAGGAACTCGGGGTCGGGGCCGGCCACGCGCGGGTGCATGCGGCTTTCGGCCTGCATGCGGGCACCGAGGGCCGCAGCCGCGCCTTTAAACTGCTTGTAGGCAATCAGGCGCTGGATCAGGACCTCGCGCAGGGCGTCGCCGTCGAGCGTGCTGAGCTCCTCGAGGTCTTCGTCGAACTCGTCATCGTCGTCATCGGCTTTGCGCGGGGCCTCCTGCGGCACCAAGGAGGCGGCCTTGATGTCCAAAAGGGTTGCTGCGACCAACAAAAAGTCGCTCGCCACGTCCAGGTCCAGCGCCTCGATGCGCTCGGCCTCGGCAAGGTACTGCTCGGCCACCTCGCTGATGGAGATGGCGCCGATATCTACTTTTTGGCGGGTTACCAGCTGCAGCAGCAGGTCGAACGGTCCGCTGTAGACCTGCGTCGACACGCGATACGACATCTTCGACCTCCTTTGACGGCGCCTTCGCGGCGCGGTTTGGGTGCATATTACGACCGTTTTGCACGGTCGACCTGTAAGTTTACCTTAGATGCCGGCGATTGCGAAGTTGAGCAGCTGCTCAGCAAGCGGATACACGGTAACGTCGAAATAGCGGCCGATCACGTCGATGCCGGTCCACATAGGCAGCAGGTACAGCACAATGATGAGGATGGGCATGGCGTATTGCTGCAGGTGATAGTAGTTGTTGAGCGCCTTGCCTTTGAGGAATGGCACGATGATCGACGAGCCATCGAGCGGCGGGATCGGGATGAGGTTGAAGAACGCGAGTGACAGGTTGACCACGATAAACGTGGCGCCGAAGTTCATGATCTGTGACGCCAGGGCAAAGGACATGCTGGTGTAGAGGTTGCCGTACGTTGCGTGCATGAGGGCGGCCGCGAGGCACGCGAGGGCGATGTTCGACGCGGGGCCGGCCACGCTCACCAAGACCTCGTCACGTTTGGGGTGCTTGAGGTTGTTGAGGTAGACGGGCACGGGCTTGGCGAAGGCGAACACCGGGCCGCCGGCGGCAAGCATGAGCAGTGGCAGGATGATGGTGCCAAACGGGTCGATGTGGTTGAGCGGGTTGAGCGAGACGCGGCCGCGCGAACGGGCCGTCTTGTCGCCGAGCGCCCAGGCCGCTGCGGCGTGTGCGCTCTCGTGGATCACGATGCCCACGATGACGGCGACGGCGCTGGCGAGCAGGTTCATGAGGTAGCTGCTGGACATGGCGCTCCTCTAGCGGACGCGACGCGAGGCGCGCGTGAGAAGGTAGTCGATCACAAACAGGATCACGGCGACGATGGCGTAATCCAGGCGGAACACACCGCCAAAGGGCGACGTGATGACGCCGTAGCCGGCGATGGCGCTCGGCAGGGCGCGCGAAAGCTCGACGACAAAGCCCACGATCTGCAGCTTGGCGGTGAGGCCGCTAAAACACAGCAGCACGGTCATCGCGCTCATAAAGATGCCGCAGATGCGACAGGCGATGGCGATGATGCTCATCGCCACGGCAGCGGCCTTACGAGAGTTCACGCGCGGTCTCCTCTTCGATCTGGGTGGAAAGCTCCAGCCATTCGTCCTCGAGCTTGGGCAGCTCTTGCTTAAGGCCGTTATATTCCCCCAGCGCGGCGTTGAACTTGTCTTGATCGGCATAAAGCTCTTCGCTTGCCATCAATTCCATAAGCTCGTCATAGCGGGCACGCTTTTTGTCGAGCTCGGCCTCGATCTTCTTGAGCTGGTTGCGCACGTCCTTGAGCTTTTTGTTGAGCGCAGCGCGGGCCTGGGCCTCGGCGCGCTTTTGCTCCTTGGTCTTTTTACCCTCGGCCGGCTTGGGGGCGGCGGGCGCATCGGACTGGGCCGCGGTGACCTTAGCGGACTTGGTCGCGGCCGGTGCACTCTCCCCCGCCGCCTCGGCGGCGGCGCGGGCTGCGAGGTCCTCGCGCTTGTAGAGATAGTAGTCGTAGTCGCCGTCATAGACCGTGACCTTGCCGTCGCGGATGTCGATGACGCGGTTGGCAACGGCGCGCACCAGGTGCTCGTCGTGGCTGATCAGCACGATGGTGCCAGGGAAGTTTTGCAGGGCGTTCTCGAGCATGTCCACCGAGTCGATGTCTAGGTGGTTGGTGGGCTCGTCCAGGCACAGGAGCGCCTCGGGGGCCACGAGCATCTTGGCCAGGGCCAGACGCGCTTTTTCGCCGCCGGAGAGGACGCGAACCTGCTTCTCGATGGAATCGTTGTCGCTAAACAGGAAGGCGCCCAGTAGGCTGCGCTGCTGTGGCACGGTCCACTTGGGCGTGACGGTGTCGATCTCTTGCAGGACGGTGTTGGACTCGGTCATGCCCTCGAGTGCGTGCTGGGCGTAATAGGCCACGCCCACGTTGGTGCCCAGGTCGCGGGTGCCGGTGGTGGGCGGCTCCAGTCCGGCGATGATCTTCATGAGCGTGGACTTGCCGGCCCCGTTGGGGCCGACGAGCGCCACGTGCTCGCCGCGGTAGAGCTTGAGGTCGATATCGCTGTAGATGTGTTTGTTGCCGTAGGACTTGGAGACGCCCTCCAGGCCCACGACCATATCGCCGGAGCGCGGTGGGTCAGGGAACTTAAAGTCGATGTGCTTGTGGCCCTCGGGTAGGATGACAAGCTCCTTTTTGATCTGCTCGATCTTGCGGATGCGCTCCTGGGCCTGGGCTGCCTTGGTGGGCTTGTAGCGGAACTTGTCGACGAAGACCTGCATGTGGGCGATGTCGCGCTCCTGGGCGGCGCGCTTGGCGCGCATCTGCTCCAGATTATCCTCGCGCTGCTTGAGGTAGCTGCTGTAGTTGCCGGTGTAGGTGGTCACGCGGCGGTTCTCGAGCGCGGCGACGTGGTCGACGCAGGCGTCCATGAAGGCGCGGTCGTGACTGACGATGAGTACGGCGCCGTCGTAGTTAGCGATAAAGCCGCGCAGCCACTGGACGCTTTCGAGGTCCAAGTGGTTGGTGGGCTCGTCGAGCAGCAGCAGGTCGGGATGGCGCAGGAAGAGCTTTGCCAGCGCGATGCGCATCTGCCAGCCGCCCGAGAACTCGGAGCACGGGCGCTCAAAGTCGGTGACCTTAAAGCCCAGACCGGACAGGATCTTGCGGGCGTTGCTCTCGAGTTCATAGCCGCCCAGGTGCTCAAAGCGGTCCTGGACCTGGCCGTACTCGTTCAGGAGTGCGTCGACGTCCTTGCCCTGCTCGGAGAGCTCGGTGATCTGGGCCTGCAGCTCGTTGGCGCGCTTGCCCATGCGGCGGATTTCCTTGGCGGCGGCCATGACCTCGGCGAGGATGGTGGTGTCCTTTTGCTCCAGGTTGGTTTCCTGCTCTAGGTAGCCCACCTGGCAGTCCTTGGCGTACTGGACCTGGCCGGCGTCGGGGCTGTCGATGCCCATGATGATCTTGAGCATGGTGGTTTTGCCGGCGCCGTTGGGTCCCACGAGCGCAAAGCGCTCGCCGGGGTTGATCTGGAAGGACGCGCCGCTAAAGAGGACGCGCGCGCCGAAGCTTTTTTCGATCTTGTCGACCAGAAGGATCATGGTGCCGCCTTTGACCTTGTGTGCCTATATGAAAAAAGGCCCCAACTTGCGTTGGAGCCTCATTCAATGCTCGGGTGGAGACGAGGGGGATCGAACCCCTGACCTCTTGACTGCCAGTCAAGCGCTCTCCCAGCTGAGCTACGCC
>JAXJPE010000098.1:0-21528 GCA_036426035.1 Collinsella sp.
ATGCAGCTCTCCGGCGGCAAGATGGAAACACTGGAGCAGGCCATCGAGCGCGCAAGCGTCGACTCGCCGAGCGTCACTACCGGCGACGCCGACCTGGCAAGCATCGAGGTTGCACTCAACCGCCTACTGCGCCAGATGCAAGAGGCCAAACTGCAGCAAATGCGCTTTGTCAACGATGCGAGCCACGAGCTGCGCACGCCCATCGCGGTGATTCAGGGCTACGTAAACATGCTCGATCGCTGGGGCAAAGACGACCCGGACGTGCTGGCAGAATCTATCGCGTCCCTCAAGGCCGAAAGCGAGCACATGCAAGAGCTCGTGGAGCAGCTGCTGTTTTTGGCGCGCGGCGATGCCGGGCGCACGGTCCTGCGGCGCGCAAATACCAACCTTGCCGCACTGGTCAGCGAGGTATGCGAGGAATCGCAGATGATCGATACCGAGCACACGTATCGGCTGGCCTTTGACGCTGCGCTTGTCAGCGACCCGCGCTGCGACGCGCCCGTCGACGTGGCGCTCGTGAAGCAGGCTCTGCGCGTGATCGTGCAAAACGCCGCCAAGTACTCGGATGCGGGAACGACCGTCACATTTGGCGTAGCGCCGGATGCGGGCGCGGGCACGATCGACATAAGCGTTGAGGACGAGGGCATCGGCATGAACCAGGAATCCGCAGCTCACGCGTTTGAACGGTTCTACCGCGCCGACAATGCACGCGATGCCGGCGCACAGGGCTCGGGTCTGGGGCTTGCCATTGCCAAGTGGATCGTCGATAGCCATGGCGGCGTCATTGGCGTGACCTCAGTCGAGGGCGTCGGCAGCCGCTTTACGATTCGCCTGCCGCGCTAGGAAGCCCCTCGGCATAAATAAAGGGATAGGGCCACACGGCCCTATCCCTTTTTGCTAGTTATGGTAGCTTGTGCGCTACTCGCGGCACAGGTGCACGGCGAAGCCGGCGAACTCGCGCTTAAAGTACACGAGCTTGGTGCCACCGTCGGGCAGCAGCGCGCGCGACTCTTCGTTGACCTCGAGCCCGCGCTCGGCAAACCACTTCTCGGCCGCATCGATATCGTTGACGGCAAAGCCGATGTGACCATTGGTGCCGCGACCGTTCTGCTTCATGATCTCGACCAGCGAATCGTTAAAGTACGAAACGGGGGTCTCGATAACGGGCAGGCCCATCATCGTCGAGAACAGCTCCGCGATCTCCAAGGCATCTGCCGGGTCGGTGGCGTTAATGCCCACATGGGCAACGCGCATGCCAAAGAGCTCGACCGGGTTGGCGTTCTGCTCACTCATGCAGTCAGCGCCTACTGAGCCATAACGTCAAGGACGGCCTTCTCGGCGGCAACGCGGTTCATGCCGGTCATGAAGGGCACGCCGCTCACGTACGGGCAGGTGAGGCCCTCGGGGGCAACGGTGGTGGCGATCAGCAGATCAGCGCCCTCGTCGCAGTAATCCTTGGCCTCGGAGATGGCGCACTGCACGATCTCATACTTGTCGGCGTAACCGTTGGCGTCGAGCAGGGTGGCGACCTTCTGGGCAACGAGCGTGGAAGTAGCAGCGCCAGCACCGCAAGCCAAAACAATCTTCTTCATAGGTAATGTCTCCCTTCATGGTTTACTTTAGGTAAGTGTACCGCAGCGAGCGATGGCACTCGGCCTCGATGAGCTTTTATGCCAGTTTGCTTGCGCGCTGCGTATAATACATCTAGTACGTGTTGTCATACCGCTCGCTTTATGAGCGACTAAGGACCCCAATATGCCCGATTCCCGCACCCTCTGGACCGCCGTCGTCATTATTTGCATCGCCGTGTCGGTATTCTTTAGCGTCAAAAAACGCACCACGTTTAAGCGCCTGCAGCAGCTTATGGCTGCGAAGCAGTGGGACGAGTTCGATCGTTTGCTCGATGGCAAACTCACCAGCATGCTGTACCCGCGCTATAACCGCGACTACCTGCGCCTGAACTCCTATCTGCTGCGCGAGGACCACAAGCGTGCCGACGAGATGTTCGATTTGCTGCTGGGGCTCAACCTGCCCAAAATGCAGCGCGTCGACCTGGTGATTAAGGCCTTTAACTACTACGTTGGCCAGGAGGACCGCAAAAAGTCCAAGGAGCTGCTGCACGAGATCAAAGGCTTTGAGGGCGGCCAGGCCGAGGCAGTCGCACACGAATGCCAACTGATGTACGACACGATGATCCTCAAGCGCCACAACGACATTCCCGAGCTGGAGCGCATGCTCAAGGAGGCCGGTGACGACAAGGTCAAGAGCTGCCGCCTGGAATACCTGCTGGCCCTGCAGTACAAGAACAAGGGCGACGAAGCCAAGTTTGCCGAGTACTTGGAAAAGTCAGGCCGGCACTCAATGGCCGTCAACGCGTAACGGACGGCTTGTGCTAGACTTCTAGTCTCACGGGGGCGTGGCGGAATTGGCATACGCAGGAGACTTAAAATCTCTCGCCGCAAGGATTGTGGGTTCGAGTCCCACCGCCCCTACCATGTGATTGCTTACGAGCCCGTGTCCCGTTGGGATGCGGGCTCGTTTCTTTTGGACGCCGGCGGGACTCGAACCCGCGAGGGGGCGAGCACCAGGCGGACGCGCAGCGTCCGCAGCGAGCCGACGAGGGCGCCGGCAGGCGGCCGAAGCCGGTGCGGATTTGCGCAGCAAATACGCGGACGTCCCACCGCCCCTACCATATGGAGCTTTCGAGCCCGTGTCCCCAAGGGATGCGGGCTTGTTTCTTTTAGATGCCGGTGGGACTCTAAGCTGCGGTGGAATAGATCCTGTTTATACCGTTTATCAGCTTATTTAGGAACTATTTCACCGCAACTCAGAGGAAGACGGTTAAAGAGCGCTCAGGCTGGGGACCCAGGCGATGGTGGGGGTCGCGCCGTCGAGAACCTCGTTGATGGTGGCGGCCATGCCGGCAAGCAGGCTGTTCTCGCTTACGGTGAGCGTGTCGTAGCCGCCGGCTCGCATGAGCTCGCGGATTACCACGGCGCCAGCCAAGATCACGCCCGCGCGTTTGGGCTGCACACCCGGTAGCGCGGCGATGCTGTCCGCGTCCAGCGTGGACATGCGCTCGATAGCGGCCGAGACCTGCTCCAGCGAAAGCTCGCGCAGGTGCACGAAGCTCGAATCATACGGCTCCAGCTCGTGGACCAGAGCCACCAGCGTAGTCACCGTGCCGCCCACTGCGACCAAGCGTTCGGCGCGCTCAAAGTCGACAGGCAGACTCTCAAAGTAGCCCGCAAACTGCTCACCTGCCCACGCGGCAGCGGCAGCAAGCTCGCCGTCCGCAGGCGGCAGCGCCGAGAAGAACCGCTCCGTCACGCGGCGACAACCGATGTCCAGCGAACGCGTGCCCTCCAGCGCAAAGACCCCACGCTCCGGCGCATAGACGCCCGTCGCGAGCTCCGTGGATCCGCCGCCCGAATCGGCAACAATGATGCGCTCGCCAGCAAAGTCGTGCGCCACGCCAAAAAACGTCAGGCGTGCCTCGACCTCGCCCGGAATCACCTGTGGCTCAAGCCCCAGATCGCGCAGGCCGTCCAGCAGCAGCGCGGCATTGGACGCATCGCGCGCGGCGCTCGTGCATGTGGTGCAGATGCACGCGGCCCCAAAGGCACGTGCCTCGTCCACAAACATGCGGCATGCGGCGAGCACGCGCTCAACGGCCGCCTCGCAAAAGCGCCCCGTCGCATCCACGCCCTCGCCCAAGTCGGTAATCTCGGTATGCTTGGACGATTCCACGATCGCCCCACCCTCGACCTGGGCCAGCACCAGTCGCGACGACACCGTTCCCAGGTCAATCGCCGCCACCTTATATCGTTTGTCGCAATGCGTCATTTCAGGCTCCCCTCCGGGCGCTATTTGCCGTTGGACACGACCGTCCGACCCTCGACGCCGTTAAACCCAAACAGCATATCGAGCGTCTGGATGTACCACGGCGCGTCCTTGCCAACCTCTTCGATCTCTTTGGCGACTTCGCTGGCCTTCTTGGCGTTCGAGGACTTTTTGCTCGACGACGAGTCCGAATCGTCGTCCAGGCCCAGCACGTCAATCTTGGTCTCGCCGGGCATCACCAGGCCCAGGTCCTCGGTCGCCGCGTCCTTAATGCCCTCCTCCGAGAGTAGTTTGTCGACGCTTTTCTGCAGCTCGTCGTTGTACTGCTGGCGGATCTCGACCTGCTTGGCCAAGATATCGTTCGAGCGTTTGGCGACGTAGAGGTCGCGCACGGGAAAGTACAGGCTCACGAGCACCAGGACGACGACAATGCCAATAAACAGCCCGCGCTGGGGTCCATGGGTAAAGTCGTAGATTGCCTTGACCACCGCGTTGTCGTTGGCGTAGTGCATGAAGTCCGAGCCCGAAAGACAGCTCGAGGGCCTGGTCGACTTTTCATGCGTTTGAGCTGAGGGACGCTGAGCATGCGTCGGGCGCGCCGAACGTGGCGGGTGCTCCGTCGGCATATTCATTTGAGCACGGGGGTGTGAGACACTTGCCGGACGTTGCGCACGGCAATCGACGCCGGCGTAGTCGGACCCGCCTCGCTGCGCGGTACCCGCGCGGCGAGGCGACGGCTCGCGCGAACCGGCGGAATAATACCTGTTGTCGTAAATCTGATCCATGTGCGCCTTGTGCGGTTGAGGTTTGTTTGCGCTAAGTCCTTTAGTTATAGCACGAGCGCCTGCACCGCCTTCGCCAGCCTTTGCTCGACATAAAAAAGGCGCTGAGCCGTATGACCCAGCGCCCAATGGTGCTCAACAGTGCCTGGCGGAAGCGAGACGAATCCGAGTCAGCCCCGCCCCCGCACACGCCGCTGCCTAGCGAATGTTGTAGAACGCAGACTTGCCGGCGTAGCGCGCGCTGCCCTCGAGCTCGTCCTCGATGCGGATGAGCTGGTTGTACTTGGCAATACGGTCGCTGCGGCACGGGGCGCCCGACTTGATCTGGCCGGCGTTAACACCCACGACCAGGTCGGCGATCGTGGAGTCCTCGGTCTCGCCGGAACGGTGGCTCACGATGCAAGCGTAGCCGGCCTCCTTGGCGGTCTCGATAGCCTCGAGCGACTCGGTGAGCGTGCCGATCTGGTTGACCTTGACCAGAATCGCGTTGGCGGCGCCCAGCTCGATACCCTTCTTAAGGCGCTCGGTGTTGGTGACGAACAGGTCGTCGCCTACGAGCTGCACCTTGTTGCCAATGCGGCGGGTGAGCTCGACCCAGCCGTCCCAGTCCTCCTCTGCCATACCATCCTCGATGGAGATGATGGGATAGGTGTCGACAAGCTTCTCCCAGTAATCGACCATCTGGGCGCTCGTGTACTCAACGCCCTCGCCCTTGAGCTCGTACATGCCGGTCTCGGCGTTGTAGAACTCGGTCGATGCCGGATCCATGGCGTACATGAAGTCGACGCCGGGCTTAAAGCCAGCCTTCTCCACGGCCTTGGTAATGTACTCGAACGGCTCGGCGTTGGTCTTGAGATTGGGCGCGAAGCCGCCCTCGTCGCCCACGCCGCCGCCCAGGCCGGCCTCGTGCAACACGCCCTTGAGGGTGTGGTAGACCTCGGCGCACCAGCGCAGGCCCTCGGCAAAGCTCGGAGCACCCACGGGCATGATCATGAACTCCTGGAAGTCAACGTTGTTGTCGGCATGCACGCCGCCGTTGAGGATGTTCATCATGGGCGTGGGCAGCAGGTGGGCGTTGACGCCGCCCAGGTACTGGTACAGCGACAGGCCCGCCGACTCGGCAGCGGCGCGGGCAACGGCCAGCGACACGCCCAGGATGGCGTTGGCGCCGAGCTTGGTTTTGTTGGGCGTACCGTCGGCGGCAATCAGTGCGGCATCGACGGCGCGCTGGTCGAAGGCATCGAGGCCCACGACGGCATCGGCGCACTCGTTGTTGACGTGCTCGACGGCCTGCGAGACGCCCTTGCCCAGGTAGCGACCCTTGTCGCCGTCGCGCAACTCGCATGCCTCAAAGGCGCCGGTCGAAGCGCCCGAAGGCACCATCGCGCGACCGAAGCTGCCGTCCTCGAGCACGACCTCGACCTCTACGGTGGGGTTGCCGCGGCTGTCGAGCACCTCGCGACCGTAGACATCCAAAATGTCACTCATGTTGTCTCCCTCTCACTTGGAAACGGTTGATGCAAGCGACTGGCCGACTGTGCACCATTGGTGCGCCTCCGTAAGTTAGCCATGTCGCACTTTTTGCATTATGCCCTAAGTTAGCCGAGGGATACATATGAATTGGAGAAATCATTCTTTGGGGCGCTTGTTTTTGCACCGAGCATTCATCTCTAGAGGTCGCCCCCCCCATTAAATTCTTCTATCGGCATACCGTCTTTACCTGGCTTGCGAATGAAAGAGCCAATAATGTGCTTTTACATCGTTCAAAGTTCTGGATATCGTGCAATTCTAAGGGTCTGAAGTTCTGGATATCGTGCATAATCAGGTTATAAAAGTTCTGGATATCGTGTACGAGGTAGCCATGCTTAAACGAAAAGCCTATGACAAACTACTAAAATGGAAGCATGAAAACGCTGGTAAAACAGCACTTCTTATTGAAGGAGCCCGCCGCGTCGGCAAGAGCACGCTTGCCCGCACGTTTGGAGAAACCGAATACAAGTCCTGCCTTGTCATTGATTTCTTTCAAGCACCTGCCGAAGTTAAGCAATATTTTGAGGACTATCGCACTGACTTCGACTCGCTCTTCCTCTATCTCTCGGTTTTCTATAACGTCAAACTCTATGAACACGAGACGCTTATCGTCTTTGACGAGGTCCAGATGTACCCGCAAGCACGCGGACTCATCAAGTATCTCGTTGCAGACGGACGTTACGACTACATCGAAACTGGATCCCTGCTCAGCATCAAGCAGAACATTAAAGATATCGTCATCCCATCCGAGGAAGAGTCTCTGGAACTTGAACCCCTCGACTTTGAGGAGTTTCTTTGGGGCATGGACGAAAAGGGGCTGGCCGATCTCATTCGCATGAGTTTTAACAAGATGAAGCCGCTCCCCGATGCCCTACATCGCAGAGCGCTCTCCCTTATGCGCGAATACATGCTCGTAGGCGGCATGCCTGAGCCGGTATCCATCTATGTTGAACAGCGCGCTTTTGCGCCCGTCGACGCTTCGAAGCGCCGAATCGTCCAGCTCTATCGCAACGATATCTCTCGTTTTGCAACCGGTTACGAATTCAAAGTCGTCTCCGTACTCGATGGCATCCCGGGTCAGCTCTCTAGGCACGAAAAACGATTCAAGCTTTCCTCACTTGATAAAAACGCACGCATGCGCACCTACGAAGAAGCCTTCTTTTGGCTGGCAGACGCGCGAATTGCCAATATCTGCTATGCCGCAAGCGAACCGAGCGTGGGCCTTTCACTCAGCATGGAGCAAACGGCCCTCAAGTGCTACATGGCGGACACCGGCCTGCTTGTAACGCTTGCCTTCTCTGACAACAACGATACCGATGAAGACGTTTACAGGGCCGTGCTTCGCGGCGACATCGGATTGAACGAAGGAATGCTTACCGAAAACTACGTTGCCCAATCTCTAAAGGCCAATGGATACAGACTCTTCTTTTATTCCCAAAGCGGAAAGAAGGAGGGGGAGGAGCGCATGGAAATCGACTTCCTCGTTACCCGACCCTATGTCAATGCCGCCGGAAAGCCGCGCATCAGCCCCATCGAAGTTAAGTCGCCACGCAGATACGGAACCATCTCCCTCGACCGATTCCGCGCGCGCTTTAACAAGAAGATTGGGATGGCTTACGTGTTGCACCCTAAACAACTCGAGTGGGATGCCGAAGCACAGCTGGCACATCTTCCGTTGTATATGGCTTTTTGCTTGTAGAGACCTCTCTACGAATGGATGCCGTGAGAGACGCAGGCCTCACTCGCTTGCTTTTGCTTGGTCCCACAGGTCGTTGAGTTGAGCGGTTGAGCAGGCGGCGAGGTCATCGCCCGCCTCGTGCACGGCGGCCTCCATCGCAGCCCAGCGACGGCGGAACTTTGCCGTGCTGGCGCGAAGGGCGCTCTCGGCGTCGATTCCTTCTTTGCGCGCAACGTTGACTAGGGCAAAGAGCAGGTCGCCAAACTCCATCTCGCGCTCGGGCGAGCCGGGCTCCTCGGCCTCAAACTCGGCACGCTCCTCAGCTACCTCGTCCCACACATCCTGGACCGTCTCCCACTCAAAGCCCACGGCAGCCGCCTTGCGCGACACCTTCTGCGCCTGCATCAGCGCCGGCAGATGCGTGGGCACGCCGTCGAGCAGACCCTCGGGCGCAGCTTCGCCCGCTGCCACGGCCTTGTCCTTGGCAACCTTCTCGGCAAGCTTGACCTCATCCCAAATCTTGAGCACCTCGTCGGAGCTCTCGGCGTCCGCATCGCCAAACACGTGTGGGTGGCGGCGGATGAGCTTGGCGTCGATATCGCGCGCCACGTCGGCCAGCGTAAACTCGCCGGCGTCCGCCGCAATCTGCGCATGCAGCACCACCTGCATGAGTACGTCGCCTAACTCCTCGCGAAGGTGTGCCGCGTCGTCGGCCTCGATGCAGTCGAGCGCCTCATAGGCCTCCTCGATCATGTTCTTGCCGATGCTCTGATGCGTCTGTTCGCGGTCCCACGGGCAACCATCGGGCTGACGCAGACGCCAGATGGTCTGCACCAGATGCTGCAGCTCGGCCGACGCGTCGACCAGCGTGGACAAATCGCGCGAGCCCTCGGCATTTTGCTGAGCCATGTGCTGCGCCATGGTTATTCCTCCTCCAGGATCACGTGACGGAACGTGCCGCCCTCGTAGATGCCGTAGCTGTGCGTACCGTCCTTGGGAATACTCACGCTGCCGGGATTGAAGAGCCACAGGCCCGGGTGAGTCTCGCTTGCCTCGTTAACCTTGATGTGCGTGTGGCCGTAGACGAGCGCGGAGCCCTCGGGCAGTGCGGGCGCGTGGTCGACGCTGTTGTGCATGCCGGCGCCAAAGACGTGGCCGTGCGTCAGGAACAGCTCGCGGCCGGTCTCGTCAAACAGCGTGGCGTAGTCGGCCATGACCGGGAAATCGAGCACCATCTGGTCGACCTCGGCGTCACAGTTGCCGCGCACCGCGATGATGCGGTCGGCCAGGGCATTGAGCAGCGGAATCACACGCTTGGGAGCGTAATCGCGCGGCGGGTCGTTACGCGGACCGTGATAGAGCAGGTCGCCCAGCAGGACGATGCGGTCGGGCTGCTCGGACTCGATGGCGGCGACCAGGCGCTCGGTCCAGTATGCCGAGCCGTGGATGTCGGAGGCGATGAGGTATTTCATGGTGATCCTTTCGGGTGGGGTTGATGGAGCTGGGCGTGGCGTGCCGCCAGCCGCGTTACTCAAATCGCAGTGCCGCGCTCTGGGCCGCCTGCATCACGCGTTGGAGCGGCACATTGTGCTCGCGGGCAAGGCGGGCGCAGTCTTCGTACTCGGGCGCCGCGCGCTCGCTGCCGTCGGGCAAGGTCGCCACCTTGACGGACACCTCGCCCCATGGCGTTGTTACGCGCTCAAAGCGGCGTGGTAGGCAAACGCGCTCCATAACCTGGCGGCGGATGCCATTGGTCGTGGTTTCCAAAAAGACAATCGTCTGCAGGCGCTCGATATCCTCGTGGGTACAGATTACCTGCAACTGCCAGCCGGGACGGCCCTTTTTGCAGTAAAGCGGCAACCAATGCACTTCGCGGGCGCCGGCCTTGCGCAGGCAATCGGCAGCGTAGGCAAGCACCTCAGGCGACGCGTCATCGATGTCGCACTCCAGTTTGACGATAGTTTCGGGCGCATCGGTCTCGCGAGACAGCGGGGATGTGGTATCGCATGGCATACGGTCCGGCTCCTTTCCGCACGGGCTCGTTTTGTTCATCCAAACGCTAACACATCGCGGGCGGCGTGGGGGTGTCGTCATGGGATGGGCGGGACTTTTGCCCGTCTCGGACGTCGGCGTGCGCCGCCTGCCCTTTCCGGTCGGTTTCGACTTGCAGCGTTCCCGGCGCGTCAGGGGTCGCGCCATTACAATGGAGCGGATTCGCCAAATGCAAAGGAGTCGCCATGCCCGCCTGCCCGCTGGTCGATTGCCATACCCACACCTCGTTCTCGGACGGACACGCCTCGTTTGAGGACAACGTTCGCGCCGCTGCTGCGGCCGGTTGCCGTGCCATGGTCTCGACCGATCACCTTACCCTGCCTGCCAGCATGGATTCCAATTGCGAGGTACAGGTTGTCGAGGGCGACCTGCCGGCGCATCGCCTGGCCTTTGAGGACGCCCGCAAGCTCGCCGCGCAGATCGCGCCGGAGCTCGAGCTTATCTATGGCTTTGAGTGCGATTGGTATGAAGGCTGCGAGCCTTTGGTTGAGCGCTGGTCCCAGGGCGCCGTCGTACGCCTGGGCAGTGTGCATTGGATTGGCAACCCCGGCGATATCATGGCCGGTACCCCGGGTACGGCGGGGACAGAGGACGTCGTTCGTCCCGATGCGCCCGATTCGTGCTGCGGTTGGATCGACGATGACACCAACCTGCACGTTTGGGAAAACCTGGGCGTGCGCGGCGTGTGGGAGCGCTACGTCGACGACTGGTGTTGCGCCTGCGAAAGCCCGCTCAACTTTGACGTGATGGCCCACCCCGACCTGGTCATGCGCTTTTCGAAGGAGGGCTTTGCGCCCGATTTTGACCCCGCGCCGTTCTGGGGGCAGATGGCAGAATGCGCACACGACACGAATCGGCGCGTTGAGGTCTCGACTGCCGCGTCGCGCAAGGGGCTCGACGACTACTACCCCGCGACCGGCCTCTTGCGCTGCTTTGCCCATGCCGAGGTGCCCATTACCTTTGGCTCGGACGCACACCGCGCCTGCGACATCTGCTGGAACATCCGCGAGGCCCAGGCCCACGCCTACGACTGTAGCTATCGAACCTTCGACATCCCCCACCTCACCGGAGAATGGGAGCCCACGCCCCTCGCCTAAGACTAGTCGTTGGGGACACTCTTCACAAATGACCCCTTGGGGACGGAGGAAAACAGGTCGTTTTGCTCACCACCGACGCCCGTGCAACACCGCCCGCCAAAAAGAACGCCCTTTTACTACGATGAACCGCAAACCTCCGACCATCGGCTTAATGCGGAAAATAAAACCGCAGGTAGAAGCGTTGACGATTTGCTCAAAACCGACATGTGGTCAGCAGATCCAGTTTCATCGTAGTAATTGGGCATGTTATTTGGCAGCGTCGGCAAAGACTGTCCCAAACGACTAGTCGTTTAAGAACGTCCCCAATGACTACCCAATGACTAGTGGCGGCGGGCGTTGAGTTCGCCGGCCAGCTCGTCGAGGGTGATGCCGTAGCGCTCGAGCGTCACGAGCAGGTGGTAGACCAGGTCGCCGGCCTCGTAGCGGATGTGATCGTGATCGTTATCCTTGCAGGCCATGATCACCTCGCTCGCCTCCTCGGCAAGCTTCTTGAGCAGCTCGTCCTCGACGTCGGTCAACAGACGAGCGGTGTAGCTCTCCTGCGGCGATGCGTCGCGACGGCCGTGAATCACCTCGGCGAGCCCCGTCAGCGTCTCACCGATATTTCCATCCTGAACGTTTGCGGTGCGCACACCCATAGTTCAATCCTTTCTGGTTGGCCAAGCGCCTAGTCGAGCGCCCGTCCTACGCGAGTTTCTTAAAGAAGCAGGTACGGTTGCCGGTGTGGCAGGCCGGACCCGGCGAGTCAACCTTGACCAGCAGCGTATCGCTATCGCAGTCGGCCCAGAGCTCCTTGACCGCTTGCATATTGCCGCTCGTCGCGCCCTTGTTCCAGAGCTCCTGGCGGCTACGGCTCCAAAACCACGTGGTGCCGGTCTTGAGCGTCAACCCCACCGACTCCTCGTTCATCCAGGCAACCATAAGCACCTCGCCGGTGTCATACTGCTGAACAACACAAGGAATCAGCCCCTTGGCGTCGTATGTAAGCTTTGAAGGATCGGTTATCTCTTCCATTTCTCTTCCCAAATTCAAACTTCGCAGGTCGGCGAGGGTTGTCCAGGTGCCCGAGATTACGAGCGACAAGCCCGACGACGCGTACTTAAGTACGCGAGGAGGGTTGGAGCCGAAAGGTCGGGTGCCTGGGCAAGCCGCAGCATTAGAAGTCCAGCCTCACAGGAATGCCTTGGCTGGCCATATACTCTTTGACTTCGCGAATGCTGAAGGTTCCAAAGTGAAAGACGCTCGCCGCCAGCACGGCATCGGCCTCGCCCTCGATCACGCCCTCGGCAAAATGCTCGAGCGTGCCCACGCCGCCGCTCGCGATGACGGGGATTGGCACCGCGCGCGCCACGGCACGGGTGAGTGCCAGGTCAAAGCCGGCCTTGGTGCCGTCGCGATCCATGCTGGTCAGCAGGATCTCGCCGGCGCCGCGACGAGCCGCTTCCTCGGCCCACGCCACCGCGTCGATACCCGTGGCGTTGCGGCCTCCTGCGGTAAAGACCTCCCACTTATCGGCGCCCGGCTCCCCGGGCAGCCCCACGCGCTTGGCATCGATCGCCACGACCACGGCCTGGCTGCCAAACGCCGCGGCAGCTTGGCTGATCAGCGATGGGTCGCGCACTGCGGCAGAGTTGAGCGATACCTTGTCGGCACCGACAGCCACCATGGTCCGCATGCCCGCCAGGTCGCGAAAGCCGCCGCCCACGGTGTAGGGAATGGCCAGCTCCTCGGCCGCGTGCGCCGCCATCTCGATGGTCGTCGCACGGTTGTCGCTCGTCGCGGTAATGTCCAAAAATACGACCTCGTCCGCACCCTCGCGGTCGTAGGCGCGCGCCAGCTCCACCGGATCGCCCGCGTCGCGCAAGCTCACAAAGTTGACGCCCTTGACCACGCGGCCGTCCTTGACGTCCAGACAGGGAATCACGCGCTTGGTAAGCATGGGCTACTCCTCCCCTCGGGCGGCAGCCAGCGCCTGGGCCAGCGTAAAATTGCCCTCGTAGAGCGCACGGCCGGTAATGGCGCCCTCGATGGCATCCTCGCCCACCGCGGCAAGCGCGCGGATATCGTCGAGCGTCGAGATACCACCCGAAGCCACGACAGGAAAACCCGCGACCTCGGCCACGTGGCGATACGTCGCCACATCGATACCCGTCTGCATGCCATCGCGCGCGATGTCGGTGTACACCAGATGTTTAAAGCCCAGCTCGGTGAGCTGCGCCGCGGCATCGTCGAGCGCCACGCCCGCGCCGTCGCGCCAGCCATTCACCTTGACCTGGCCGTCGCGCGCGGCGATGTCTGCCACCAGCAACTCGCCAAAGCCTTGGGCCGCCACTTCGGCAAAACCCGGCTCGGTCACCAGCACGGTGCCCAGCGCGATACGGCATGCGCCGTAGCCGGCCAGCTCGTCGATGCGTGCGAGCGAGCGGACGCCGCCGCCCACGTCCGCGGACAGACCGTCGACGCCGCAGATGGCCTTGATCGCCGCCGAGTTGGCAGCGCAGGTGTCCTCGTCCTCGCCAAAGGCAGCGGACAGGTCGACGACGTGCACCCAGCTTGCGCCCTGCTCGGCAAACGAGCGAGCGACGGCCACGGGGTCGTCGGAATATACCTTGCAGCGGCTGCGGTCGCCGCGCTCCAGGCGCACGACCTTGCCGCCGATCAGATCGATTGCGGGAAACAGGATCATCGGCCGACCTCCTCGACGATGCTGACGAAATTCTTAAGGATGCGCTGACCCAGCGCGGAGGATTTCTCGGGATGGAACTGGCAGCCCCACACGTTGCCGTGGCGCACGATGCACGGGAAACTCCGCGTATAGTGCGTGCGCGCCAGCACATCGGCGGCATCGGCATCGTCGGCCACCGCATAGCTGTGGGTGAAATACATGTTGGCACCCTCGGCAAAACCGGCAAGCAGTGGATCGGCCGCACCGGCGGGCGTCATGTGCACCTGGTCCCAGCCCACGTGCGGCACCTTAAGGCGACTCGACTCCAAGCGCGTGCACGAGCCGCGCATAATGCCCAGCCCATCGACCCAGGGACTGCCAGCCTGCTCGGGGGCGTTACCGCCGGCAATCGCGCCCTCGTCCGCAGGCACGCCCTCGTTGCCGCGCTCAAAAAATAGCTGAAGGCCCAGGCAGATGCCGAGCAGCGGAGTTCCGGCGGCAACGGCGTCGAGCACAGCCGCCTCCTCACCGCTCTGGCGCATAAAGGCGATCGCGTCATAGAACGCGCCCACGCCCGGGATGACCAGGCCGTCGGCGTTGCAGATCTGCTCCGGATCGTCCGACGTGCAGGCAGCGGCACCGGCGCGCACAAGCCCGCGCACGACGCTCGACAAGTTACCCTTGTGGTAGTCGACCACCACGATCTTCGGTTCGCCCACGCGACCCTCCCTTTCCCCATTCAAAACCTGCCAAAAAGGGACAGGTTTATTTTGGTCGGTTAAACGTTCACCCACCACATGAGACAGCATTTCCGCAGATAAAACCTGCCAAAATAAACCTGTCCCTTTTTGGCAGGTTACAGCGAGCCCTTGGTGCTGGGGATGCCCTGCACGCGGGGATCCAGCTCACAGGCATGGCGCATCGTGCGACCCACGGCCTTAAAGGCGGCCTCGATAATGTGATGCGAGTTGCTGCCCGCCAGCTCGCGCACGTGCAGCGTGAGCTTGGCGTCGCGCGCAAAGGCGTAGAAGAACTCGACGGCCAGCTCGGTATCGAAGCTGCCCACGCGCTCGGTCGGCACGGGCAGCTCGCAGTAGGCCTGCCCGCGGCCCGAAATATCAACAGCAGCCATCACAAGTGTCTCGTCCATGGCGATCGCCGCGTCGGCAAAGCGCGTAATGCCCGCCTTGTCGCCCAGCGCCCGGCAAAATGCCTCGCCCAGCACAATACCCGCGTCCTCGACGGTGTGGTGCGCATCGACCTCCACGTCGCCTACCGCGTGCACCGTCAGATCGAACAGACCATGGCGGCCAAAAGCGTTGAGCATGTGGTCGAAAAACGGCACGCCGGTCGAGATATCGCACACGCCGCTCCCGTCCAGGTCGAGCTTGACGACAATATCGGTCTCCCCCGTCTTGCGGGTCACCTCGGCATAACGGCCCATCTACATCTCCTCCTTCACCAGCGCGGCAAACGCAGCCAGCACCTCGTCGTTTTCCTGCGGGGTACCCACGGTAATGCGTAGGCAGTCCGCGAGCCCCGGCGCGTAGCTAAAGTCGCGCACCAAAATCGAATACTCGTCGCGCAGACGCTCGCGCACGCGCGTGGCATGCGGCGTGCGCACGAGCACAAAGTTCGCCGCACTCGCCCACGCCTCCACGGTCAGACCCTCGGCAGCCATTGCGCGCAGGGCGCACAGCTCGCGCTCGCGCTCGGATGCAACCTGTGCCACCACGGGCGCGTACGCATCGCGGGCACGCACGCAGGCAAGCGCGGCGGCCTGGCTCAGAACGTTAACCGAATAAATCTGGTGAATCGCCGCGAACACGTCAATAACCTCGGGCGCCGCGATCACATAGCCCAGGCGCGTGCCGGCGGCGCCAAACGCCTTGGACAGCGTGTGCAGAATCACCAGGTTGGGATGCTCGGCGATAAGGCCTTGCGCCGTGGTGGCCGCGCCAAACGAATCGTCGGCAAACTCAACGTAGGCCTCATCGACCATTACCATGCCGGGGCACGCATCGCACAGGGCCGCGACAAAGTCGAGCGGCGCCACATCGCCCGTGGGATTGTTGGGCGAGGTCACGATGGCCAGGTTGCACTCCGGTGCCGCGGCGAGCACGGCTGCCTGGTCGAGCTCAAAGGTCGCCGGATCACGCCACACGTCGCGCACCTCGGTCTGACAGAGCGACGCAAAGAACGCGTACTCGCTAAAGCACGGCGGGCAGTTGAGCAGGGTCCGCCCCGCGCCGCCAAACGCCAGCAGATAGTTATAGAGCAGCTCGTCGCCGCCATTGCCCACGCAGATGCTCTCGCGCGTCACGCCATGCCAAGCGGCCAGCTCGTCGCGCAGGTCGTTGGACATGGGATCGGGATAGCGGTTGAGCGGCGTAGCGGCGAGCGCCGCGTCAATCGCCTCGCGCACGCCGGCCGGCACGGGATAGGTGTTCTCGTTGGCCGAAAGGTTGATGCGCGTGGGCGTAAAGTTGGGATCGTAGGGCTCAATGCCGGCCAAGTAGGGCTGGACGAGCTCCTTCATGCGGGGCGTCAGCTCGGCCATATTAGGCCTCCTCGCCGGTCGCGCCAGCGCTATCCGAGCCTGCAGCCGCCAGGTCCACGCCCTCGGCGACCGTCACGGTCGTATCGCCCGGCCAGGCGACCTTGGTCAGGTCGGCTGCAGCCAGCGACTCGGCACTCACGGCATCCTCGCCCTGCTCCAGCACGCGACGACGCAGGGCGGCAGAGAGCGCGTGCGCCCACAGGCCCTCGGCCTCGGCCAGGCGCTGCGTAGCGGGAGCGTCGGAGAGCAGACCCTCGGGCGTATAGCAAATGACGCTCGAGCGCTTAACGAACTCTTCGACCGAAAGCGGGTTGGAGAACATGGCCGTGCCGCCGGTCGGCAGCGTGTGGTTGGGGCCAGCAACATAATCGCCAAGCGGCTCGGAGCTCCAAGCGCCCACAAAGATGGCGCCGGCGTTGCGAATGCCGCCAAGCAGGCCCATCGCGTCCTTGCAGTGCAGCTCAAGGTGCTCGGGCGCCACGGTGTTCACGGCCTCGACGGCGGCAGCCATATCGGCGGCCACCACGATGGTGCCTTCGTTGTCGAGCGAAGCGCGCGTAATCTCGGCACGCGGCGACTGCGCCACCAAGATGTCGATGCCGGCCTCGACCTCGCGCGCAAACTGCTCGTCGCAAGTCACCAGATAGCAGGCTGCCAGCGGATCGTGCTCGGCCTGGGCCATTAGGTCGGCCGCGACCACCATGGGCTTGGCCGTGGCATCGGCCAGCACGCAGACCTCGGACGGGCCGGCGACCATGTCGATTCCCACGTCGCCCGAGACAATCTGCTTGGCAGCGGCAACAAAAGCGTTACCCGGACCGGCGATCTTGTCGACACGCGGAATGGTCTCGGTACCGTACGCCAGCGCGGCCACGGCCTGAGCGCCGCCCACCATATAGATTTCGTCCACGCCGCCGAGCTTTGCCGCGGCGAGCGTGTAGGGGCTGATCAGGCCGTCCTTTTGCGGCGGCGTCACCATGACCACGCGCTTGACGCCGGCGACCTTGGCGGGAATGGCGTTCATGAGCACCGTGGAGGGATATTGCGCGCGGCCGCCCGGCACGTAGATGCCGGCCGCCGCGAGCGGGGTCACCTTAACACCGAGCATCGTGCCGTCCGCACGCGTGGTAAACCAGCTCTGCTCGACCTCACGCTGGTGGAACTCGCGAATCTGGCGCGCGGCCTTCTCGAGCGCAGCGACAAAGGCCGGATCGAGGCCTTCGAGCGCGGCATCGATCTGCTCTTGCGGCAAGCGAAAGCTCTGCAGCTCGACACCGTCAAAACGCCGACAGTAATCGCGCACCGCGGCATCGCCATTGGCGCGCACGTTGGCCACGATATCGCGGGCGGCGTCAACGATGTTTTGCGGCAGCACGCCCTTACGGTTGAGCTGGTTGGTAACGAGACGCTCACCGGGAGCAAGCTTGATGGTCTTCATATCGGTATCCCCCATCGGTCGAGGTTTTGTTCGAAAAACGAGAGGCCGGGCGGCGGCACCAATCGGCCCGCAGCCCGTACGTTGGGGCGCCCGCACGCGCTCGCGCTATTGTGCCGAACCCGCGACGGGCTCAAAATGCTTGTCCTTCACGGCCGCCGCCAGGCGATCGGCCAGGTTGCGCACACGTGGGTCCAGGCGCGCCGCGCCCGGGTTAACGAAGAAGCGCGCCGTGCAGTCCATAATGCGACCAGTAATAACCAGGTCGTTGTCGCGCAGGGTCGCGCCCGTGGCGGTAATGTCCACGATGCGGTCGGTCATACCGACGATGGGGCCCAGCTCGATGTTGCCGTGCAGCGAGACGATATCGGCATTCACGCCGCGCTCGGCATACCAGGCGCTCGCGATGCGCGGGTACTTGGTGGCCACGCGAAGCGACCCGCGGCGGGCATAGTTGCGCTCGGCCTGCCCGGCGCGCCACGCAGGCTCCGCCTCAATAAAAGTGCACAGACCGTAGCCCAGATTGACCAGCTGCAGCAGGTTGAGGTCGGCCTCGATGAGCGAGTCCCAGCCGCAGATGCCGCAGTCGGCGCCGCCGCAACCCACAAAGGCCGGCGCGTCGCTGGGACGCACGATGACAAACTCAATATCGCCGACCGCGCCCTCGCCGGCACGCGTGTCACGACCGCGCACGATCAGGTGACGACCGGGGTCGCGCAGCTCGGAGACGTCCAGGCCCGCAGCCTCGAGCACATCGAGGGTATCGGCCTTGAGCGAGCCCTTGGGCACGGCAATGCGCAGCGGGCCCTCGGCGCCACGGCCCACGGCGTGATCGCCATCGGAGGCAGCGTCCTCGGCCGAGGTGCGCGCGGCCTCCAGGCGCTCGAGCGAAAAGGCGAAGCCCGCCGCCGGCACCTCGATACCGTCACCAAATGCGCCGGTAAAGATGGAGTCGTAGCGACCGCCCGAGCCGACCGGATCGGGCAGACCACCGGCATAAGCCTTAAAGACCAGGCCCGTGTAGTAATCGAAAGAGTTCATGATAGAGAAGTCGAACGACAGCACCTGGGCGTCCTCGGGTGCCAGGCCCTCAACCAGGGCACGCAGCTCGCGCGTCAGCGGCGCGACGATACCGGCGGCCTCCAGCAGCGCGTCCACGCGGTCGAGTACCTCGGCACCGCCGTGCAGACGCGGCAGCTCGCTAATGGCGGCCTTGACGGCATCGGACTCGGTGCTTGCCGCCACGCGGGCATCGAGGCCCACAAAGTCGTTGGCGTGCACGCAGCGCAGGGCCTCGGCGGCCAGCTCGCGATCCTCGCACGCCGCGAGCAGTTCCTTAAACGGACGCACGCTACCTGCGATAATGCGTGCATCGGGCAGCGCCAGCTTGCGCACCGCCTCGGCCACGAGCGAGACAATCTCGACATCGCCCGCGGTATCGCCCGCACCGATAAGCTCAAAGCCCAGCTGTGTAAACTGGCGCGAGCCGCCGGCATTGCGCTGGCACTCGCGAACCACCGGCGCCTCGTAGCGCAGGCGCAGCGGCAGGTCGGCCGCGCGCATGCGAGTCGAAACCAGGCGAACGATCGGCAGCGTGTTGTCGGGACGGACCACCAGCAGGCGGCCGTCGTCATCAAAGAGCTTAAACGGCGTATCCGCAATGCGGCCGCCTTCCTCGAGCGAACCCTTGTCCTCGAGTAGCGGCGTCTCGACCGGCAGGTAATGATGCTCCCTAAAGCAGCCCTTCACCGTCAGCGCGATCTCCTCGCGCGCCTGAGCCTCCTCGGGCAATATGTCCCGGAATCCCCACGGTGTGGCCGTCATCTGGTGAGCCTCCTCATGCTGTGTTTCATATAGAACAGAAGACCGGCATAGCTCCGCCGGTCTTCTGGGTACTTTAGCATACTAGAGTGTTTGCGGGGAGAATCGTCCTCCTCGGCTCACAGCGTATTCATTTGGAAACATGGGGCAGATTACCGCAACCCAACCCCACCTAGGCGCCAATCGCGCGTCGGTACTCCGCCATAACCTGAGCGTCGGCTGCCGCGGGATTGGCAAAATAGCGCCAGTCATAGGTCTCGGCCGAAACAACTCCGCGATAGCCGCGCGCCACCAGCCTATCTAGGTCGGCGCGCATATCGCGGTCGCCGTCACCCCAGGCAAGATGCGTCGTGCCATCTGCCGCAACATCGACAAAATGCACGTGGGCGACATCATCGCCAAGCAGATCGAAATAATCGTCGATGGTATCCCCCGCCACCGCCATAGCGCCCAAATCCAGACACGCCTTAAGTGCCGGATGATCAACTGCCTCGATCATGCACTTCGTATCGGCCGCCGAGTTCACGATCATCGACTCAACCGGTTGTAGGGCCTCGAGCACCAGTCGCACGCCGCGCTCTCCCGCATGCTCGGCAATCGCACGCAGCATCGAGGCGCTGCGACCCCACGCGTCCTCGATCGGCTCGTTCAAAAATGCCCAGCCGCTCGAGACCATGACCTGCTCGGCTCCAAGTTCCGCCGCGATATCTACAACGTTCTTAAAGTACGCGAGCGTGCGGGCACGCGCCTCATTCCCGCGCGCCGCGATATTCCACGGCTTGGGGTTGTTCTGTTCGGGACAAAGCCCCACAATCCGAACCCCATACCGCTGCGACAGCTCCCGCACCTGCTCGAGCGAATCGTATCCATGGCAATCGACATACAGATGCATCGCCCCGGTCCAAAGCTCGCAACACGTGTAGCCCGAGGCCGCTGCCGAAGAAAAGAATTCCTCAAGGTCAAAATAACGATGGCTGATATTCATGACGGCAAGCTGCGGATAGCTCATAATTACTCTCCAACCCAAGCGAGGCCCCGTTCCATATAGGAGCGGGGCCCAATTACACAAACGTTATTTGCTCTTAGTAGTCGAACTGGTGATAGTAGCGACGGTAGTTGAGGTTGTGCTTGGTGACCGTCTCGTAGTAAGCGGCAAGGCGATCGGTGATCAGCGAGGAGAGGATCCACGGAGACACGATGACGCGGAACTCGTCGTCAAGGCCGGGGATCGCGAACTCGGCGGTGTCGATGATGTTGATGTCGGTGTCGCCGGTCACGCCGCGGTTGAGGAAGGCGCGGACGCGCTCGTCGAGCTTGCGGTTCTCGTCCTCGCCCATGAACAGGAACACGGGGACGCCGGGCTCCACGAGCTCGAGGGTGCCGTGGAAGAAGTCGGCCGAGGTGATGTAGCGGGTGCGCTTCCACTGCATCTCCTCCAGGATGCACATCGAGAACAGGATCGTCTCGCCCCACAGGGCGCCCGAGCCGATGAACATGGTGTAGGGGGCCAGGGCGTACTTCTTGGCGAGCTCCTCGGCGCGCGGCTCGAAGCTCTTGCGGATGTCGACCAGGTGGGTCCAAACGTCCTTGGTCTGCTCGATGAACTTATCGAACTGTGGGAAGCAGCCGCGGCGGTTGAGCAGGCGCAGGCCGAAGCAGTCGGCGAGGTAGTAGCCCATCTCGCAGCCACCGTTACCATGATCGGAAGCCATCTTGACGCAATTCTCGGCGCCGACAGCCTGGCCGATGGGGCCCTCGGGCTTGGTCATGGCGTAGACGCGAATGCCCTTTTCCTTCATCTTCTTGACGGCCTCGAGGACCTCGGGGGTAGTGCCGGACTCGGAGGCGGTGAGCACGACGGACTTCTCGGTCATGCGCTTGTGGCCCATGACGTTCCACTCGGCGGCGTGGATCAGGTAGACCTCGAGGTCGCGGTCGCCGAACTTGTTCATGAGGTACTCGAGCTGCATGAGCTCGTCCCAGGTGCCGCCGACGCCCATCAGGAACACGGCGTCGTAGCCCTCGTCGGCGACCTTGTCGGCGAGCGCGGTCATCTTCTTGCCGG